>CAZLLG010000324.1:0-4509 GCA_964560275.1 uncultured Eubacteriales bacterium | reverse complement strand
ATTCGCGATAATATTTTTGTGATTGAGCTAATGTCCAATAAACCACATCTAGGGAACGAAGGGTATGAGCTTGAAATCAATCCAACCTCGATGTTTTTGTTTGCCAACACGCCAACTGGCATTTTTTACGGCATCCAAACTCTTCTCCAGCTTTTGCCTCCTGAAATTGAAAACGGACAGAACCTCCCAGGATTCAATCAAATTGCACTGTCTTGTATGAAAATCACTGATACGCCCCGCTTCCCCTACCGGGGAATGCACCTGGATGTGGGCCGTCATTTTTTTCCCGTATCCTTCATCAAAAAATATATCGATCTTCTCGCTCTGCATAAATTTAACACTTTCCACTGGCATCTTACCGAAGACCAGGGCTGGAGGATCGAGATCAAACAGTACCCCAAACTGACTGATATCAGCAGCACAAGAAAGGAAACACTCGTGGGCCACTACAGGAATCAACCGCATAAATTTGACGGTCAGCCATATGGAGGATTTTACACACAGCCCGAGATCAGAGATATTGTCCAGTACGCGCAGGACCGTTTTATCACCATCATTCCTGAAATCGAAATGCCCGGGCATTCTGTGGCGGCACTCGCTGCCTATCCCGAACTTGCATGTACAGACGGACCTTTTGAAGTCTCTACAATTTGGGGCGTTAAAGAAGACGTGTACTGTGCGGGAAACGATAAGGTCTTTGATTTTTTAGAGGTCGTGCTCTCTGAAGTTATAGACCTTTTTCCCAGTGAATATATCCATATCGGCGGAGACGAGTGCCCCAAAACCCGCTGGGCAAGCTGTGAAAAATGTCAGGCACGGATTCAAGAAGAAGGCCTTGAGAACGAAGACGAACTGCAGAGCTATTTCATCCGCAGGATCGAAAAGTTCCTTTTGGACAAGGGACGGAAGCTGATAGGCTGGGATGAAATTCTCGAAGGAGGTTTGGCTCCAGAAGCAACGGTCATGTCATGGAGAGGGATGGGTGGAGGAATAGAGGCAGCCAGACAGGGGCATAATGTAATCATGACACCAACCGCTTATTGTTACTATGATTACTACCAGGCCAACCCTGAAACTGAACCTTTGGCTATCGGGGGATACACTACGCTAAAAAAAGTCTATGCCTTCGAACCTGTGCCTTTGGAACTATCGGAAAAAGAATCAAAACACATAAAAGGAGCCCAAGGAAACGTATGGACCGAATACATAAAAACACCTGAATATGCCGAGTATATGAGTGTACCTCGGATGACAGCCTTATCAGAAGTGGTTTGGTCTCCAAAAGAATCAAGAAATTGGCAAAATTTCAGAGCCAGATTAGATATTTTTTATAAAAGACTCGATGTTCTGGAAGTCAACTACAGTTTGGGCTCATACAAAGTGGATATTCTCTCCCGCTTTGATCCGAAAAATCGAAAAACGTGGATTGTTCTTGAATCTGAACAGTTTGAAGTGCCTATTTTTTACTCGACCGGTGAAAGCCACACCTCTCCAGAAATCCAATTGTATAAACGCCCATTCACTTTTGATAGAACGATGACGGTTCGAACCGGTATCTTCATCGATGGAAAACTCAAAGACGATATGGCAGAACAAACTTTTCACTATCATCAGGGGGTCAACAAGACGATAGACCTCTTGAATCCATTCAGCCAGAGATATCCAGCTAGCGGGAGACGCTCCCTTATCGATGGGATGACTGGTTCCAAGAATTTTCGTGATGGTCTTTGGCAGGGTTTTGAAGGGGAAGACATGGCTGTGGTTATCGATCTTCACGGCCGAACCAAACTCAAACAAATTTCCCTTCGTTTTCTGCAAAATAATGCTGCCTGGATTTTTCTGCCGAGTGAAATTCAAATCGCCGTATCAAAAAATGGCGAAGATTTTGAAAGAATCTTCGTGATTGAAAATGATGTTTCTTTAAGAGAAAGTGGGGGCTTTATCAAAGAATTTCTTCACAATTTTTCAAATGAATCTTTTCGATATCTCCGTTTTTATGCAAAAAACATTGGAGTCAACCCAAATTGGCACTCCGATGCCGGAGAGAAATGCTGGATTTTTGCCGATGAGATCATCCTCCGATAGCGCAAAAAGATTCAGGACAAGGCTGAGGTGTTAAATGTCGTTAGGATCTTATTCATGAGCTTTTCGGCCGTCTTGAGATAATTTTTTAAACCTAACGAAAACGGATCTTCAATTCTCCACAGGATGAGTTTTTCCCTGGGCACAAGATGAATTTTAGATAGTATTTCGTAGACAGCAGGGTCCATAGCGACAACATAATCCACACGGTCCATATCCACGTCTCTCACATGTCTGGGGAGGTGTGCAGAAATGTCGATCCCATACTCCTCTTTCATGACCTGAACAGCAAAGTCTGCAGCCCCCTCGAACAGCGGATTGACACCTGCACTCTCCACACGCACATCTCTACCGAATGTTTTTCTCGCAAGACCTTCGGCCATGGGGCTGCGGGCGTGGTTCCCATAACAGACGAACAGCACTCTCTCCCCTCTCAAGAGTCGAACGGCTCTGCTTTTTTTAATCTTTTTTTTTAACATGATCTCTTAGAATGACGATTCTCTATAATTCCTTGAATTTTTCCGGAGGCCGGCGGTGCTTTGTGAACTGTTCATAGGCATACGCGATCCGGATGATATCGGGTTCTCCAAAAAGCTTTCCGACAATCTGTAATCCCGCAGGCAGGCGGGAGTATGTGAAGCCCATGGGAACAGTCAGAGCCGGCAGCCCGGTGTGCGGGGGAATCAGCTGGCTGTTGTCGCCAGCAGGACTCTTCTGATCCCCTATTTTACGAGGAGGATTTCCCCAGGTTGGATAGACAATCGCATCAAGAGCATAAACCTCCATCGCATCCAAAACAGCCTTACGGAAAGCGATGTTTCGCGGCTCCTGATAGAGGTCGCTGCACCGGGGAGCGTCCTGAGACGGAACTTTTAAAGCCCGTTGAATTCTTCTTTTTACGGGAGGTCCGTACATTCCCGACTGGAAAATATCCTCTAAAGTTTTATAGGGAGCACCATCCCCAAGTGATTCAAGATAAACATTGACATCATGCCGGAACATATCGCACCACAGACCGTTGGTCAGCTCTTTAAATTCAGGGATAATAAAAGGATCAACTATATCTGCACCAAGAGACTCCATATCTTGTATGGCTTTTTCAACCAATTCTATCACCTGAGGTTCTGTTGTCGGCCTATCGATAAATGTCCGGAAAACGCCGATACGGGCTCCTTTAAGGCCATCCTTATCCAAAAATTGTGTGTAATTGTCGGGGATTTTCCCTTCGCTGTACTGAGTGATAGGATCAGCTTTGTCAAAACCGGCTATAACCTCAAGAATCCTCACGGCATCTTCAACTGTGCGTGCCATGGGCCCTCCAATATCATTTCGAAGATAGAGGGGGATGATCCCATCCCGGCTGGTTAAACCCATCGTGGAACGGATGCCGACCAAAGCTGTATGAGCCGAGGGCCCGCGGATAGAATTTCCAGTGTCCGTTCCCAATCCTGCCACACCAAAACTTGCCGCAACCGCCGCAGCTGTGCCACCGCTCGAGCCTGCTGGAACACGGTCGAGGTCATAGGGATTTCTCGTTGTCCCGGCAATAGAGCTTATTGTTTCCATCGGGCTGAATGCCCACTCCGCCATATTTGACTTGGCCAAAACAATCGCCCCGGCCTCACGGAGAACTCTAACTTGACAGGCATCGTCAGGAGGAATTGAGCCTTTAAGAGCCACAGATCCTCCCGCAGTCTGTAGATCCTTTGTGTCATAGTTGTCTTTGACAATAAGCGGGATCCCGTGGAGAGGACGCAGTATCCCTGTTTTTCGAAATTCTTTATCAAGTTCTTTGGCTCGTTTCCTTGCTTTAGGATTGACAATAACAATGGCATTCATCTGCGTTGATTGGTCATAAGCCTTTATCCGTTTCAAGTAGATATCGACCAGTTGGCGGCATGTGACCGCTCCAGTTTGTATTGCGCTGTGAATCTCGGAAATAGTGGTGTCAACAACTGGGAAAATGTTATTTTCATTTTCTGTTTGAGTGTCCGAGGGCTTACGGCAGACCGGAAAGAGAAAAAGAAACAGAGAAAGTACGACACAGACAACAGGAACAGGGAATTTTGCCGACAGCATTTTTCCTCTCTTTGACTGTTTCTTCAAAAATTGGAACATTCTATGATTTATATAGAAAAATGAAGTGATTGGCAAATCAAACTAAATTCTTTATTTTTGTTCAATCCAGTCAAAAGTTTTTTGAATTATAAACTCATAAATCTTTTGCTGAGTTTTTCCCAAGGACTTAAGGACTTTAAATGAGTGCTCTCCGCCTTCCACCAAAACTAATTTCCAGGGCGAATGAATCTTATCGAGAACCAGTCTCAATTTTTCAAGATTGCACAGAGGATCCCTTGTTCCAGCAAAAAAAAGCATCGGTACCTTTATGGAATAGAGATGAGCATCTCTCAGCTTCTCAATCTTTCC
>CAZLLG010000323.1:4076-4515 GCA_964560275.1 uncultured Eubacteriales bacterium | reverse complement strand
TATGACCGGAGGCATTCAGAAAGCCCGCGGGCGGCTTTTTCCATTTGGATTCATTAAAATCCTAAAAGCTGCCAAGAAGACGAAACAGCTCGATCTGCTTCTCGGAGCCATAAGAGAAAGTTACCGGGGCCGCGGATTGGATGGAATTATGGGGGTGAAAATGATCCAGTCTGCAAAAGATGCTGGAATGGAAGTTATGGACACCCACCATGAGATGGAATCCAATGTGAAAATCCGGGCCGAAATGCTTCGGATAGGGGGAAAACTGTACAAACGCTTCCGCATCTTTCAAAAAAAACTTTGAACTTTAAGATGATCAGTCTTTTAAGTTTTTTATCATTATTTTTCGGCAGTAGACCCTATTTCCTTTCTCTACGCTTCCTCCCGGATGAATCTGTATCCCCACAGCTCCCTCATGGGGAACACGAGCCCCTCCTTC
>CAZLLG010000323.1:0-4066 GCA_964560275.1 uncultured Eubacteriales bacterium | reverse complement strand
CCTTCGACCAGAGAATCCTGATAATCCACGACTTCTATGCCGTTGATCCAGGCTTCGATGTGAGGGGGCTGTCCCATGATGCGTGCGCGGACGGCATTGAATTCTTCGGCCATCCAGAGATCCTTTCCATCCGGAGTATGAACTAAAAACCCTCCTCCTCCAGGGCTGTAGATACCGCCAACTTCCCCATCCGGTCTGTAATCGATGGTGACTTGATAAGAGAGGATCTCTGGCTGGATGCGCAGAAAAAGCCCGGAATCAATGGGATAGTCGGCCTTGATTTCTGCATAGACTTCATAGTCACTATAGAGTGCCTGGGTGATTAAAATCCCTCCTTCTCTATTGGAGCCTTGCTCCCCTACGATAGCATTGTTGGCCACAATCCACAGGCCGCCTTTGCCCTGTCCATCTGCGAGCGGCTTCCAGCCTTCGAGAGACAAACCGTCGAAGAGAGGCTTAAATCCTTCAAGAGGCATCCCGTCGATAGAGGCCTCTTCTGGCACACATGAGAATGAAAAAAAAGCCATCAAGGCACAAAAAGCAAAAAAAAAGGTTGTTTTCATGTTTTTCACCTTTAACTTTATATTCGGGCGACTCCGAGGAACACCGCATGGAGGCTGACGATGAGCACGATAAATAATTTTCGTGCTCTCTCTGGAGTCAACCGGGAAAATCCGTATTCAATCCATCGGCCTTTACAGCTTTTGATACAGTCTCCACACAGAGTACATGTCTTTCCAGGGATCCTCCTCTGAATGTCTTTTTCTGTCAGTGCGTCATACCGGCAGACGATGCTGCATGCGCCGCACGCATTGCAGTCGGGAGTGATTCTGATGCGGAAGGGTGAAATCCGGCCGAACCAGTTGGCCAACAGCCCGATGGGGCAATAGGTGATACATTGCGTCATCACTCCCGATGTCCTCGACCAGAAGACCATCATTACGATTCCAAAAAGGCCAAAAACAAAACCGAATCCCACGGCCACAACCATCGAAACGCCCATCCAACGAAGGGAAAGACTGCCTGCCGCAACAAACAGCAGGATTCCGATCCGAAGGGGGTGACGCCATAAGGGCATGGCTGTAGGCTTTTTTTTATGTATCGACGCCACTGCATCCCAAGCTCCCAGGTAGCACAAGTGGCTGCACCAGGCGGGTCCGACAAGAATAACGGTTGAGGCAAAAAGAATAGGCATAAAAAATCTCTCGGCGCGAAAAAGGGGCCCGGCAACGATCATGGCCGGGACGGGAAGATGGAGTGTTCCCGTCATGAGGAACGAATCCACTCCGAGCAGGCCGATAAGAAGCTGGGAAAAGAAGACGACCGAAAAGAGGAGCCAAATGCGGAGGCGCCATTGGGGAGACAAGGTTGGACGGAGCATTTTTCCAGCAACGAATCCTGCATACAGAGACAAAGCCAAGATTTCGAACCAACCCCATCCGGGGATAAAACGTTCGACCATTAGCATAGGACTGGCAATTTTCAATTGGATGAAACTCAGGAGAAAAGCGGTAAGAATAAAAACGCTGAGCTGGGTCAAAATGGGCGAAGTCGCGCGCTCTGAAGAAAGTGGTTTTCCTGGCATTGTTTCAATCTCCGAGGATTTGTCATTATAGAAAATTGAATCCAAATTTGCCACTGATATCCAAGTGCATCTCAAGATTTATCTTAGAGCCGGAGGGATGCCAACAATTAGGTTCGGTGGAATAGAAAGGAATTTTTAGAAGAGGGTGTAGATAAACGGGGCGACGGCAGATCCTTGAGAAAAAACCAATAGGAGACCCACGAGAATGAGAATCACAATCATAGGAATCATCCACCACAATTTCCTGCGCCAGAAAAAGGTTAGCAGCTCGCCGAATATGTCCATACGAGAGAAGAATTTTTTCATAGATCGTCCTTTATTTTTTTACTAAAAATTTTTCCATCACCAAAATGTCAATTCCACTCGTCCTGAATGTATTGTACGCATTCTGTGGAGTATTGACAATTGGTTCCCCCCGGAGGTTAAAGGATGTATTGAGCAGTACGGGAGTTCCCGTTGCCTCCCCGAATTTTTTTACAATCCGATAATATCGGGGATTCCACTCCTCCCTGATCGTTTGGAGCCGACCGGTCCCCATGTGATTGACCGCATTTAACTGCCCTTTCATATCTTTTTTGAACGGGAGGACAACAAGCATGTATCTCGCAAGGTACTGATTGGCAATATTGTCTGCATCGAAATAGTCCTGCGCGTGGTCTTCCAAAACAACTGGGGCAAAAGGACGGAACGGCTCGCGGAATTTGATTTTAATGTTCACTAGATCTTTCATCTCTTCGCTTCTCGGATCAGCCAAGATGCTGCGATTGCCGAGGGCTCGCGGACCCCATTCAAAACGGCCCTGAAACCAACCTATGACCTTACCTGCTGCGAGCTCCTCGACTGTCCGGTTGAGTAGGGCTTCATCTTCGGGAAAATATTCATAGGGGATGTTTTGACTATCGAGAAATTCTTTAATCTCTTCTTCAGAATAGTCTTTTCCCCAGTACGCATGCTCCTGTACAAAAGACCGGGATTTGTCCAGAAGACCATGATAGGCATGAAGCGCTGCTCCCAGGGCTCCCCCGCCGTCTCCGGCAGCGGGCTGAATAAAGACGTTTTCGAAAGGTGTTTCACGCAGGATTCTTCCATTTGCCACGGAATTGAGCCCCACACCCCCTGCCATACAAAGGTTTTTAAGTCCTGTTTTTTTATACAAAGAGTTTACGAGCTTAAGCAGAACCTCTTCGGTGACTTTTTGTATGGACGCTGCGACATCAGCATAGTGTTCGTTCAATTGACACTGCTCTTTATAGTTGGCCGGTTTCTCTCCAAAATAAGTCGGGTACCGGGTGTCCGAAGTAAAAAAGTCCATTTCTGGATCTCTTGGATCTCCAAAAAGAGCGACAAATTTTTTATTGAATGTTTTTTGATCCGAATAGTGATAGGAGAAATATTCCATGTTTAGAACGAATGACCCATCGTCAGCCACACGAATAAGGTTATTGTAAATTTTATCCATATACCGCGGCTTGCCGTAGGGGGCCATTCCCATGACCTTGTACTCTCCATTGTTGACCCGGAATCCCAAAAAAGCGGTAAAGGCGCTGTACAGAAGTCCAAGAGAATGGGGAAATTTTATTTCATGGAGCAGGTTAATGGAATTACTCTCTCCGATTCCCATAGAGGCTGTTGTCCACTCTCCGACGCCGTCAACGGTCAAAATGGCGGCACTGTCGAAGGGGGAGGGATAGAAAGCGCTCCCTGCATGAGAGAGGTGGTGTTCCCCAAAAAGAATTTTGTCTTCATGGACACCCAGTTTATCCTTGATTATGCTTTTGACCCATAGCTTATCCCCAAGCCAGGTTATCATGGATTCTCGGAATACCTTCCAGGATTTTGGAAATCCCTGGAGTGTTGTCATCAGGATCCGCTCGAATTTATGAAACGGTTTCTCGTAAAACACGATATAATCCAAATCCGCAGCAGAGATGCCCGCTCGATCCAAACAAAAGGCTGCAGCTTGGGAGGGGAAGCCGGAATCATGTTTAATCCGAGAAAACCGCTCTTCCTCAGATGCTGCAATAAGTCTCCCATCTTTGAGAAGGGCGGCCGCAGCGTCGTGGTAAAAACAGGAAAGACCAAGGATGTACATTAGAACTGCTTCTTGTAATCTTCCAAGTTTCGGGATGGTTCTTGTCTTTCGTGCCAGTGAGTTTCACTTGTTCGGATTTTTAAATTCAAAGGATCCGAAAAAATCTTTACAATGAAAGCAAATGGAGCAATCAGGATGAAAAAAATGAAAGAGAGCAGCATCCGACTCTGAAAACCACCCATTCTATTCGAAAATCCCTTCCACTTTTCCCAAAGGTTTTTTCTGGCCAGGGGATCATTTTTATCCGGAGATTCTTTTTTTTCTTTGGGAGAAAGATAGTCTCCTGGTGTTCTGAGCCATTGGATAGCAAATCCGAAAATAAAACTAACAAATACTCCTAAAAGAATGAAGATCCATTTGCTGAGATCGAACGTTGCCCGTAAAAAAAC
>CAZLLG010000322.1:3747-4519 GCA_964560275.1 uncultured Eubacteriales bacterium | reverse complement strand
GGATTGAATTGCAATGGAAAAATCCGCAAAAGATTCGTCATATCCAGATCGTTTTCGATACCGGTTTTCAACGTGAATTAACTCTATCTTCCCGAGCGAGTGTGAACCAACGTGTCATTCGTGGTCCGCAGCCTGAAACTGTTAAAGCGTATACAATTACAGCCCTCTCGAAGGAGAATAAGGCTGTTAAATTGGTGGATGTAAAAGATAATTATCAGCGATTGTGTCGACATGATTTTAAGCCGATTCAGGCTTTTTCGGTTCGTATTCAAATCCACGAAACCCATGGGGCTGAAGAGGCAAGAATATATGAGGTCCGGTGTTATAGTTGAATCTATAACGGCACTGAAGGAAGAACTGTGTAGACTTCCGGGAGAGCCCAAAGAGGCCGGCTGAGCTGAGGGGAATCACATCAATTCTGGCCTGCTTAAACAAAATATCTCTTTGAGTTTAGAATCGTTTGATTTTATAATTTTTTAACATTATGATATGGGGGAATGAATACAATTAGGAGTCAACGATGAAAAGGATTTTGTATTTAGGGCTTTTTCTCTGTTTTATTATCTTTTCCACAACAGCTGCTTTCGCTCAGCTTAAATCTACGGTGGTGGACCAAAGAGGAGATATTGAGGAATGGCTGTTGAAGGGGAAGATTGTCGATGTCAAAGAAATCGGAGAGGGTGTGACAGAACCCAAAAGGATCTTCCTTAAGGCCGGAGAAAATGAGCTTTCCGGAGTCTGGAAAAATCCAAAAGGATTTAAGAATGGAGTT
>CAZLLG010000322.1:0-3737 GCA_964560275.1 uncultured Eubacteriales bacterium | reverse complement strand
AAGGCTGGCAGTATGAGATTGCAGCCTACCAAATGGATAAGCTTCTCCAAATGGATATGGTTCCGCCTACCGTAAAGAGAAGATACAATAGGAATGAAGGATCACTCCAGTTTTGGATCGATGGGACGATAAGTGATGAGGACCGCCAGGTGAGCGGCGCACAAATGCCGGCGTCGCACATCCATGAATGGGAAAACAGAATATATTTGATGCGCGCGTTTGACTGCATCATCGCCAACGATGACAGGACCCAGCAGAATATTCGCTACACTAAAGATTGGCGGACAATTCTGATCGATCACTCCCGTGCATTTCGTTCTTCAAGAGAGCATACAAAAAACCTTTTATTCGGGAAGAATGGACTCAAAGAGGCTCTTCCATTCCGCCGGCTTCCCAGGATATTTGTCAAAAATGTCAGAGCCCTCAGCTATGATCAGATCAAAGAGGCTGTGGGAATTTTCCTGACAAAAAAAGAAATCAATGCGATCCTGAGTCGGAAAGACATATTTTTGGCTGAAATCGATGAGTTGATCAAGGAGCAGGGCGAGGATACTATTCTCTACTAATATAGGTCCAGATACAGCTAAGGGCAAAGGGCTCCCATCAAGAGTTCCGGTTTTATTTTAATATTACCCTGACTACTAGAGAATTCATCTATAAAGCGGGGTTCATTTGCTTCTTCAGGATCATCTCAAAGAACTTGGTCCAAGATTGTCCGTCTCTTGAGTATTCTCCAACTTCATGCCAAGTGTCTTCCTCTATTTGAATCCTGTAACGGAATTATCCTCCACTGGGGGGGGAATAACTCCATTCGAGAGTGTTATGTGTGACAAGAGCCTCAACATCCAAACGTGGTCGCCCCGCCATGATGCCTCCTTTAAAAAAACATAGCATACTCAAAACAGTAGAATCAATCTTCAGTCTTCACCTCATCGATTCGTCCAGAATAATTAAGTACAACATCTAGACTTCTAGGCTACACCTGACTCATGTTGAGGACAGTTAGACTCCTGATGTCCTTATCAACATCTGGATCGTGTTGGCATAAAGTTTGCATAATGAATGATGTGTTGCTGTATCATTAAAAAGGAGGAAGACAATAATGAAAAATGTAAAATTTATTATATTTTTTGTTTTTGTGATTTTATCTCTTGTATCTTTTGGATTTACTCATGAATCATTTCAAATTAGCGCCAAATTTAGTCTCGGTTTTCCTCAAAATGAGTTCAAAGAGAATGTCAATCAAATCGGATTTAGCGGTGCTGGACATTTTTTGTATAATTTCCCAAATTCTCCTGTTTTTATGGGCATATCTCTTGATTTTCTTGTCTATGGAAGTGAGACGCGGGAAGAACCTTTTAACATATTGGTTCCAGATGTTTTGGTAGATGTCACCACCTCGAACAACATTTTTTTATGCCATTATTTGTTCCGTATCCAGCCGCCTAAAGGGAGGCTGCGGCCTTATCTGGATGGATTGATCGGATTGAATTATTTGTACACGAATACAAGAGTTCTAAGTCAGAAATTTACAGATGATAATCCCATAGCCAGAACGAATATATATAGTGATCTTGTTTTCAGTTATGGAGCTGGAGGCGGCTTGATGATTGAGGTGTTTTCAAAAGAAAAGGAGAAGAGAGGAGGTTTTTTTGTCATGTATATTGACTTGTCTGCCCGTTATATAAAAGGAGGAAGGGCTGAATACCTGAAAAAAGCCTCAATTCACCTGGAAAACAACCAGGTGTTATATGATGTCAGCACATCCACCACTGACCTTATCGCTGGATATATCGGAGTATCCTTTTCATTTTGACTAAAAGAGCTGTTTGGACACTGTGACATTGGGATTGGCTATGATATACTCGTTGCCTATGATCTTTTTTAAAGATCTTAGGGCAAAATATGCGTGAGAGAAAAAATGAGATTTACACAGAAAACTTAACACTTCGTAAGAAAGACCCTCTTCGCCGTATCCTCCTTGTTTTCATCTGTGTTTTGTGTTTTGTGGCCCCTCTCATCTACTCACATCTAGTTGTCACCAACACGATCAATGCCCCTTTATGGGATGATTTTGATTGCCTGCTCAGATTTCTCAATTACTACTTAGAATCCGACTCGTTTGGAGAAACGTTTGGACATCTTATCGTCCAACACAACGAGCACAGGTTAATTTTCATACGTCTCGTTGCTATTTCTGTTTATCAATTAATGGGGGAGCTCGATTTTAGATTGTTGTGTTATGTTGGTAATGCTGCTTTGGCTTTGATCGCTTTTTTTCTGTTTCTTTCGTTCCATCCGAAAAAAATATTAAAGATTCTGTATTTCTGTCCGGTGTTGTTCTTGCTTTTTCAACCACAAAATTTTGATACTCCGTTATGGTCGACGGCTCTTTTTTCCTACATATATTCATTTCTTTTTTCAATCATCGCCCTTTATTTTCTAAGAAATAAAGGTTGGCTCTTTTTTGCCTCAGCCTGTTTATTTGGCATATTAGCTACCTTCAGTAACAGCAATGGCCTCTTGGTTTTTCTTGTCGGTTTTGGATTGCTCTTTGTAGAAAAACGTTACAAGAGCGCTGGTCTGTGGTTGCTGATTTCCGGTGTTGTGTGGAGCAGTTATTTAATAGGCTACAACAGTCTTCCCGGAAATCCTTCGATTGGAGAAGCCCTTTTAAACGTAAAGGCATGGATTCCTTATTTCTTCAGTTTCGCTGGATTAGCTCCGGGTTTTGCTTTATTTTATCCTTCGCTTCTCTTGGGTATAGGTATTTTTCTTTGGTTCATTTTTTTAACCGTCAGAAAATATTACAGCGATAATCCTACCGTATATTTTCTTTTTTTATTCGTTTTCATGACTATGGCCTTAAATGCTTTATTCCGTTCCTGGAAGGGAATTGAGTTTTTGTTCACCCAACCCCGCTATAGATTCATTTCTCTCTTTGCTCTCATCCTGGCTTATCTTTCATTGTGCGAAATCATAAAGAGGAAGAAATATAAGCTGCCCTTGGCTGTAACTGTCTTGGTTGTTGCTTCCTTATTTTTTGCCCTTTCTTTTCATATTTACAGTCCTAAGGTTGTGGAGTTATCAGAGTCTATGAAACGTGGTTTATTGAGATGGCATATTGACGGCAGTGGTTTGATGTATCCTATTCAGGAAAAGGCAAACAAGGTTCTGAAAGAATCAATTGAAACAGGAATTTATAGATATCCAAATCGTTTGATTGAAGAATTCACCAGGAAACCCTTTGTTTTCTCACCTACTGATGTTGGGGCGGGATTAGACTATATTCTTGAAACTGTTGTTGAGAATCCAGATGCTGCTTATGTCGATGGATGGGTATCTCTTCAAACCGAGAATGATAACAGACAAATCACTTTTGTCTTGCTGGAATCCCCAAGACAAGTCCTGGCTATTCGGGCTCATCCTATCAGAAGACCTGAAATTGCGGCCATTTTTCCCACTAGAGATCCGAAAGATCTAGGATTTGGAGTGATTATTAGGAAAGAAATGTTAAGGCCGGGTAGGTATAAAGTTGGCGTTTATGTTAAAAGAGGGGAACTGGGAGGAATCAGGTTTTCAGATCAATATATAGAGATCACCGAATAAAAGATAGGAATGGATGTTCATAATGAATGACATGGGATCATTTTTGAATTGTTTTAATAATTGAAGTTTGAAATATGAAATCTTTTTCTTTATTTTGTATAGACTTGTAATGATTGAAAAATGAAAAT
>CAZLLG010000321.1:0-4525 GCA_964560275.1 uncultured Eubacteriales bacterium | reverse complement strand
CCCGCCAAAAAATATATTATGTTTGATCCCACTTTTTGTTTTTTGAGCAGAGTCCACAAGGCAAATAGAAAAAATGGAATGAGAATAAATATGTATTTGACTGCGTGGAACCAGATAAAGGAACCCAGAAGAAATCCGATAAAGAGAAGTTTTGATTTTGTCCATGAGTCTGTAAATTGAAGCAATCGAAAAATGGTCAAGGAAAACAGTGCTAGGATGATTTCTGGATAGACATGAATGGAAAAGAAAAAGATGGGCACAGAAAAACTAAAAATTAACCATGTCATAAACGCGATTTTCTCGTTTTTCCATTCCTGGAAGACAAAGAGAAATAATTGGATTCCCAGGAGGGATCCAAAAATACTCATCCCGAACCGCACGGAATAGAAGACTGCTCCCTTTGAGAAAAGGAGCCCAAATCCATAAAAAGGAAGGAGTAGAATGGATAATCCAGGGGAATGAAAGGAATGTCCATCTGATTGTGGAGCAATGTGGAAATCCGGAAGTCCAACATCCTCAGGCCAATAGGCCAAGTAATCTTTTTTGGAATAGTTAGCAGCGACTTCAAAATCACCGTCCTTGAGAAGGCTGTGGGAAATCAGAAGGAAATGGGGCTCATCACCGGAAAAGCTGATGCCTCCCTTTTTCATCAGAATAGACCCGAAGTTGAATACAACAAGGGCTGAAATGAAAAGGATAATGAGTTTTTTTTTGAGAGAGAACGACGATAATTTTTTCCAAACATGTTGTATTTTTTCCGGTTTTTCTCTTGCAAGTTTGTGGAAGGTCATAAATTTAATGAAAAAAATGCCTGCCAGAACAGCGTAACCAAATAAAACCACCCTTGAGGAAAAATCATCACGGTCCACGTAATGAAAATTAGCTAGGGGCAGCAGCAAAAGCAAAAAAAGAGGGAGATAGCTCAAGATGCCCAAATTTCTTGTTCGGATCGGACTTATTTCAAAAAGCACGGCTAAAAGTTTTGAGCAAAACAACAATGCTATCCAAAGAACAAGAAAAGCGATAACAGCGGTTATCACAAAAGGGAAAATATTAAAGTGAAAAGAATGGCTTGCAATGGTAAAGGTGTGGGCCTGTCTCAGTAATGAAAACAGGTAAGCAAGGAGCAGAGAACAGAAAAAAAGGATGGAATATATTAGGGATTGAGGAGTTTTTTTCACTTAAACGGCCTCATACTAAAATGTTCGGGAGTTGCCAAATGATCCTTCAAATACACTCCGTGAAAACATAGGCAGTATAAAATACGTATAATATATTCGAGACGAGAAGTACAGACAGCTTGTGTGATAAGATGGTTTTCCAGATGGTCTTATCAAATCCGTGGATTAAAAATTTGTGTCTGGAGGCGTAAAATGACGATTAAAACAAATATGTGCATTATTGTCCTTATTGTTCTGTCTGCCAGTGCAGGTGGCGCTGCAGAGAAGGGAAGTCTCTCCCTCTCGCTGGAGGATTGTATCCTTAAAGCACTCGAGAACAACCTTCGCGTGGCAGTTGAGGTGCTCAATCCTGGCCTGGCTGAAATGTCTCTCACTCGAGCCAAAGAAATATTTATGCCCCGATTTGATCTCAACTATGGAGCCCGAAGCACAGAAAGCCCCTCTTACTGGTTTCTTGAAGCAAGCGGTACATCCATAACGAAATACTCGGATTATTCGGTTATGGCCGCAAAAAAGATCCAGACGGGAGGGAATCTGTCTCTCTCATTACTCGGATACAAATCCGACACAAACCAGATGTTTCAACTGATCAATCCACGCTACGGGAGCACGTTGCAGTTTGATTTTTCCCAGCCCCTTCTGAAGAATTTCGGTTACAAAGTAAACCGAAGGGAAATCCTTATCGCCCAAAACAATCTGGATATCTCCCAGCGGGAGTTTGAATCTGTCCTGATGGAGACCATCTACAGTGTGCAGGAAGCTTATTGGAATCTGGTTTACGCAATAGAAAATTATAATGTCTCGGAACAATCACTCCATCTTGCTCAGGATCTGCTCACCAAAAACAAGAAGGAAGTGGAAGTCGGGAAGTTGGCGGAAATAGAAATCCTCAACGCTGAAGCCGTTGTCGCGTCTCGAGAAGCAGATGTCCTTCAGGCTGAAGGCTCGATCAGAAAAAGTGAAGACAGCCTTAAAAATATCCTCAATTTACTCGAAGCTGAGGAGCTCGATCCGAAAAAAATTATCCCATTGGACCGGCCGAGTTTCGAAAAACAGAGCATCTCTTTGCTAGGGGCTATCCAGACGGCTCTGTCAAACCGGCCTGATCTTTTCATGAGCAGAAGGACGATAAAAACCAAAGAACTCAATTTGAGTGTGGCAAAAAACCAGCTGCTGCCAGGTCTCGATCTTCAATTTTCATATTGGAGCCCAGGAATTTCGGGCGATCGACTTCTCTATTTGGACAATAATCCTTTCCTTGGTGTCGTTATCGGAAAAGAAGAGAAAAATGCCTGGAATTCTCTTGGTGATGCCTTTAAGCTCAAGCACAACAACTGGTCAATCAACCTGACACTTTCTATCCCTATCAATAATTACTTAACTAAAGCCAATTATGTTTCGGCACAGTTGGAGCTCGAGCAAAGCCTTCTTGAACTTCAAAGTAGGGAAAAACAAGTCTTGTTGGATGTCCGGAATGTTGTCCGTGATATCGAATCCCTGGCTAAAAGATACACCGCCCTCAAAATCGCCAGCCAACATGCGGTGAAGAGATTAGAGGCTGAAGAGAAAAAATTGAGCGTGGGTCTTTCCACCAACTACTTTGTCCTTCAATACCAGGAAGAACTTGCCAACACCAGGTCTCAAGAAATAAAAACACTGGTAGATTACAATCTTGCTCTGGCAAGACTGGAAAATGTTCTCGGGACAAGCCTGGATATGCGCAATATCAAAATCGATCAATTTCACTAGCTTGACCCCTTAATATTTCTTGTAATAAGATGAAGCCAATGGATATCTCTGTTGTCATCATCACCTACAACGAGCAGGACAGGCTTGAGCCAACCCTGAAAAGTGTCGCAGATATCGCGTCCGAGATAATTGTCGTTGATTCCTACAGCACTGACGACACAATCAAAATCGCGAAAAAATATACAAAAAATGTTTTTCAGCGGAAGTGGACAAATTATTCTGATCAGAAAAATTTCGCTAACAGCAAAACGTCTTTTCCCTGGATACTATCCCTTGATGCTGACGAGAGGCTTTCCCCAGAGCTCTATGAGGAGCTTATTCGGTTAAAGGAAAACGAACCCGAGTCAAACGGATTTTCTATGCCAAGACAGGTCTTTTATCTTGGGAGATGGATAAAACACACTGTCTGGTATCCGGATAGAAAACTGCGACTCTTCCGGAAAGACAAGGCTTATTGGGAAGGAGAATTTGTACACGAGAGGTTGGTCATCGAGGGGGAAGTTAAGGATTTAAAGGGTGCTCTCCTGCATTTTACATACAGCAATATTCATGAACATCTTGATCAAATCAATGTCTTTTCCGATCTTGCTGCGCAAAAACTTTACGCAAAGCAGAAAAAATGTGGATGGGCCAAGCTTATCCTAAATCCCATTTTTGGATTTATCAAGTCCTATTATTTTAAAGCCGGTATTCTGGATGGATTTGCCGGATTTGTCGTATCTGTCCTTCATGGATATTCCATCTTTCTCCGTTATGCCAAGTTGAGAGAAATTTGGAAAAAAGGAGAAAGGATTGAGGTTTTTCCAAGTTGACGCAGGTAAGGAGTGGAGGGGAGGCCAAAGACAATCGCTTTTGCTGGCCAAGGAAATCCAACGAAAAGGCTACCCTTTAGAATTTATAGTCCAACCGAACAGCCCTTTACATGAAAAGGCTCTTGAGGCCAATCTGTCTGTTTCCCCCCTTAAAATACGAAATGAATTTGACTTTATGGCTGCGCTCAATTTAGCCCGCGTCATGAAGAAGAAAAACTGTGTTTTAGTCCATTTTCATGATGCTCATTCCCTGTCAGCCGGATCTATCGCGGCTTCCCTAGCCAAAGTCCCTATAAGAGTCATCTCAAGGCGGGTGGATTTTTCTCTAAATAAAAATCCTCTTTCACAGAGAAAATATAAAAAGGCTGTGGATTCGATCATCGCCGTCTCTTCGGGAGTCAAGAAGGTGCTCATCGAAAGTGGCATTGATGCCCGTGTCATCGATGTCGTTCCGGATGGGATCGATTTTTTACCTCCGGAAGACATAAAAAAATCGGATTTCCTGAGGAAGGAACTTTCCTTAGCTTCAGATGATTACCTTGTTGGAATTGTCGCTCATTTGGCCGATCATAAGGGCCATAAATATTTGATAGAAGCGACAAAAATACTTAAAGACAAGGCGCCTAAGATTAAAATCATCATCGTAGGAGAGGGTTCGCTTTTGATGAATTTAACCAGGCAGGCTAAAGAAGGCCATATCATTGACATGGCCTTCTTTAACCAGGCAGGCTAAAGAAGGCCATGTCAATGATATGGTCTTTTTCCTGGGATTTCGATCAGATG
>CAZLLG010000320.1:0-4539 GCA_964560275.1 uncultured Eubacteriales bacterium | reverse complement strand
ACTGGTACTTAAAGAGGAATTAGTTGAAACTAAAACCGGAAGTTTTTGCGTTGCCGAAAACCGGAAGTTTTTGCGTTGCCTTGACAGTAAATCCCTTCAGTTTGATTTATTAACCTTCCTATGATATATCAAATCTTTTAGAACTCTGGGAAAGAATGGATCTTCAAACAAAACAGAACCTTTCAATACATCTACGTGAGGGAGAAAAAAAATGATTAAACGGATTATTGGTTTGTGTATTGTCTCATTTCTTTTGATAAGCGGTGCGGTTCAAGCCCAATATACACCCTGGTACTACTGGACCCTGCTCGCCCAGAAGTATATGGATGAAATCGTCGGAGAAGCTTCGGGTGAAACCGCATGGAACACAATCATGGAAACCGGCGGATACAACAAGAATCGTCCTGCTGAAGAATACGCAGGAAATTTTTATGAAACTCAATACATTTACGACCAGCTTAAAATGTACGGCCTGCCGGGCACCGAAATTGTTAGGTTTCCCGGCCGAGAGACATGGGACGGTATCAAAGGCGAACTCTGGGAAATTAGCCCCAACCGCAAAAAGATAGCCTCCTATACGGATATGACAGCCATGCTGGCCTCAGGCAGCACAAATACGGATGTGAAAGGAGAACTTGTCTGGGTCGGCAGAGGCAGAAAGGCAGAGATAGAAGCTGCAGAAGTTGAAGGTAAAATTGTTGTGACAGAAGGAAGCATAAGCGGTGTTCACAATATTGCCTGCATGCAAATGGGAGCGCTCGGAGTGATCGCCATCAGTCAATCCCGCAACTATTTCGATCCCCTCCAAATCCCCATGAGTGGTATTCGCGGCCGCCGCGGAGCTGAAGGACAGACCCCAAAATTTGGATTTCATCTGCCGGTCCGGGAAGGAGATTTTCTCAAAAGGCGCCTGCTCAGGAATGAAAAAATTGAAGTGCATGCCCAGGTCGAAGCCACAATGCAGCCCTATGAACTGCAGAACATCACATGCTTTATTGCCGGAACAGATCCCAATGCAGGAGAAGTTATTTTTTCAGCTCATCTTTTTGAAGGTTACACCAAACAGGGGGCCAACGACAACAAATCGGGCAGTGCTACAATTCTAGAATGCGCCCGCATTCTGCACACACTCGTTGAGGAAGGGCGGATTCCAAGGCCGAAGCGGACAATTCGCTTCCTATGGGGACCGGAATTTTCAGGAACAGGCCCTTGGGTCAAAGCCAACAAAGACATCATGGAAGAGACTCTCTGCAATATCAATATGGATATGGTTGGAGAATGGTTGATCAAAAACATGGCGCACATGTGTTTGATGCGGACCACCTACGGAAATGCCCATTACATCAACGATGTTATGGAAAACACATACAGGTATATTGGTGAAGGCAGCCGGGAGCGTATCCAAAACCGCAGTGGGATCTATAAGGTTCCGATCCGCATTGTCTCCCCCACTGGATCGGTCGAGCCTTTCTATTATTCCATCGAAACCCACTATGGTGCATCCGACCACGAGGTCTTTAACGACTGGGGAGTTCAGGTTCCAGGAATCATGATGATTGTCTGGCCGGACCAGTGGTATCACACATCGGGTGACAGAGTTGATAAGGCCGATCCCACCCAGCTGAAACGCGCGGCTATTATCGGGGCAGCTGGAGCGTACACCGTTGCCTCTGCAGATGATGATATGGCAGTTAAGATTGCCGGAGAAACAACCAGCAACGGGACCAGAAGGCTGGGGCATCAACTGGTTATCGCGCTCGAAAAACTCAATCAATCTACAACCGAAACTTTTTCTGATTCTTATAAATCAGCCTATGCTCTGCTGCAAGCATCACTCGTGAATGAAAAAGACACACTGAACTCTATTCTCGAACTTGCTGAAGACACGTCGTCCGTTAAAAAACACCTTGAGAGCCTCAAGGAGACATTGGACGCCGTGGGAAAAGCCCAACAATCTGCGCTGAAAGTCCACATGGAGATGACCGCAAAAAAACTCGGTGTGACACCGGCCAATATTCAATGGACAGACCTGGAAAAGAAAGCATCCAAAATTATCCCAAAACAGACGTCTAAAGTTAAAGAAGGTGGTTACCGGGAGTACAGAACACTCATCTCTGCTGTCCCCAAAGAGGAATTGGACAAGTACCCGTACGGAAGAGACATTGCCAGCACCAGCGAACTTCAGTGCCTTATCAATGGGAAGCGGAGTGCACTGAATATCAAGTTCATGCTGGACGCACAGTATCAGAGAGAATCAAAACTCCAGGCCGTGCTCAATTATCTCGAAATCTTGAAACTGGCTGGTTTGGTGGAATTTTGAACGACACTCGAACTTTACATTATTATATAGACAACTTTGTTTTTGGCCGATAATATGCTATATTAGTTTGTCTTTTTTTGAGAGCAGAATCTGTCTTCTGATTCTCAGAGGATGATACCATCAGCTAGGTATAAATAAAAAATACGTAGACGAGTGAAAGGAACGGCTTACTGAATAGATAAGCCCTATAATAATTCCCTTTCTCGGCCGAAGATCATCCCTATAGACAATTTTATAATTGAATTCTACTCTAATTATTGAGGAAAAAACCATGATCAAGCGAAGCAGATTAAAAAAACTAAGAAAACCATTTAGATTTCTGTCCAGCCTTTTAATCGGGATAATAGCAGCCGGGCTTGTTCCGGGACCTGCCTCAGGGCAGGACTTGGCGGTAAGAGAATTCAGCCTTCAGTCTGCCCAAGAATTCGCCGTCACTCATAGTTATGATAGAAAAAGATCTATGCTCGACATCGAGACCGCCCAAAAACAGATGAAGGAAACCTTAGCTATAGGACTTCCCCAGGTTGAATCCTCAGTCGGATACATCAATAATCTTAAAATTGCCACAATTCTTATCCCCAATTTTTTCGAGGGAAAATTCGATGAAATGATCCCGGTCCAGTTCGGTACACAGCACAACACCAATGTCAATTTTATTGTCAGCCAGCTTGTTTTTAACGGAAGTTATTTCGTTGGATTGCAGGCTGCCAAGGTCTATAGACAGTTGGCCAATGAAAATCATGAACGCACAAAATTGAATGTGCTCGAAACCGTAACCAACACCTATTATCTGATTTTGGTTTCAGAAGAGAGCCTAAGAATCCTCAACGCAAATTTGTCCAATCTTGAAAAAACACACTACGAGATCAGTGAACTCCATAACGAGGGATTTGTGGAAGAAACGGATGCCGATTTAATTCAGATTGCCGTGACAAAGCTTAAAAACACTCTTCAAACTATAAAACGACAGAAAGAGGTGGCTCTAAAACTTTTGAAATTTCAGATGGGGCTTAATTTGAGCGAAAAAATAGTGCTAACAGACAAACTCGCTGGAATCTTGAACACCATCGATAAAGAAACCCTCAACAGCACAGGATTTAGCCTCGATAACAATATCGATTACAGCCTTCTCAAAACACAAGAAAAGCTGTCTGAGATGGATTTAAAAAATGAAAAAGTGAAATATCTACCAACTGTCTCGGCATTTGTCAATTTTCAGTGGAACGCCATGCGGAACTCATTTAACTTTTTAAGTTCTGATGAGAAGTGGTACCAGACTCAGCTTTTGGGAGTCAACGTGAATATCCCAATCTTTAAAAGCGGCTCCCAAAAAACGAAAGTTCAAAAAGCAGCTATAGCTGTCGAGCAGGCTCGAAACGCCAGGCAGCAAGCAGCGGAAGGTCTCACTCTCGAGGCGGCCAGTGCTATATCAGAGCTGGAATCAGCCTACGAAAATTATATCCATACACAAGACAATATGAAATTATCCAACAAGGTCTATGATGTGACCCTGATAAAATACAGAGAAGGGGTAGCATCCAGCATGGACTTGACACAAGCCAATGACACATTTCTTATGGCTCAATCCGAATTCATACAAGCCATGTCCATTCTGTTGACAGCAAAAAACAAATTGGACAGGCTGAACAGTAACTATTAAGGCATTGAAAAAAGGACAAATCATCATGAAAAAAAGAAAATATTTGGTTCTTCTGGGAATAGGATTAGTGATGGCAGCCTGCGCCCCCCCCGGTGAAGAAGCGAAACTGGCTCGAATGGAGATGCAGCGGGATGCACTGATAGAAAAAATTGAAACGCTCAAAGCCGAAATCGCTTTAAAAACTCAACCGGATCAAAAACCTGAAAAAGTCACGGATGTCCGGATTTCTCTCCTTGAAAAGGAGGTCTTTCGGCATTTCATCCAGGTTCAAGGGACAATTGAGTCGGACAACAACATTCTGGTCGCTCCCATGGCATCTGGAATCGTAAAGAAAATCCATACGGCCACGGGCAGGAATGTCACCAAAGGGCAGCTCCTAGCGGAGTTGGATGGATCTATTATCGAAAGCAGCATTGCAGAAGTGGAAAATGGATTGAAGTTGGCTAAAACGATTTTTGAAAGACAGCAGAGATTGTGGGACAAAAAAATCGGCAGCGAGATCGATTTTCTTCAGGCTAAAACCAACAAAGACGGCCTTGAAAAAAGGCTAGCCACACTG
>CAZLLG010000319.1:0-4540 GCA_964560275.1 uncultured Eubacteriales bacterium | reverse complement strand
ATCTATGGGGCATTCTCTCAGGAAGATTAGCAGACAGGGAGATGCCCACAGTATTCTTATCGATCCAAAATCAGGTCTCTATATCGGCGCTGCGGACAAACGATCCAAAGGTTGGGCCATTGGATATTGATCAAAAATAAAAGACTTCACGATTTTTGTTCAGTTTTTCTTGTTTCTCAAATAAATTTTATATAAAATTTCTCCTGTCCTCATGGTCACACACAAATTTATCACTAACACAAGATCAAAATTCAATCCTTTGAAGGAGAGTCTATGATACCCGGAAATATTCCAGTTTTATTTGTTATAGAAGACACCATTCCTAGAGCGTATGAAAGAGCTATCAGAGATGTATGGGAAAAGGGCATTAGTGTGCACACAGAGTACGATAGGCCCGAAGATCCTCCCAGCAAGGATGCATCGGTCTTGATTGTTGTGGAAAATCCGTTTGGGCAACCTCGATTTCATCGTTCCTTTGCAGATGGTCTTGGAGGTCTGGCAGAATACGTTCAAGAAGTTGTCCATGGTGCTCATGATTATTGGGTTAAACCTGTTGAAGAAATCCTCAAAGGTCAAGAGAGCAAGGATACCCGATGGACCTACACTTACCATGAACGATTGTTCGAATATCGTATCGAGGACAAGGTCGTGAATCAGATTGGATACATCATCGACAAGCTGTCTGAAACGGCCTTCACAAGGAGAGCCCAGGCCATCACCTGGAATCCCAAGCTCGATCCGCCTACCGATGATCCTCCCTGTCTGCAGCGGTTGTGGGGGCGTCTCTGTGATGATGGTCGAGGGGGATATGTTTTTAACATGAACACTCATTGGAGAAGCCGCGATCTGTTTAAGGCGTGGTTCGAAAATGTGATCGCCCTGACGACTTTAATGAGGAAGATCGCTGAAGCCCTTTCTCAGAGGATCGGAAAACCGGTCCGGGTGGGGCGCTACATGGATATTGCCGACTCCCTGCACATCTATGGTTCCTATTTCCGAGAGATCGAAGGAGATCCGGACAAAGGGATCAAAAGTTTTTTTGAAACTCTGGAGAGTCGCTCTTTCGAAGAGAGGACATGGGATTCCAATACCATCAAACCTCATTTTATCGATGATGGATTGGGAAAAGGACTCAAGCCCATGCTTAAACGAGAAACAGACATGCCGGAGAACGTTAAAAAAGTCATTGTAGAGGAACTCAGGCAAATGGAGGAAGATGAAAATTACGTCGTGTGAAGAACGACATATTTTTATAAAAAAGAAAGAAGGAGGGATTTATGAACGAAAATGGACCAAAACAAAAAAAGAAACGGTGGTTAAAAACAATTGTAATCTTAACGGTTTTATGCCTGGGAGTTTTTGCATCCGCTGAAGAACTCAAATTTGAATTTAACCATACATTAGGAGAAGTTGCTGACTATCTAAACAGCGTGACAAAGACCTACCCGAATATCACCAAACTCCACAACATTGGAAAGAGCTTTCTCGGTAATGATCTCTTAGTGCTGGAAATCACTAACAAAGCAACCGGGAAAAGTCTGGAAAAACCGGGATATTGGATTGATGGCAACCTGCACGCCAGTGAGGTCATGGGTGCGGAAGTCTGCTTGAAAACCATCGATACTCTGGTCACGCAGTATGGAAAGGATCCATTCATCACCGGGCTTGTTGACACGCGGACAATTTACATCATGCCCAAGCTCAATCCCGATGGATCCGAACACTATCTAAGAAAACCGGACAGCATGAGAAGCAGTGTCCGGCCTCATGATTCAGACAGAGATGGTTATCTGGATGATGATCCGGCGGAGGATTTAAACGGTGATTATCATCTGACACAGATGCGGAAAAAAGACGAAAAAGGGCAGTGGAAAACGTCCCCTGATGATCCCCGATTGATGGTCCGCCGCGGTGAAGGTGAAAAGGGAGAATGGACTGTCTATTCAGAAGGGATCGATAACGATAAGGACGGCCGTTTCAATGAAGACGGTGTGGGCGGTTTGGACATCAACCGCAATTGGCCTTCACGGTGGCAGCAGGAAAGTATACAGAGTGGGGCAGGATTTTATCCGCTCTCCGAACCGGAAACGCGTGCTGTGGCCGAATTTCTTCTAGCTCACAGGAATGTTACAGGAGTGGTCAATCATCACATGTCCGGGAATTTTTTGTACCGGCCGCCGACGAACCGTAATTTCGATCCCATTAGTGGGGAAGAGATATCTTTTCCTCGACAAGATGAGGCCATTTTCGAAACATTTGGACGGAAGTATACCGAGATTATAAACAATCAACGAGTACAAAAAGTCTTGGGGCGAGGGGCTCCTCCGAGAAGCGGAGCTATTTTTGGTGTGATGATCGGTTGGGCCTATGATCACTACGGCGTGTTTAGCTGGGTGCCTGAGATGGGTTCTTTGAATCCTTTTTGTGATTACGATAAAAACGGTCGCGTGACGGATGAGGAACGGTTGAAATGGAACGATGAGGAGATGGGAGGAAAGATTTTTGTGGATTGGAAACCCTTTAATCATCCACAGCTTGGAGAGGTGGAAATTGGAGGATTTGTGCGTAAGATGTACGATCCAAAGAGGAAGGCTTACACAAACTTGATGTGTGCTCCTGGGGAAGTATTCGAGGATTTCCTAAAAAAACACACAGAATGGAATCTCTATCTGGTCTCACAATCTCCACTTGTCCAGATTACAGATGTGTCCCTAGTTCCAGGAGACGCTGGTTATTTTAAAATAACGGCCAGTATACAGAATAAGGGTTTTCTTCCCACAAATGTGACACAGCATGCCATCGATAATAGAACGGCCAAGACGGTTAAGGTTACTCTTTCCCTTACTGGAGCCACCCTGGAAATGGGACAGGTTGATTCAGATATCGGGCATTTATCCGGGACAGTATCATCCCGATTCGAACCCCCTGTCGAAACAGTCGAGTGGATGGTAAAGGCCGAAAAAAGAGGTTCTCCCTCAGCGGTTATCAAGGTCGTTTCCGAAAAGGGGGGGACAGTCGAGAAAAAAATCGCTTTAAAATAAGGAATAAGGAGTACGGAAAAAGGAAAAAGGAGAAAACATGACACCAAATTCTTTTAAAAAAAACCTGCTTTTCATCACGATAATCTGTTTTGTGACACTTGTGATTTGTCTGCCTTCTTTTGGACAGGAGAAGAAAATATCCAAACAGAAAAAACTGGCCATCGATTGGTTGAGTCAGCCCGAAATTGTCGAAAAATTTGGTAAGATTTCTGATGCCATCTGGTCATATGCCGAGTTAGGGCTTCAGGAGTCCAAATCTTCCGCTCTTCTGGCCGATACTCTCGAAAAAGCCGGATTTACTGTAGAGCGTGGATTGGCCGGAATGCCTACGTGTTTTGTGGCCACCTATGGATCGGGAAAACCAGTGATTGGGCTCCTTGGAGAATTTGATGCCCTGCCCATGATTTCACAGAAAGGACGGGTGCCCAAACAGGACCCTGTCGTGGAAGGTGCGCCCGGTCATGGCTGTGGACACAATACCATGTGCGTCGCGGCTGCTTCGGCTGCCATTGCCCTTAAAGAAGCCATGGATAAATACGGTTTAGAAGGTACGATAAAAGTTTTTGGCTCTCCAGCTGAAGAGACCGTGATCAGCCGGCCTTTTATGATTAGGGCCGGTCTATTTGAGGGCGTCGATGCAGTGATAGACAATCACAGCGGAAGTGGTATGGGGACGGGCTATGGTGTAGGGGGAAACGCTCTTTTTTCGACCATTTTTACGTTTAAAGGAAGGACCTCACACGGGGCTTCTCCCTGGGGTGGCCGGAGTGCTCTCGATGCTGTCGAGATTATGAATGTAGCTACGAATTATCTCAGGGAGCATCTTCTCTATACCTACCGGATGCACTATGTCGTCCTGCAGGGAGGAGAGGCCCCCAATGTTGTCCCTGACAAGGCGAGTGTCTGGTATTATGTCCGAAACAGCGATGCCAGATTGGAAGAGATGTACGAACGGGTGATCAACTGTGCTAAGGCTGGAGCTTTGGCTACAGGCACTGAGTTGGTGGACATTCGGGTTATTGCAGCCGTCCATCAAAGGCACGCGAATAAGGGCATGGCCGAAGTTATCCAGAGAAACATCGATATTGTTGGGATGCCGGAATGGTCCGAAGAAGAACAGACATATGCCAAAGCTCTTCAAAAGGAGCTGGGCAGGCGGGAGACCGGGATGCCTTCCCGGGTGGGAAGACTCAGCGACCGCCAGCGCACATTTGTTGGAGGAGGATCTTCAGATGTGGGAGATGTGACACTCATTGCACCCACGGCGACACTGCGTTTCCCCGGTCAGGTTCCTGGTGCAATCAGTCATCACTGGTCATCGGTTTCCTGCAACTACGGCACGACAGCCTGGAAAGGTCTCAATGCTGGGGCTAAGGTTATTGCTGCATCGGCCATCGATCTGTTGACTCAACCGGAGGAACTCCAGAAGATTCGGGATGAGTTCGAGGCCTATTCAAAAAAACATCCTTATAAACCCTTTCTTCCCGAAGATGCCGAAC
>CAZLLG010000318.1:0-4553 GCA_964560275.1 uncultured Eubacteriales bacterium | reverse complement strand
TCTCTCGCCGTCTTCTCCCATGAAAATCGATCGATAATATCCTGCCGGATTTTTGTTTCATCCCAGAGAGAGTCCCTATTTTGAAAAAATTCTTTAAGTCCATTCACCAGTGCTTCAGGACTGCCCGGAGCGAATGAAAATCCATTTTTTCCTTCTTTGACAATCGTTTTCATTTTCCCGACACTGGAGACAAGTACTGGAGTACCACAAGCCAGTGCTTCGACAACAACCAATCCAAACGATTCATACATCGAAGGAACGATCAATGTGTCCACGGTAGAATAGTAGTCTTTTAAAACATTTTGCTCTTTTGATCCCAAAAAAACGATTTTATCTGTTAAACGATGGAGCTTTATAGCAGCCTTAACACGGTTGACCTCTCTATTATTAGAAAGCTCAGATCCATCTTTTCCTCCTCCAATAACTAAAAGCCTAAGCGTTTTGCTCAGAGGATTATGGAATTTATTGAGTAGAGCCATGGCTTCAATTATCGTTTTAAGACCTTTGATCGGTTCAACCCGACCCACATAGAGAAGGATTTTATCGTCTTCAGTAAATCCGGATTCCAAATAGACAAATTTTGCCTTGGACGGATAAAATATATCTTGATTGACCCCGGGATAGATGGCTTGAATCCTCTGTGTGGAGACGCCGAATTCTCCCATTAAATTCTTCTTCTCCTCAGATGACAATGAGATGATTTTATCCGCCACAGAAGAAAGATGCCTTTCTGCCAGCAACCGGTATCTGTGTTCAGGATTAGTCGAAACACGATTCTTCAGAAATGCCAGAGTGTGATAAGTATGAACAAGAGGGATATTAAAATATAGTTTCAAGTATTCTCCTGCCAAACCCGACAGCCAGTAATGTGTGTAGATCACATCATAGTTCTTTCTCTCTTTGTTTATAAATCCCTTGAGGTTTTCTACAAACTCAGGAAGATAGTTATAGAGCGATTTGCGGTTTACAAAACATTGGGGACCGGCCGGAAGATGAATAACTCTTACATTGGGCCTCAACCATTTTATTTTGTCGATTCCTGGATTCTGATCTCTTGTGAATATATCGATCTTTGTGTTGGGATCACACGCCAGAGCAGTGCTCAGCTCTTTAAGATAGACATTCATTCCACCGACACCATCCCCTCCAATGGGAGATAGCGGGCAGCAGTGAAAGCTGATAGCGCAGATTTTCATGAATTCATCTCTTTTTCGGACAAAAATAAGTCCATTATTTTACACTCTTTTGCCCCCAAATCATATTTAAATTTCTCTTTCCCTCTTAAAAAATCTGCACGCCTTTTATTGTCTTGGATGGCTTGGCGGATGGAGCGATCAAAGAGATAGATCCCTGGACTGACGGAAGCATATTTTGGATCAAAGGCAATATTATAAAAATGGATTTCATCAAAATAAATAAAATTAATCCCTATTGCTGCCAGGTCTTCCTCAAGATACAGCATAATGAGTTCGATCCAGCCGTTTGTAGAAAAATGAGCCGTGAGTGTTCGGAAGAACATCTCCATCCCTCTTTTCTTCCAGAATTCTCTCTTAGCTGAACTGCTCTTTTTATGCAGTTCTATAAAGAGATCGATATAATTTCGGATCTCATCAGGATCGTTTACTCGTTTGTAGAGCAGCCCCTTTTGTGACTCAATCTTCCTTGTTTTCCTGCGAAGTTCATGCCGATTCTTCCGCACAAGATTCTTAAGATAGTCCTCATAGGTTAGCGGGAGGTCAAGCCGGGGAGCCACTTCAGTTTCAAATATTGTGTTTTTGAAATGGGATTTCTCAGCCATATGAGGGAGAAGTGATAATGTCGGAGATTCTTCACGAATATTCATCAAATGGAGTCTGCTGTCGGGCTTAAATTCTTTTTGCCAGAATTCAAGAAAGTTTTTATAAAATAACTCCTCTTGCCCCTGTTTGACAATAAAATCACAGTAATCTGTCACTTCACGGTTGGCTATAAACTTTAAACCTTCTCCAGTCTCCAAAAGGGGTGCTGCCCCATATAAATGGCCCTCTGTATCCCGAAACAACAAGACAGAAAGTTGAAAGAGTTCTCCAAAACTTTCAATCCATGTACAAAACCATTCATTTGTCAGAAAAACACAATTTTGACTCGAGGAGTCTACAAGTGTATTCCACTCGTCATGCACTTCGACCAGTTTTTCAAGAGAGCAAATCTTTTCAATCTGCATGAGTTTTTGAGTTGACCTATAGATGGCCAGAAATCTTAAAACATATATGCAAGTTTTATAAAGAGTGTATGGCCCTGATTCCCTCTCTCCCCGAATCGAGCTGTGCCTTTCTGATATGCGAGTTGGACAAATCCAAATGGAGGCTGAAAACGGTGAACCAGCAACACCTGAATATTTTTCTTATCGATAGTAGAATTGAGCTGATAGAAAAGCTTAATGAAAAAATCATTCGTGAAATAGTTTGTAGCCCTCAGAACGTGGATCCAGGTACTCTCCCCCTCTGGATCGGGATCAAAGATAACTCTTTCAAGAGCATACTGAAGTGAAAAAGCCTCAGAAATTTTGTAGTTAAAGCGGCCTTCGATGAGATGAAAATTCAGGTCGAAATTGCGGCCAAACTCATAGGATATCTCGGCTGACTGCCATTCTCTTGTATTGTACCCCAACCCAAATGCCGTCTGATGGTTGCGGAATTCTTTTTCATAGAGTTTATATTCTTGAGTATGATCGACTTCCAGTGAAAACTTGTTTTTCATATCGAACTCAAGGGTCTGATCAATCTTCCAGCTGCGCAGGGTCCAATCCAAACCCCAGTAAATATTGTAATTCGAATCATATTGGATGCGTTCAAAACCCCATTTCTTGATCCAAAAGGTTTTTTCGATGGCCGAATCAAACTCATGGCGGTTGTCATCACGGATAAATCCAACGGCATTGGCATTATCGGCAAAATGACTCCCCAGATGTGTGTATCGCAAATGAATGTGAAAAGTCGCCGAATCATAACTAGGACGCAGGAAAAAAGCGATATTATTTTTTTTGAAATCTCCGTAGCTGAGGGCGAACTGCCCTGTAAACTTAAACGTGTCAGAAAAATACAATGATGTATCAAATCCTGCTGTTCCTCGATTCTTTCCATCAACCAGCTTGTTGGCCGCAAGAAAGCCAATTGAAGACGATTTCAATACATCCTTTTTGAGCCGAAACACTGAAAAGTTGGCAGAGTCCTCTCCTCGTTCTTCATTGCTGCGTGTTTGGGCGCTCAATCCAGAATATTCAAAACCTCCAGATTTACCATAGACTTTGGCTCCTGCATAGATATCCGAGATCCGTCTCGAGTAAAACAGTCGGATTCTCTGGCGGTAGATTTCAGATCCTTCCAGAAAAAAATTCCTTTTTTCAGGAAGATTCAGTTCAAAACGAGTCAGATTGATCTGCTCCTGGTCCGCCTCGATGGTGGCAAAATCAGGATTAATGGTTAAATTTCCAGATACGGTTTGAGAAAAAGCATAGCGGGCATCAACACCTAGATCAAATTCTGTTTGCCTGTCCTGTTCAAGCTTCGTGATCACATGAGGAATGATTTGCACTTTTTTTTGGGCCTTCTCCAGATTTAATCCTTTTAGATCCCCATATTGTGAAACCTTATATGGAGATTCCAACGGTCCCGCCCAGAAACTGAATTCGAGGTCCCGTGGAATTCCCCGTCCCACATTTAATCCCCAGGATTTATCCGTACCCGGCTCATATTTTAAAGTGGCAAGATCTATAGCGAATTCCGCACTCCACCCATATTCGGTTTTCAAAGCAGCCGCGCTCCAGATTCCATCCCAATTCGGATTAAAATTGAGGCCGTTATCTCCAATCCTACCATCCCACTGAGTCCCAAGAGGATTTATCCCGAAAAAATAGCAGTTTCTCTTGTCATGATAGGTATCGAGCAAGACATAAATCGAATCATCTGTTCTGATGTCTACATCCCTCTTCGTTACGCTGGCTGCAATTTTTTCCGGATTGGAATCATAGCAGAAAACACCAAAAAAGATGTACGAGTCATTATAGAGGATTTTAACCATTGTTCTTAAAGAAGAGGGATTCCCCCTTTCGGGTTGAAACTGGATAAATTCACCGATCAATGAAGGGGCACTGTTCCAAACCTCTTCATCTAAGCGGCCATCGACATCGATGTTGTCCTCAATTTTAAGAGCCTCAGCCTCTTTAACATCCGTTTGTCCATAGAGAAGGGGAAAAATGAAAAGAATTGATATAAAGAAGATAAGACTTTGTTTCATGAGTTTTGCTCCAAGGAACCATATTAGTATATCTCCCCCTTCCACACAAGAAATTGCCGTGATATAGTGGGAAGGCAAAATTCATTTTGAATTCAGTAATGGAGAATTAAGAATGAAAAAATTGATATCCTGTATCACTTTGATACTAATGGTACTCCCTCTTTTCTCCCTCTCGCAAAAATATGTCGGCGATTCTGGAAAAGTGAATGTGGTTATCGTCAAAGATCCCTATTCCGATTCAAGAACAGGACCGGAACTTCTTCTTGGACCGGAAAAAC
>CAZLLG010000317.1:0-4597 GCA_964560275.1 uncultured Eubacteriales bacterium | reverse complement strand
GTTATTATAAATGAAATTAGTCGGCATTTCTATGAAAAGCTTTAAAACGAAAAAATTCAAGTTTTAGGTTTTTTGTTTGAAGTGTTTGAACATCCGCTCGTATTTTTCGATGATTCTTTTCCAGGAATAGTTCTCCTCCACATACCTGCGGCCGTGTTCACCCATGACTTGCCTCAATCTTGGATTTGAAAGGAATACATCCAACATGGCTTCAAATTCGTCATAATTTGAAAATGCCAGTCCACTATTCCCCTTTAAACAGTGCTGCTTCAATGGATCGGTTTGTCCCTGGACAAGAATAGGTGTCCGGAGGGCCATGGACTCAAGTGCAGCCATACAGAGACTCTCAAAGTGGGAGGGATGAACTGTGGCAAGAGCTGACGCCATCGCTTCATCCTTATCCTCTGACGACACAAATCCCAAGCATTTGATTTGAGGATGAACAGGCAGTTCCATGAGAAGTTTTCCGATAAGCACAAGAGAAAGGTTTTTGTTTTTTTTATGATATTTCAGAAAAAACTGAAAAAGTTCTTCACATCCCTTTCCTTTTTCGATACGACCAGCATAGAGAATAAACGGGGAGGCTACCCCGTATTTCTGGAAAAATGAACGGGATTGCTTAACCTTGGGCAGATCCACTCCGACTCCTACAGTATCCTGATACTTTCCTTCAAAAGAAAACCTCTTACCGAGCATGGTTTTTTCTGATTCAGTATTGAAGACAAAAGCATCTGGAAACGCAAAAACATCTTTCATTATTTCAAGGTGTAAGGCCGGTTCATCATGAGCCGTGGGCACGAGAGCTTTTTTGTTTTTTATTTTTGGGAGTCCCCAGAACGTATTGTAATAGAGATAGGTAAAGAAGATGAATATATCATAATTGTTCTGCCCGCTCTCTAATGCCTGGATGAGATCAGGGCTTTCCGGGCCCTGCCTGCTCATCCACTCGATTTCATTGTTACGAGTGTGGGCGTTGGAAAAAATCCAGTCGGAATACTCATTAAAAGAATGAATGTCCCTTTCTTTAAGAACAGGAAAACGCTCAATGCTCACTCCATTGAGGATAGTTTTCCCTGCAGGATATTCATTCTTCCAGGAGACATAATCCTTCGCTGTCGTGGTAAACACCGTACAGTCGTGTCCTCGAACAGACAACCTTTCTGCGATCTGGCGGCAGTGAAGTTCAGAGCCCCCCATGACCTCTTTACCATACCTTTGAATGACAAAGGCAATCTTCATGAGAGCAATCCTTTTAAGCTCTTCAATAAAAATTCATCCAGTTTCATCTCCCGAAATTCTTTCAATCTCTTGCGTTGGCCCTCGATGATTTTTTTTCGGAATCCCAAATCGTGAGCGACAAGCTTGATCAGTTCAGCAATATAGTCGAGTCTTTTATTGTGAATTAAGATTCCTGCTCCCCCCAAGGTGGAGGATACCGCGGTGCAGTCATAGGCAATAACCGGCAGATCAAAAACAAGGCTTTCAATAAATGGGAGACCGAATCCCTCATGTTCGCTCAAGGAGAGAAAAACATCCGAGGCTTTGTACAGAGCAAACATCTCTTCATCGGGAATGTGCCCCGTAAATAATATTTCGTCCGGTTTCAGATAGAATTCATCTGCAAGCTGGACGAGTCCTTTGTAATACCCTGGAAGAGAAGATGTCTTCCCCACAACGATTAAACGCACAAGCGGAGACACATATTTCTTATAGGTGAAGGCAACCTTAATCAGATCTTCAATTTTTTTATTTGGGACCACCCGACCCGTGAAGAGAATATTTGTCCTCCCATCTTTATACAGATCATAAGTCATTCGATCGATAGGTTTGTTGTACTTTGTGAAATCGACAAAAAGTGGAAGAACCTCTGTATTTCTGTATCCACTGTCAACAAGCTCTTGTCTATTAAATTCCGAATCTGCCAACGCCAGTTCAACATGAGACACAAGGATTTTCAACTCTTTCCGGCCGATGTCAGTAATCCGGACCATCTCCTCACTGTAGTCCCGGAAAAACTTGCTGGGTGTGATGTTGTGGTAGAGGATAACTTTTCGGCAGGACATATCGATGAGAGCTTTGGTTAAGGGTGAGGGCAGCCCAAAATGAAGTAGGCAAATATCTGACGAACCTGGGGAGGGAAACACATCGAACAATAGAGAGTCGTTTTCCAGCCCCGAGTCCCTGGATAAACAATAAATTTCGGATTCGAAACCTTGGGACAAGAAAAAACGTTTCATATGATAGGCTGTATCCCCTATCGCATCCCCAAGATGGAAAGCTGGGATAAGCTGATCAATCCTCATTTTTGTTTGACCCTTTCAACGTGTTTCAAAAGTATCCGGCTCACATTTTCTTTCTTGTATTTCTCCAGAACTTTGAGTTGATTCTCATTGATGTTGTCTCGAAAGCTCTTTTCCTGCTCTAGCTTATTTAAAACCTCAGCCGTTTTGAAAAAATCTTTTTTATGGAGTAAAAGCCCTCCTCCATTCATTGTTTCTTCAACGGCACCGGCAGCAAAGGCAACTACAGGGATTTGGTTGTAGAAGGCCTCTAAAAGTGGAACACCAAATCCCTCATGCTCACTCATACTGAGGTAGACATCAGCAATTTTAAAAAACGCAGCCAGTTCAGGAAAATCTATATGTCCTGTAAAATAAACATCCTTCACTTTCAGTGTTTCAACAAGGGCACACAGAGCAGAATAATAACGTTCCTGTCCCCTATAGTCCCCGGCAAGAATGAGCTGAGATTCAGCATTGAAATATTTTTTGTAGTAGAAAAAGGCTTTGATAACATCTTCAAATTTTTTATTGGGGATGACTCTCCCCACAAAAAGAAGGGTAAACTTTCCATTCGAATAAATTTGACGTGTCACAGAATCATCTGCTTCATCAAATTTTGAAAAATTCAGCAGCAGGGGGAGCACTCCGGTCTTAGGATACCCGACATCTTCTAATTCTCTGCGGTTAAAATCAGAATCACCCAAAGCAAGATCGACCTTGTCGGCAAAAAGTTTGATCTCCAGCCGCCCTTTATAACACTCTCTAGCCAAAATCCGGTGATAATCCAGAAAAAACTCGTACGGAGTGATGTTGTGGTAAATCATGATCTTTTTGTCGGGAATCCGGAAGAACAACTTAGATACGGGCGATCCGATGGAAAAGTGAAAAATGACGACATTGTTCGGAGAACTGACCTTTTTATACTCTCTATAGTCGTGCATAAGCTTAGCCATACGTGGATCAAAAAACCGGACAAAAATTTCTGACTCAAAACCCTTTTCCCGAAGGACAGCCTGGATTTCAAGCATTTCATCCGAAATGGCATCTCCATAAGTCAGAGAGGTGGCAAATTGATGAATTTTCATGCACCTCTCTCCTTGAGCCTATCAAGAAGGGCGAGATATTTTTTCTCGATAACCTCCCAAGTATAGTTTTGATTAAAATACTTTTGCCCGTTTGTCCCCATGATTTTCCGAAGGCGTTTGGAAGACAGGAGCAAATGGAAGGCCGAACAAAATTCTTCATAGTTTTTGTAAAAGAATCCGGCATTGCTCCTGATACACTGCCCTTTTAGCACATCACACCTGGCATTGGCTAAGACAGGTTTCCCCATGGCCCAGGCTTCAAGCGTGACCATAGACAGGCTTTCAAAGAAGGAGGGCATGATCAAAAACTCGGCTCCATTAATCGCAGAGAATTTCTCTTCTTCCGATCTAAAACCAAGGTAAATAATATCCAAATGTGATGGAATTTTTATCTTTGTGTTGCCTATAAGCACCAGTTTGATATCTATGTTCGAGTACTTTTTAAGGCGGAGGAAAAAGTCGAACAGCTCAACACACCCTTTATTTTCGTCAATGCGTCCCACATAAATAATATAGGGGCCGGGGATTTTATGCTTTTTTCGAAATTCTTCTGTTTTAAACTCTTCGGGAACTTCGATCCCCACTCCGACAACATCACCAATTACAGCTTCATTCTGAGATAAGGTTTGAATCATCTCGCGCTCTTCGACAGAGTTGTAGACAAAGGCCTGCGGCTTCCGGAAAAGCTCTTTAAATATCTTGAGGTGAATCACGGCATCATGTTCGGCTGTTGGAACCAGAATACTTTTATGGGGGACTACTTCAATACCCCAGTATGAGTGGTAGTACCTGTAACTGAAAAAAATAAAATAGTCATAGTCGGCTTCTTGTTCCTTTAAGTGATGAATTAATGAGGATGAGAGAGGCCCTTCTTCTTCAATCCATCGCAGTTCATCAATCTCTTTATGTTCATTTTCTAAAATAAAGTCCTGGATCTTCCCAAACCTCTCTGGATTTCTAGGACGGTTGACCGAAAACCTCTTGACACGAATACCGTTTATCGATTCCTCTCCCTGAGGAAAGTGGTCTTTCCATGTGATATAATCGAAGGCTCTGGTCGTCAAGACTTCAACGTCACAAAACTTATTCATATGTTCAGCCACCCACCGGCAGTGCAACTCGGCGCCCCCATTGATGTCGAGGCCATAGCGCTGCACGACAAAAGCAAGTTTCATGGGGAAATCCGCGATTCCAGGACTTTTTCTCTGCTTTTTAGATGCTCAAAATCCT
>CAZLLG010000316.1:0-4607 GCA_964560275.1 uncultured Eubacteriales bacterium | reverse complement strand
GTTCTGGCCGGATACAGGGATGAAACAGGGGCCGTTCCATATTTCTCTGTGAGACACGGACATACATTTCACTACCAATTCAATTTGACTTATCCTCTGCTGCCCAAATGGAGTATCGAAGCCGACTGGAAAAGCAAAGATTTCCATGGTCATTTTTTTACATATTATGAACGTAGGACTTTTCTCTCGGTCCACTGGACTCGAAGAGGCGTCCTGACTTTGTTTTACGACAGGACGACTGATCCGGAGACGTTGGCCCGTAAGAACAAAAAAAATTGGGTGGGGATTCAGCTTGAAATGAAAATATCTTCGTCCAATGTGATACGGTTGTTTATCGGATCGTCCAAAGGATCTGTAAAATGCGCCGGGGGAATATGCCGGTATTTTCCGCCCTTTGAAGGTGTCAGAATAGAAGCTGTCCTCCTGTTCTAACGGCAAGGCTATAAGATTTTATTGAGCCATTCAACAATTTCAAATTCATTGTAGCCGTTTCTTTTATAAAGGATGTGGCTGTTTCTGTTGATCAGAATATTTACCGGGACATATCCTGTCCTGTAGATATCGTAAATGACTCTAATTCTGTCGTCTAAAACAGGATATTCCAGACTGTATTCATTGGCCCAGGCTGAATTATCCCCACTAAAGAGCACTGATATAACTTGAAATCCTCTGTCTCTATATGTCTTCACAAGAACATTGAGTTGAGGAGCTTCAGTTCGACAGGGAGGGCACCAATCAGCGGAAAAGTTGACCAGAACAACTTGACCAAAAAAATCAGAAAGAGAGATATTTTTGGCATTTTGATTCAATGCTGAAAAATTTGCCATGATGGATCCTTCTTCGGATCCGTAGGAAGCGTTATGGGCAGTAAATGAATAATTGACTGTGGTGTCACTGAATTCAAGGTAAGCGGGAGAGAATGAAAATCCTTGTTCGGAGGGAGTGATGGTGTACGTACCAGCTGGAAGGCCGGTAAAGCTGAAGGTCCCATCCGCTGTAGTTACAGTTTTTTTTGAACTGCTTCCCGATAGATAGATATCCACATTCGCGAAAGGAGTTCCATTTAAAGTGATTGTCGCCGTGAAGTGGAGCAACGCTGTCTGCCCAGTTCCAAGATCATTCCCAGTTGGCCCGGTTGGAACAACTTTCTTACAGGCTCCTGCAAAAAAGAGAAGGATAATCATAAAAAGAAAAAGGCCGCGTATCCATTTCATGATTGTTTCTTGCCCTATAAATATGACTTAAATGATAATTTTTATCAAGACTTAGGTTCCTTTTCGTTTTCTGTTAGCTCTTGGATTCTTCCTGCTGCACGAATCCCTTTTCCGACTTTTTCCCTGTCGCCCAGATCTTCCCGGACTGTCTCTCCAAAAGCCTGGAGTTTTTTGACGATTTCAGGATATTTTTCTGCCACATTATTTTTTTCGCTGATATCTTCTTCAATGTCATACAGCTCCAATCCTGTCTCACCTCTAGCATAAGGGCCATTTAGGCCGTCCATTCCTGGATTGACTCCTACATAAGAGCGATAGCCATGAGGAAAGTGCAATTTCCATCTCCCCATTCGTACACACTGAAGCTGTTTGCCGTAGTAGTAGATCATGCTTTCCCTGGGATTGGCGTTGTCCTCACCCCTTAAAAGAGGCAGGATATCGACACCGTCAATCCGTTTCATAGGAAGCGGAGCACTTGCTATTGAAGCGAGAGTGGGCAGCACGTCCATGGTGGCAGCCATCTTTTGACATTCCGAGCCAGGGGTTACAACACCCGGCCATTTTATGATGCAGGGAACTCTTACACCCCCTTCCCATGACGAACCTTTCCCTTCCCGGAATGGCCCTGCCGAACCTGCATGATTGCCGAAATTGAGCCAAGGGCCGTTATCGCTTGTGTACATTATAAACGTATTCTCTTCTAGCCCGTGTTTCTGGAGGGTTTTTACGATCTCGCCCACCGACCAGTCGATCTCCATCATCACATCTCCATACATCCCCTGTTCACTTTTACCTCTGAAACGGCTGGAAACTCCAAGTGGGACATGGACCATGGAATGTGGTACATACAGGAAAAATGGATTATCTTTGTTCTTTTCAATGAACTGCACAGCTCTCTGTGTATATTGTGTGGTCAGGTTGTCTTGAGCGTCCATGGAATCGACTTGGGAGACGGTATCATTTCCATCGATCAATGGAGGCCACGGATATTTGGCCTTATTGGTTCCTTCAGAGGCCATTTGACCATCATAATCGATAGGCCACATATCGTTAGAGTAGGGAAGCCCAAAATATTCATCAAATCCATGTTGAAGCGGCAGAAAAGGTTTCCGGTGGCCGAGATGCCATTTTCCGAACACACCACACTTGTACCCCCTTTTTTTCAGCACTTCCGCGATGGTCTCCTCCTCATGATTCAGCCCATGTTTAGCCTGAGGCCCTAGGGCTCCAAGGATGCTGACACGGTTGGGATAGCAGCCGGTTAAAAGCGCTGCCCGCGAAGCACTGCAGACCGCCTGGGCCACATAAAAACTGGTAAAACGCATCCCTTGAGAGGCTAAGCGGTCGATATTTGGGGTAGAAAATCCTTGAGCCCCATAACATCCAAGATCTGCATATCCCTGGTCATCGGTGAAAATAATCACAAAATTCGGAGATCGTTTTGTCGATCCGGAACAGAGTCCCAGAGAAAGGGCAGTAGCTCCCAAGCCCAGAGTTTTTAGAAAATCCCTTCGTTTTAGTTCATCTGCCATAGATCCTTCCTTTATTAGTCAAAGATTTTAGAGCCTGACTCCGATTAAAATGAGCAGGAAACCTACCAGAGCGGCAGCAACGAGATAATAGGTCATAGGGATGAGTGTTTTGCGGATGATCGAACCTTCTTTTCCCGAAAGCCCCACAACTGCTGAAGCCGCCACGACATTGTGGACACAGATCATATTTCCGGCCGCACCGCCGACGGCCTGAAGGGCCACGATTATGCCGGGGAGAAGTCCGATCTTTAATGCTGTAGTGAATTGGAAGAGAGAAAACATCATATTGCTGAAAGTATTGCTGCCGGCGATAAATGCCCCCATAGCACCGATAACGGCGGCGAACGCGGTCCATCCTTGCCCAAGAATGGCTGCGGCTCCAGAAGCGAGAATGACCGGCATTTTATCCAATCCTCCGGGTACTCCTGAATTGATGAACACTTTGACCATGGGAACAGCAAAGCCAAGTGCGATCATCGGGCCTATAAGAACTTTAAACGACTTTTTGGCGGCATTATTGAATCTATTTTTTGGAATTTTGTGAATAAGAATGGTCAAGATTCCGACAACGATAAACAGAAATCCGGGGAGATAAAAGGGCTGAAAACTTGTGCTGATTGAGGTTTGAAAGATATCGGGCCATTTCAGAGTGACTGAAGCTAGAATTTTGGTGAGAGGGCTCCAAAGTCGGCTGATAAGGAGAAATACAGCAATCAGAATATAGGGCATCCAGGCCCGAGTTATGCTCATTCTTTGATTATCTCCCATGTCTGTCTCAACAGCCTGTCCGTTCCATTCCATGGGCCAGTTTGTTTTTGGAGCAAAATCCCATGTGTCTTTTGGGATTAAGAAGCCTTTTTTAGCTAAAGGGATCACTATGGTGAGACCAACCAGAGAGCCGATCAAAGAGGGGAATTCCGGCCCCAATAGTATTCCTGTGAGAGTGTACGGGACAGTGAAGCAGAGACCTGAAAACAAAGCAAAAGGCCAAATGGAAAGTCCCTCTTTCCAGCTTTTATTTGGACCGAAAAATCGGGTCATCATCATAACTAGAATAAGAGGAATCAAAGTCCCTACAATGCCATGAATGAGCGCCACATATCCACCAATGTCTTTTAAAAACGGTAAAAAAGTGAGGTGTTGGGATTGAAGGTAATTCAAAACTTCAGGCTGTCCATTCAATCCAGTATTGACGCCGATCAGAATGGGTGTTCCAACAGCGCCAAAAGAGACAGGCGTACTCTGGATGATCAGTGATACCATCACGGCGCCCATTGCGGGAAATCCAATCGCTACAAGAAGGGGAGCGGCCACTGCAGCCGGAGTGCCAAATCCAGCAGAACCTTCAATAAATGATCCGAAAAGAAAGGCGATGATAATAGCCTGGACACGGCGGTCGGGAGAGATGAGATACATGCTGCGCCTTATGGTTGAGATGGCCCCGCTTTCCTGCAGCAACTTCAATAGAAAAATGGCCCCGATAATTATGTACATAATCGATGCGGCAGTGATCAATCCATCTAAAGAGGCGGCAGAAATTTGGGCAATCGGAACCTTCCATACAAAAAAAGCCAGGACACAGGTGACAAGATAGGCCAGCGGCATGGCCTTTGTTGCCGGTCTGCGGAATAGTACAATAAGAATAAATACGACCAATATGGGAAAAAGTGCTAGAAAAGCCAATAGACCTAAACTCATGTGAATATCCTTTTGTTGTCCAAGTGCCCGAATCTTATAAATTCTTTGCTTCAGATGTCAACTTTGTTGAATTGGGGCCTGGCTTTGAAGATTTAAAGATTTGTAAAAAAAATTGGGGACAGTCCCCATTTTTTGGATTAAAAAAATGGGGACTGTCCCCAAT
>CAZLLG010000315.1:0-4610 GCA_964560275.1 uncultured Eubacteriales bacterium | reverse complement strand
ACTCAAATCGGGATCGACAATATTGGCAAGATTGTGCGTGCATCTGACCACAGCCAGAATCGAGTTTTGCGTTGGCTGTATCGTGTCAAGAAGTGGGGAGTATAAAGATTTATCAAAGGGATATGAGTCAGGCACCTGGTTTATATAATGGGTATTTGTCTCGGGCTTAAGGAGGAGGGGGGGATAGAGTTTAATTCCAATCTGCGGTTCGAGCGGCACATTGGCCTCAGTGGATCCCACAGCTCCCTGGCCTGTTTCTAAGTTTCTCAGCACAGTTCTGCATTTGTATTGGCCAGGTATAATGTAAACAAGGGAGGAATGATACATCGAGCCGTGGTGAATCTCTGAGAAGTCCTTTAGCTCTCTGTTTAAACCGACAATATTCTCCTTCCCATCGAAAATGATGGTGATGATCTCAACGGATTTGCCTGCAATTTCGTTTATTTTTTTTCCGTGCAATTCGGAGATCAGAAGGAGCATCGGTTTTTTATCAGTATAAAAAGGAAAGGCGCGCGTCGTGAATTCTACAGGAGATTGATAGAGGGGTTTGGCAGCCAGGGCCAGGTCGATGAGATGGAGCCTTTTTTCCATGTCAGAAAATTTATGGAAAGGCTTGGGATTGAAATAGCCTCCCTGAGCATGAACCTTGCAGTTTTTTCTTTTGACTTTGACTTTTACCTTGTTATATTTGCCATCGTTTTTTTCATCAATGGCATAGCCGAGCACATAATAGGATCCGGTGAACATTTGAATGTCTTGATTGATGTCTTCGTACTCGTGCACATTATCGAAATATTTTCCCCCTGTTGATGTGGACAGCCTCTCCAATGAGCTGGTTCCCGTTGCCTGTTTATCTCCATCGATGTCAGGCCTTAATCTCTCTGTGTCCAGGGAATAAACGAGACAGTTGGCATCGGAGAGCTCCTTCAGCATATTTTCGTATCTTTGCCGGATGACGGAATCTCCAAAGTTTTGCTCGAACAGCTCTCCCCGCCAATTGCGATTTTGTCCGAACGGAGATTGCATACCGTATATAATAGAACTGGCAACTCCTGATGAGAAAAGAATGATATGCTTGTGTCCTGGGATGTAGCGCAAGGCCTGGGCCAGATCTTTAAAATTCATGGCAAAGTTGGACACGGCTTGTTTATAGGCGTTGCGGTCGACCTTGGCCATAAGTTCACGGCCTCTCTGGAGTACGGCATCGCCCGAGAACTTCATTATCGTTAAAGGTTGGGCATCGATGCTGGCATCGACTGAAGATTGCCTGGTTTTAAAGCGCCAGTATCTCTGTTCCACTTCTTCAGCGCGGCCGGCGATTGCATCTACTCCGATCTTCTCCACGAGTTCTCGAATCTTGTGGTGGTCATAGGTCAGGTATTCGTGAAGATTCAGTCTATGGCTCGCTGAATAGGACATCAGTCCGATCTCATCGTTTTCTTGCACCTGGGTATCGAGAAAATGCAGGGCAGCGTCTCTGGATTTTTTTATCCCCTCGTTGTTGTTGAAGGCATAGTCGAAGAAGAAAATAAATTTTCTGTTCATCCTCTCTGGATTTTTTTGTCCGGCTCTTGCTGAAGTGTCTTTTGCTTTGGTCGGAGGGAGAGAGAGGGTGTGTTTTTCGAATTCTGTGATCTTTTTGCGTTTTCCTCTATCAAAGACCTCAAAATCCTCTATCTTCAAGTCTGTGACGGGATTCCCCTTTTTATCTGTCACATATACCTGTATCAGCTTTAGAGTGACGGTCACTGCGTGCTGTAGTGGATCTTGCTGCATCAGAATTTTGGAGGAACCAGGATGACTTCCTTGAGACCAGATGGATCTAAGGAGAAAAGGCATGAGAAACAGAACACATAAAATGATGCAGAAGCTTCTGCTTTTATTCAAATTTTTTCTCCTTTCCCAAACGCTTAAAAGAGAACTTTTAAATCAATAAATATCCTCGCCTGGTTCCTGTTGCGGTTGGATGAGGTCGAGCAACATTTGATTTTTTTCTGATCGGGATTCTCCGACACTCGTTACATAGATAGCTGGGGAATCGACAACAGGACATTTAGTCTCGCATATTCCACACCCGATGCAGAGGGAGAGGTCTATTTCCGGGGCAAGCGGTGCTTCTATGACTCCATCGGGTCTTAAAACCTCGATCTTTACGAATTTTATGGCTTTGGGTGATGTAGGACAGTGTTCTTCGCAGACAATACAGGGGTTCCCGAACTTCCAGGGAATGCAGCGGTTCCTTTCGACCCATGCTGTTCCTATTATAACCTTGGTTTTTTGTTCGATGGTGAGTTCTTTGATAGCTCCTGTCGGGCATACCTGGGAGCAAAGGGAACAGTAATATTCACAATATCCGATTTTTGGTACGAGCATGGGGGTCCAGAATCCCTCCGGACCGGCTTCTGAGAGAGTTGGCTGCAGGGCATTGGTGGGACAGACCTTCATGCATTCTCCGCATTTGACGCATTTCTGTAAAAATTTCTCCTCAGGCAGCGCTCCAGGGGGGCGGATCAGTTTGGCCGACGCCCTTTTTCTGGCGGGCGAAATTCGGAAAAAAGGGACAGCAAAAAGACCGAGGAGGGATGTTATTATGAGCTTCCTGCGGGAGACATCGACTTTCTCGATTTGTTCCGGAGCAAATTTCGCAGGGAATCCGATGGCACTGGTAGGGCAGATGGAGCTGCAGGTGAAGCAGTATACACATTCTGAGCTTCTCCAGTCTTCGTTGGGATAAGGATTTGCCTGGGTTTCACAATGGATAGTGCAGAGATTGCAGTCTATGCATTTGTTCATATCTATTTTAAGCTTCAATAAGTTCCATCTGGAAGCCAATCCGAGAAATGCCCCGAGGGGGCAGAGATAACGACACCAGAATCTTTCCCTGTAGATATTTAATAGCACAGCTCCTAAAAACAGGAGTCCGATAAAAAACCCCTGGAGGAAGGTAGAATTCAAGGCCAGGATCTCGAAGGTTTGGCCCAGACTGTCGGCGAGAGATGTCCAATTGATCTGGTATAGAATCCCTATCAACGAGGACAGCCCGATACTGACAACCGGCATGACAGCCACAACGAATGACCGGTAGAGGAAAGAAAAGGGATCCAGAATTCCGACCAGATCCAGGGTGAAGAGCGAGCTGACAAGTATAAAAGCTAAAATATAATATTTCCAGACCGTGTGATTTGATTGAGGTTTTTTGGGCCGAAGCAGTTTCGATTTCTTGAATATAAACGAGAAGAACTGATGAAGCGAGCCGAGGGGGCATACCCAACCACAGGCTACTCTCCCCAGGATAAAGGTTACGACTATAGTGATGGCTGCAAAGATGAAGGAGAAAAAGACGGTTCTAGAGGCTAAAAAAGTCGTTAAAGCCAGCAGGGGATCGAAGTGAAAGAAGACTTCGACTCGCCGGATGTAATCCTCCCCTTGAAAAGTGGTTTTTAGCAGTAGATGAAAAAAAAGGGCGAAGAAGATAATCTGGGTCAAGATTCTTGTGATCTGTATAACCCTGTATTTCTTAGACCGTTCTTTTTGCAATTTTCAATTTCTCCAAATCGATTTCTCCGAAACCTTTTTCGTTTGCGAGTTGGAGGAACCTCATTTCCTCAGGGTTGATATCAAAGAATGATGTTCCAATGGCATCCATCGCCACATAGTCAACACCGGCGACTACCGTTTTAAAGACTTTTACATCGGACAACCTGCCGCCCTGTGGGCCGTTCCTTATCAGCATTCGGTAGGCATCCAGAACCGTCAAAACAGGTTTGAAAAAGGCAGCAAGGTCGATCATAACCAGGTCAAGGTTTTGATGGAGCTGATTCCGGTTTCCACCCAGAGCTCCCAGCCAGTTCTTCATTCCCAGGGTTACCCGGGATAGGCTGTGATTTTTTGCGATAGGGACGTTGATGATTTTGTCGACTTCGATAAAATCGGTATAGACTTCCCATTCTTTGAGGGATTCCCCATTCAAAGCGATCTTTTTTAATTTGTGATCATTTGGATAGGGGACTTTTGCCCCCGCTTTTTTTGCTGCAGCAGCAATTCCGGAACGGGCATAGGTCCGTCTCGCCGGATTGCAGGGATTATCGATGACCCTGACCTGTTTGGCTCCAGCTTCCAAGCTGAGCTCGACCAGAGTTTTTACCACATCCGGATTGGTACAAGCGGCCTGTTTAGGGGTTCTGTCCCAGCCTATGTTTGGTTTTACCAGAACAACATCGCCTTTGGATATGAACTTATTCATGCCGCCCAGAACATTGACGGCTTCTTTGGTTATCCTGGCCGGCGATTCTCCTTGAATCACAGCGAGGTCAGGAATCTCTGGACTCTGTGCGAGAAGGCCGGGATTGAGGTTTACTAGAATACCTCCGATAGCAATATCTTTCAAAAATTCTCTTCTTTTCATCGTGGTTTTATCCTTTCCCTAAAGATTGTACATATTCAAGAATTCCTCGATAGATTCCTACTGCTATTTGCTGGCGATATGCAGGCGTGTTGAGCCTGGCTTCCTCATTGAGGTTGCTCAGGTGAGAGACCTCGATAAGAATAGAGGGAATATCTTCTGCAAGAAGGACAAAATATGGACCACCCTTAGCACCGAGGTTTTTGAC
>CAZLLG010000314.1:0-4621 GCA_964560275.1 uncultured Eubacteriales bacterium | reverse complement strand
GTTCCAGAGTAAAAAATGGAGCCACAGACAGAATCCCCGAAGTATGGTAGATGACGTCATCAGGATTTTTAAGACTTTTTGCTGGATTGAAATTGAATTCTTTTAAAGCCTTGTAGATGTTTATAATCCGTCCTTTTTGCAAAGTGCTGGCGTGGTCAGACAACATGGTCACTTCTAGGGGCTCATTAAACTTCTTGAGATGTTCTTCCCGAATTTGGCTAAGCTTGGCATCTACGGTGAGAAGAATTTCATGAAGGCCTTTTTCGCCCTTCATGTGTGCGATAATATCGGAAATACCGATAAAGGCAAAAAATAACCTTGGAGTATTGGAGGAAAGAACTTTTTCACCCAGATCTCTCATTTTTTTGTCGATGCCGCTTCTCCCAAATATGTATGCCTGCAGTTGAACCATCACATTTTCTTGAATGTAGTCAAACTTATTAGGAAAACCCTTAGATTTGAATAAATCCTTAAATCCACCCTCGAGTCTATTCATTACGGGATCGTAATATCTTGTCTGATAGCCTTCCACTTCTCCGGCATTAAGGATGACCGACCAGGCATAATTGGTGAGTGCGGGAAACGTCGATATCATCCTTGAGGGGGCCTCGAAGTTTTTAAAAAGTCCATTGTCCTTTGCCTTCATAAAAACAGAGTAGGGAACAGAATCGAGGCAGAAAAAAAGATGCCGCTGTTTCAGATTCTCCCCGAAAGAACGCGATGCAAAAACGAAGGCAATCGAAAAAAATATCAGAATATTTCGAAACAGAATTAATCGTGGTCTCTTTTCCAAGTTCATGTGGAATGTTTTCAATTGCTGTGTTTTTTTAATGTGTTTGTCGAAAAACAGCTGTAATCTCCTCCCGGCCAAGCGACATGGAAACTTTGCTCCAACTCGTTTTCATTCAATTTTATGAATACAAGCTTGGCCTTTGTGCCGGGTGGGGCGTTTTCAATATTTTCCGTAACAAACGTGAGTGTTTTGCCATCCTCGGAAAAACTTCCAGTGTATTGATTGACAAAACCTTCGATGTAGAATCCCCTGAGAACAAAAATTTTTCTAGACTGGTCATAGCTGAAATATCCCAGGTCTTCATGGATTTCGCCTTTCGGATTTTTCTCCTGAGGCTTGAAAACAGAATGTGTCGTTATGCGGAGGAAATTGTTGTTAAGAATAAAACGGTACTCTTGAGTGACTGTGGAGATACCGCTCATGCCATCCCCTTGGCCCTCCCATATTCCTTCCAGGAATTGCAGTGGTTCCCAAATATCTACAGTTTTATCCTGCTGGGCAGACATTAGAAGTGGAAAGACAAGCGCCAAGAAGAGAATTTTTTTTCCCATAAATCTTTTCTCCTTCACTTTAAGTACCTGAGAAGATTCTCAATGTATCGAGCAGAAGTTTATATCAGCTGCAAAAAAAAAGTCAAATAGAAGAAATGACTAATTGTATACGCTGTTCTGCCTGGAAGAGGTCGTCAGCGATAAAATCGGCGGATGTAAAGTCCTGGGATTGTGTGTATTCCGAGGGAATGGCGATAACCCAACATCCGGCTCTTTTCCCGGCTAAAACTCCGTTTTCAGAATCCTCAAGGACGCAACATTCCTGCGGTGGAACAAATAATTTTTCGCATGTTTTTAAGTAAATTTCGGGTTCTGGCTTACCCTTGTCAATCCCGTCAGAGGATTGAAGCACATCGAATTTTTCCCTGATCTTTAACGAATCGACCACAATATCCAAGAACTCCTCTTGAGCACCCGTACACACAGCCAGTTTCAAGCGGTTAAAAAATGTATTGAGAATATGGTAAAGACCTGACATAGCTTCGAGTTCGGTCTGCAGTTTTTTGCGCATGGCCCTATTTCTCAGGTCCAGCGCTTTTTGAGCAGATATGGGAAGCTCCAGGTCTTTAACAAAGATGTTGAGGCCCTCTTCAGGTTTTGTCCCCATCATCTTCCGGAGTGTATCTTCTTTAAGTTCAACTCCAAATTTTTTGGCAATGTTTTGCTCAGCCTGAAGATACAGCCGTTCGCTGTCGATCATCAAGCCATCCATATCGAAAATCAGTGCATTAATCAAGAGATTCCACTTCTTTGGGAGTCTTTAACAGCTTTTTTTTTTCTTGCTCTTTCCTTTACCTAAGATACCACCGCTCAGAAAAAGCCCGGCACCCAGTACAAACCCAAAATTGTACCAGCCTCCATTGTTGTGGACTTCATAAAAGCTCACGTTTTCTGAAAAAATGGAAATGATAAATGTTATCGGCGCGATAAGACCTTGCCAAATTCCTGTAAAGAATCCGGCAATCTCTCCCTCTTTATCTGGGGTTTTTTCAAAACCATTTGGACCGGGGGCGCAGCTGACAAATACGAACATCACAACCAAGAATATCCCTAAATAACCTATTTTTCTCATTTTTGCCTCCATTCGAGTGTAGTTATACCACAGAACATTCAAAAATCTCACACTTCTCTTCACAAGAATATAAATAAAAGTGCTCGTTTTATGTATGTGATTTTTTTAAATGTTCCATAAGAAGGGGAAAGGTGTTTTTGCCTTTTTTTAATAGAATGTGATATATTCGCTTACAATAAGGGAACCAGAGAAATATGAAAAAGGGCCTCTACATCTTTTATTTAGTATTTGGTTGTTTTCTCCTTCTTCTGGGTATTTATGGGTATACACTACACAAACAGCGTCCAGGAATTTCTCCATCTATTTTGCTAAAGACAATCATATCGGATGATGGCACTATTTCTCAAACTAAAGGGCTTGTTTTAAAGATTGATGGTATAGCGCTCAGGAAGAAAGGAAAAAATATTCAGCTCTATCAGCAAAAAGAAATCGAATTCATACTCAGCAAAAAATCTATCGGAGATGCAGTTACTCTTCTCGTTGAATTCGATGGAAAAACTGAAGTCATTCCTACAGAGCTCGAGCCCTTTTACAAATATGCCCCGGTTCCGCTGGTGAATCTTCTTATTGGATTATTCTGTGCCGCAACTGGATTTCTTGTATTTGTCCTCCGTCCTCAATCCAAAAAAGCCCGCGTCTATTACTGGGCAACACTCACATTCTATTTTCCAGTCTGTATTACAGAAGGTTTTTATGTTTTAGGAAACAGCTGGCTGACGTATATCCCTGGAGTTTTGTATTATATTTCCTATTCTTTTGTTGCCGCACTTTTTCTTCACTTTTCGTTCCAATACACCGGAATTTCGGCTGGCAATATAGAAAGGTGGAAATTGAGTAGATCGACCCTCTTTATGATGATTTACGGACCTGCGATTATCTTTGCAGCCTTGATGGGAACATTATTCCTTCTCTCCTCCCTGCAGAGTTCCATCGTTATGTATAGGATTTATTTAAAGGCTTTGAATATATTTCGGATTTATCTCATTTTTTATCTATCTTATGCTGTCGGTCATTTTATCCGGCTCTTCAGGCTGAGTTTTTTAGAGGAGCAGCGGGCGCGGATCAAGTGGGCCCTTTTTGGGATGGTCGCCGGATTGACTCCGTTCATTTTTCTTTATCAAATTCCCCTTGTATTAAGATTAAATCCGATCGTTAACCAGGATTTGTCCAATGTATTTCTCATCTTTATTCCTTTCACACTTGCGATTTCAATTTTAAAAGACAATCTTCTCGTTATTGAGCTTGTCATTAATAAGAGCCTTGTCTATGCGTTTTTGACAGTGTTTACCGTGAGTGTTTACCTTATTTTTGTCGGACTTTTTCAAAACCTTATCGCTCAATGGTTTTCTGTCAAAAACATTGTATCTTCCGGATTGGCGGCTTTGGTTGCAGCCTCTACATTTCATCCGGCAAGAAAAAAAATTCAAGTATTGGTGGATAAATCTTTTTTTCGCATCAGCTATGATTACAAAAAGAGCATTTTGAGTTTTATAGAAAAAGCTCAAAAAATGGTTAATTCTGAACAGCTCATCGATTTTTTTCTTTTGAAAATTGAAAAAACGCTTCCCATAGACAGTTTGGGGATTGTCATTTTCGACCTGAAATCAAATGGATATTCCGTCTTGTTTCAACGAAACAAGGTAGACAAGCTCGATTTTTTGCTAGGTGAAAAACAAAAACACGACTTTTTCTACGCCAGGAAGCTGTCCGTACGGACAGAAGTGGGAGTGGATTTTTCTCAAGAACCGTTTCTTGAAAAGAACAAAATAGAGGCTGTTGTTCCTCTTTTGTTTCATATGACCAACGTAAAGGGATTCCTGTCATTTGGGAAAAAAAAGTCCGGTGAAAAATACTCCCATGAGGATATTGAGCTTCTCCAAACCCTTTCCAAGGAGTTTTCACTTAACTTAGAGAGGATTCGGCTCCAGGAGACCGTGTATATTGAAAAGGCGGAAAAGGCAAAACTTAAAGAGCTTAATTTGTTAAAAACAGAGTTCGTTTCCACTGTTTCTCATGAAATCCGCACTCCTATGAGTTCAATCCTTGGACTTTCAGAGCTTTTAAAAGGGGGGAAGATTCAGGACGAAACAAAGCAGCAGGAACTTCTCAATCTTATCACAACCGAATGCACGCGGCTTTCCCGGTTTCTCCATAATATCCTTGAATTTGGCAAGATTGAAAGAGATGCCAAACAGTACAATTTTG
>CAZLLG010000313.1:0-4630 GCA_964560275.1 uncultured Eubacteriales bacterium | reverse complement strand
CTTCCACAATTTCAGTCTGTCCTCCGCCATTAAACACAATAGGCACGCATTCATTCTGCATGGCTTCAACAATATTCATTCCAAAATGCTCCACTTTTGCAGGATCTTTCTGATTCAGCCCACACAAATGCCAAAATATTTTGGCCTTCCGATAGATGGTCCGGAGCTTATCTTCAGGAACATTTATTTGTATGTCCACATCGAGAAATGGATATTTTTCTAGGTATCTGTAAATCTTGTCAAGATAGGGATTGGCCTCGATACTCCCCCCGGCAAGAACGAGTTTCCATCCTTTTATGGTCTCAGGATATTGTTTGACAAGCCTTTTGAAGGCCTTGATCATCTCGAGCTGTTGTTTGTTGCCTCCTGGATCAAAACGGGAAACAGAGAGGATGATAGATTCTTTTTCTTTGTCCGTATTTGTATCTTCCATATTCACAGGAGGATAGAGATGAACCTGAGCTGTTAAATCCCATCGGGATTTTATCCATCTAGACGTGTAAAGGCTGTTGAAAACAATTTCCGTATATTTATCCACATGGAAAAAACGAGATTTTTCTCTTTCTGGAAAATGACAGACGAAAATATTCAAGTTGGCCAAAGGATAGACCATTTCCAGCATGGAGTTATTGACAAAAATATCGAAGTCACCGCTAATCCTGCTGATGATATGAAAAGGATTCTCTCTTTTCATATTGGTCTCACCAGGATTGATAAGTTCTTTTTCTTTTCCGGGTTCTTCAAAAAACGGAATGGGAACGACTTTTATTTTGCACAAAGCAAGATCAAGATTGTACCATCGTTCGAGTGCTTGAATAGTAATGGGTTTGTTCACGATCAACGTTACATCAAAACTCCTTTGAAGAGCAGAAGCGATCGTGCATCCATATTTTTGAGCTCCGCCGATAAAATGCAAGGCATGGTCATACAAAGCCAACGAGGATTTTCTGTAGCCGCGAGTCACTTCTATCCGATTGAGGAAGTTCAATCCAAACTGCACACCTTTTTTTTCCTTTATCAGTTCGACCACCTTAGGCAATTCGGTCTGTAGGGACAGAGATGAAGAATGCCTCACCCATTCCAAGAGGACTTGGTTCAAAATTCGATCATCAATGTTTTCCTCTCCCTGGAGGGCTTGAGTCAATGTCTTGAAGAGTTTATCCGGAGAATTTTTAGCGGCTTCCAATAATCGACTCTTTCTCATCGTGGCGGGAATCCCTCTCTACAATTTGTTGGCCTTTTGGTCATCCTTGATCCGGTCTTCCAGGATTTCTTCTTGAATGTCGAGGATTTTTTTTGCCACATCCTCGAGTGCATTCAACCGGTCCTTAATTTTTTGTAAACTCAATATCGTTGCTAACTGTAGAGGGACTAGCTCTTTGTTGAATTGATTCTGTCTGCTCAGTATCATTCGTGAATAGGGATTCGTCAATTTTTTGACGATTTTCTTACTTAGAGTCACAAACCAACCGATCCCCTTTCGAGGAGATGAAATATCTGTAGTAGATAGGCAATCACTTTTATCCTCGAGAGAAGAAAACCGTTTGAAAAGAACATGTTCAAGCTCGTCGTAGCTGTACTCCCAAAGACCAACATCTCGCTCTATTTTCTTCTTGACGAGTGATTCCACATCTTGGAGGCTCTCCTTCTCCTCATTCAGCTTCTCTTTAAGTTGAGAAACTATTTGTCTAAGGTCATCTGGATTTGTCATTTTCATGGGCCTCTTTTGAGATATTAAACAAAGATTTCTTCGATTGATTCTTAAGGAAGGACGCATATTCAAGAGCACATTTTTCTATGGAGCATTCTTTTTGCACATAATTGGCTGCTTCTTCCCCTAAAGAACGGCGAAAATTCTCATCCAAGAAAAGAGTTTTGACAAAGCGCTTGATCAATTCTTTTTCATCGATATCCGGATCGATTTTCAGTACAGAATAATCGGGAAAATCGGCGTAGGAACCAAAATTTGTGACAAGGACAGGTTTTCCATATCCCATCATCCTCAGCAAAGCTCCCGAGCTTTCTCCCATCGTCGGATACCTTAAATTGATGCATACATCCGAAACATAGATGAGAGCCTCCAAATCCTCTAGACCGAGGTGCCCTTTAACTAAAATATTAAGATTTTTTCCTTCAATATAGTTCTTGAGAAGATTCCCTCTATCTTTTCCGGCAATTACATAGGTGATGTCTGGGTTTTTGAGTTCATCTAGGGCAGAAAGGATGACATCAAAACGCTTATTCTTATTGATATATCCTATAGAGCTGATGAGGAAGCTGTCTTTGTTTATGCCCATCCGATCCCGAACCGAGTTTCGGTCAAATGTTTTTAAAAAGTGTCCATGATGATTTATCTTCACGATGGATTTGTGAAATCCAACCTGGATTTTATCTTTTACAAAATTTGAATGAACAATGACTGCCTTGGCTGATTCAAGGACGTCTTCATTTAAAGGATAATTCATGGCTGCGGCAGACTCCCAAATTGGATGAGTTTCAGGTCGTGCAATATTATTCGCAATCGATTCTCCATTCTCGCCGTAATACATTCTCTGCAGTTGGCGATACACTTCGAAATCTCCCGTTGTTTCATATCTCTCTGCATGGAATCCCTGCAGCACATAGTCATGCAGCACGACCACTCCCGGATGTGATTTAAGAGCTTCATAGATATAACCATGAGCTTCATAATTATTACCCATATGGTAGAGGATTTCATCGTATTGGGAAGGGTCGAAGGTCTCTGCCACATAGGGAATAACATTAAATTCCGCACAAATGGCTGCATTTGTAGGTATATATCCCTGCTGAATAAACAGATCGATGTCAAGATGTTTCCCCAGTGCAAACATCATTTCCTCAATGTAATCTGAAATACCAGTTTTGATAGGATTAAGGGGACTAAAAAGAGCAATCTTCATTTGTGTTGGCCATGAAGCAGAGTTTGAATCACAAAATCCCAGTTGATGTCTTTGGCAGCAAGATATCCATTAAACCCAAATTTCCGACTTTTTTCTTTATTCAAAACAAGTTCATCGATTTTTTCCCCTATGAGTTCCTCGTCAAAGGATTCAAGGACGATCCCATTCGATTTATCTTTTACAAATTCCAACGGTCCTCCAGCATCAAAACTGGTCAGAACAGGTTTTTTGGACAGAAATGCTTCTAAAGTGATGTAGCCGTAATCTTCATCCTGTGGAGCAAAAAACACGGCTGAACAGTTGGCGTATAAATCCAGAAGTCTCTTATCTGAAACAAATCCAAGAAATTCAATCCTGTCAGCAATCCCCAATTTCCTTGAGAGGATTTTTAGATTTTCTAATTCAGGGCCTTGTCCGACAATTTTGCAATGGATTCGGCTGTCAGAGAATTTAAGAGACCTAATCAACAAGTCCACTCGTTTCAAAGAGTCCAAGCGTCCGACAGAGAGAATATAGTCTTCAAAATTTCCAGAATAATACAAACCTGTCAGCTTTGGAGGATTGTACAGGGGAACAGATTCAATATCGTTATACTTTTTCAAACGATTTGCTGTATTGACGGAGATGGTATAGATCCTTTTATATGAGCTTAGGACTTGATTATCCATCTTGATCAGCTTTTCTTTCAGTTCCATATCATTCCTGCTCTTCTCGTCAAATCCTGAATACGGGGTTTCAAAGAGGTCGTACATCTGACGATACTGGTGGATTAACCATAGAACCTTGTTTCGATGCTGGACAAAATAAGAGGGAAATTTTGTCGCAATGACCATATCGATTTTTTTGCCGTCCGATTCGCTTAAATCGATTTTTTCCCATAATTGGATGCTCTTCATCAGCTGTGAATGAGGATACCATTTGAAGGGGATATTGATATGATCGACATCAAATCCCCGCTCTCTCAGTTCTCTTATAAGCCCCAAAACGAGGGTTTCTGCTCCCCCGGAGGAAAATGGCACTTGTGCGGCACAAACTGCTATTGTTCTCATCTCACTGGTTGTCCTATTCCGAACAAACCTATTTTTGATTTTCGGAAGGATCTTTTTGATTGTGTTGTGCATGTACAGGCTCAACATCACCTTTCTGCAGGGCAGCGATTTCATTTTTAATTCGCCGTATCTCCTCTAAAAACCGGAGATTGATTTCTCGTTGATTGTCCAGCGCGGGCTCAAGTATCATTTCCACTTCCAGCATGAGTTTTTTCCGCATGCTTTCAATCATCCTTCCCCCCATGAGAAATTTTCTGTCTGATTTATGGTGATGAAATTTTCTCTCAAGTATTTTATCTATGATAATTTCGAATTGATTCTCGGCCAATTCTTTTTTGATTGCATCAATTCTCTCCAGAATTTCTTTTTGATCCATTGTTCCACTCAGATAAGTTGGTTGGAATTATAACTGGGTCAACTGTTTCCTGTCAAACGCAAAAGAAGTGAGTTTTGATTAGAAATATATTTTTTTCTATGATAGACTGCCCTATATTTTAGACATGTGAGGGAAATAAGATGGAAGAATTCCAAACCTATGTACCTGAAAAATCACCTTACAAGGATATTTCACTCAAGGCTGTTGTCTTGGGATCCTTGTTTGGAATCATCTTTGGCGCAGCCAACGCCTATTTGGGATTAAGGGTTGGACTGACTATTTCT
>CAZLLG010000312.1:0-4657 GCA_964560275.1 uncultured Eubacteriales bacterium | reverse complement strand
AAGAGTTGGTACGATATGCAGCTTAAGTACCATCACGGAAATCAGGATGCTTACTGCGATTAGGGTTGATTTCACGCGCTAACGTGCTAAAATAAAAAATGAGGAAGAACAGGTGGAGGGATTCCTTGATAAATAAAAATGGAAACTGAGGACACGTGAAAAACAATTTTTTTTAGTAATCTTAATTAAAAGAGGAATCCAAAATGGCAAAAAAATTTTTTGTTTATTTTTTTTCAGGACTTCTTTTTGTCGGTGTTTTTTCCCTGATGAGCTGCAGTGTAGGAACCAAGGTGGCTATGGATCCCGTCAGTAAGGATTTTTACGAGTATGCCCGCCTGATTATGAGCAAGCAGGAAAAAGATATTTTTAAACATCTTCCCGATAAGGATTCGCGTCGGGTCTTTATGGAAGATTTCTGGGAGAAAAGAGACCCGGATCTGGACACTGATACAAATGAATTTCAGGAGGAGTTTTATAGACGCATTGAATATGCCAACAAGCGGTTTATCGAAGGAATACCTGGATGGAAAACAGACCGTGGGAGAATGTATATTTATTTTGGAGAACCTGATCAGATCCAGATGCAGCCCGCGGTCATGGAGCCTTCTCTGGCCGGATACCATGGATATATCTTATGGCAGTATTACCGATATGCCTTTGCTGTTATGTTTGTTGATAAACGTGGAAATAGTATCTATACATTTGATCCAGTCATTGGAGTTCTAGGAGACGGTGGTGGTATTGTCGGGGATTTCTTTTATGCTGTGGAAAGAGCTCAGTTCGGACTGCCTCCAAGGACTCGAGGATTTAGTGAGAAATTTCTGGACTTCAGATTTAAATTTGACCGTGAATCCAAAAATTTCAACTTGTCTATTCCAGCAGAGACCATAACTTTTGTTTCAGAGGAAGGCCTTCTCAAGGCCAATTTTGACTTCGAGTTTTATTTTTACAGGAAAAAAAGTACGGATAAATACAGCTTTACAGAGAGCCGGGTTTTTGAGAAATCTGAGGATGAGACCGTCAAGTTAAAGGATTTAAATTTTCGATTCTCTTTTCCTGACTTGAGTCCAGGAAAATATTACGTCGATGTCGTTGTTCTTGCCGGATCAGATAGTGGGAAAGCCAGGAAGATCTTTGACGTAAACTTCTAATCTGAACTTTAAAAAATTTCTAGCTAATTTATTTATTTGACTTCGATCTCTACTGATTTTGTCGCCGATTTTCCAGAAAGATTGTCTTTAATCTCCATAACAAATGTGTAGGTTCCGGGTTCGAGATCTCGGGTTTCTGTTTTTTTGGTCTCTTTTCCTTCCTCATCCGTCGTTTTGACGATAACCGTTTTCTTCATGGGGAGCGGTTGGCTGACAACGGGGTATTCGTAGGGGGTGGTGGCGTAACGGATAGCTGTTTCTCCTCCCTGGGATATGGAATAATTGATCTCAATGTCATACTTGCCTTCAGCATTGGCCTGAATACCAAAAATGTAAAAGAATATGTCCAGATTGTCGCCGGGTGTGAAGACGTGCCAAAAGTTCGGATCCATTTGATAGAGCGAATATGTAAAAAATCCCTTGTGGATCTCTGTCTGCATTTCGACGGCTGTCATTTGGTTCATCTGGTTAATAAAAAAGGGAGGGGTGATGTCGATTTCGGTAATTGCTTCCGCGTCGGGAAGAGAGAATTCGTGATACTGTACGCCTAATTTCTGCTGATCTACAGCGGAAACTATGGCCATAGCCAATACATAATCCCCAGCCGGCAGTGGATAACCAAGTGAATAATACGGTTCCTCTTCAGCTGCATATGTCAATCCATCGGCTTTTTGATTGAAGGGAACGTAGATTTGTTTTTCATAGTCTCCGTCCAACTGTTTGAAATAGAGGTAAATGTTATTTCTGGATATGAGTAGAGTGGGCGTGGATTGAAAAGCGGAGACCTCTTTTTCTTCACCCGGAGCGGTTTGAGTAGCACCTTGAAAATCAAGATCAGCATTTTTACATTTAAAGAAGAAAATTCCATGCATATTTTGCTGGGCGGGAAGGTACAAAGACTTAAAAATATCAAAAGGAATTCCCGTATTTGGTGTTCGTGAGTCCAAACCTGATTTCATGACGGTCAGGATTTCCGAAGGGATAAATTCCCTGGCTATTTCCTCAGCAACTTTTGCCGGATCCTGCACTTGAGCGTTAAGGTTTACAGTGGAAAGAGTACCGAAAACGAGTCCGAAAATTAGGACAAAAATGTTAATGCTTTTGAGTTTCATGTTTCCTCCTTGAGATTAACCTGCGTATTTTTTTTTAGTGTCGGTTTTGCGCTATCTATCTAGCAAACACAGTTCAATACTATAGCAAAATTTGTCATTTTTATCTATAAAAAAAGTTGTAAAAACTATAATACGCTCAGGAACGTTTTATCGTTTATTCCTCTGATATTTGTTCACTGCGTTCTGGTGTTCCCGGAAGGAACGGCTGAAATGGTGGCTGCCGTCGTTTTTGGCGACAAAAAAGAGAAAATCTTTATCAGCCGGGTAAAGGGCGGCTTCAATGGATTCTTTTCCGGGATTGGCGATGGGGCTTGGAGGCAGACCGCTGTATAGATACGTGTTGTAGGGAGAATCGAGCTGCATATCTTTTGTGCGCAGGCGGTCTTTGAATTGTCCCTCCTGCTTGAGTGCATAAATGATCGTTGGATCGCAGTCCAGCTTCATCCGCTTTTTTAAACGGTTGTGGAAGACGGCGGAAACGAGTGAACGCTCATCAGAAAGAGATGTTTCTTTTTCGATCAAGGAGGCCAGAATGATAATCTCCCGAATTGATAAATCTATCTCCTCTGCTCTTCTCTTCCACTCCTCTGAAAAAGTGTTCTTGAATTGTGTGGTCATCGAAGAGACAATTCTCTCGGTCGCAACTCCTTTTGGGAAAAAATATGTTTCAGGAAACAGATATCCTTCCAGATCTTGAGCATCCTTGTCAATGGCTGAGATCGTGTTTGTGTCTTCTGATGCTTTCATAAAGACCTGCCGCTTGGCAATGCCGAGGGATTCCAGGTGGTTTGCAATCTCCATTCGAGTCAATCCTTCGGGGATAGTCGCCGAATGAAGAAGTATTTTTCCTTCTGTGATGATTTGGAGAATTTTTTGAATAGAGAGGGGAAGTTCAAAAACGTATTCTCCGGCTTTGATAGTTTTTTGGGAAAAGAATAGGGAGTGACCAAGAAGAAATGCCGTTTTTTTTTGGATGATGCCCTCTTCTTTGAGGTGTTCTGCCAAGCTTTTGGCTCCTTCCCCCTTTTCAATTTCATACAGGATTTTTTCTGTTGGTTTTTGTGGAGTACTCAGAAATTCAAAGGCAAACCAGCTGGCAAGGAAAAGGATCAAAATAGCGGCCAGCAAAAGAGAACGTTTAATCAGTTTCAGCATCATGAGGATCTTCTCTTAAACTTTCCATGTAATTGGAGAGAATGATGACAGCGGAAATTTGGTCTTTGTAGTTCTTCTTGGTTTTTCCTTTGACATTTTGCTCGTTGAGGATTCCCATTGCCTGTTTGGTCGTGAGCCTTTCGTCCCAATAGATAATGGGCGTATCCAGAAATCCTTCCAGCCATTTTGCAAAGGCTTTGGTCTTTTCGACCCGGCTTCCTGGAGTACCATCCATTCTCAAAGGAAGGCCGAGAACGATCTTTTCGATTCTGTAGTCGGCCACTAGTTGAGTGAAATATTCTTTGTCTGCCTCCTCATGATTGACTTGATAGACCCCTAGCGCTTGGGCTGTAAGCTGGAGCGCGTCACTGACTGCGAGACCGATCCTTCTGTCTCCGTAGTCGATCCCCAAGATTCTCATGAAACAATACCTCGCGTGTTGCTCTTTTTTGTCCTGTGTTTTTCAAAACCCAGTGCGATAAGTTTCTCCAGCAGCTCTGGAAAAGGGAGGTTGCTGACTTCCCAAAGTTTAGGGTACATGCTGATCTCGGTGAAGCCTGGGATCGTGTTAATCTCGTTGAGATAAATGGTGTTTGTTTTATCCTGAAGAAAAAAATCGACTCGAGCCATCCCAGAACAGTCGACCGCCTGGAAGGCCTTGATGGACAAATCTTGAATTTTTTTTGTGGTGTTTTCCGAGAGGACAGCGGGAATGCCAAATGTTGTATTTCCGTCGATATATTTATCTTGGTAATCATAAAATTCACGAAAGGGGATGACTTCTCCTGGGAGGGAGGCTCTAGGTTTGTCATTACCCAATACGCTGCACTCAATTTCTCTCCCGTGGATGGCTTCTTCGATGAGAATTTTTTTATCATAAAGGAAGGCCTCATTCAGAGCTTGTCCTAAATCTTCAAAGTTTTTCACTTGAGATATCCCCACACTCGATCCCAGGTTTGCGGGTTTGACAAAGAGAGGGAGAGAGAATTTTTCTTGGATTTTTCTTACGGTGATTTCTGTCTGCAGCAACCATTCTTCCTCTAAAAAAACTGCATATTTGGCTACAGGCAGATCTTTTGCTTGAAAGAGAATTTTGGCAATGGCTTTATCCATCCCCGCAGCCGAAGCCAGAACTGAAGCGCCCACATAGGGCACATCGGCGATCTCAAAAAAACCCTGGATGGTGCCGTCCTCTCCAAATGGACCATGAAGTACAGGAAAGTAAATGTCAGCGTTGAC
>CAZLLG010000311.1:3285-4669 GCA_964560275.1 uncultured Eubacteriales bacterium | reverse complement strand
GCTTTCAATTAAAATTTCCATTTCAATTTTCTGGCCTCTTTTGACATCAAAACGGTAGGCCACTGCTATGGTTTCGGTTGGGGAGACATAGAAGACTTCTTCTAGAGGAAGGGTAATGTCGATAGGTTTTTTAAGCGCTTCCTCTGAGGAAAAGATCCAGTCCCGGCCTAAAGCCGTATCCAATAGGTTGGCCTCCTGGAGAGAGTGACGGTAAGCATCATGGGCATGTGTAGGCCTGTAGGGCTCGGGTACTTTCTCCTTGCGGCAGCCTGGAGTAACAAGAAGAAGTAGGAGAAGTGAAAAGAAAATAAATTGCTTTTTCATCATAAAAGGCCGTTTCTGAAGTTCCTATTTTAGCGGTTTATTTCCATTTCATCAATAAGATACTCATTGGCAGCTTCTTCTTCCTCATAGTCATGGCGATAAAGGTAATTGTATGCGATAGATCCTGAGGGATTTTTGACCTCCCATTCTCCCGTTTTTTCATTCTTCTTGTAGATCGTAGTGTGTTCGTAAGGATTTGCTACAGGATTCTTGCCCTTGACAGGTTTCTTCTTTGGAGATGGGGCCGCGGCCTTCGGTTTTTCGGTCATCCGTTTAACGCAGCGAGGCTTTTGTAAAAACGTGCTCGGGGATCGAGGCATTAAACTCGATGGTTTCGATTTTATATTCTGTCCCCCCACCGCTCTTTAGGGCGTCCTTGAAAATCATATGAGAGGGAACCCATCTTTTCTGTATTTGCCTGACTTCCTTGACTTCGAAAACTTTGAGCAGTTTGCCGCTGCGGGCAAAACGCTCCTCCTTAAGCGAGACATATCTCTCCTTGTCCACCCAGATTTTTCGCGACGCATAGGAGATGTCTTCGACTTTGGCTGTCAGTTCCAGAATCCAGCAGGGACGGTCAAGAAAAATTTCTTCACCGATAACGTTGGCGTTATAGAGATTGAGAAGTTCGGGATCTTCCATCATGTCTTCATAGGAGAGATCCAATCCCATTACCGATTGCCGCAGCATGTGTCCCGAGATTTTAATCGTCCTGTCTGTTGAAGGGATATATGTCCACAGCTGGTCTTCCAGTTTCAGCATTTTGGTGCCTGCTTCCCGGGCTGGGGCCAAGTATTCTGTGTAAGATTTTTCCTCACCGTATATCCACGATTTGGACTTGATGGACCGGCTGCCCCGGCGGCCGTTGATGCCAACATCATCTCAGCAGTGGCTATTTTGTTGTCCGAGCCGATGTTGGCATCCACCCGCTTGAGAATTTCTTCGCCTGTGGGTGGAACTTGGGCCCTACCTACAACAGCCAACGATATTAATATTAAGAGTAAATTTATTATTTTTTTCATAAATTCGCTTATTGATTTTTCTACGTTGTAAGCTGGAG
>CAZLLG010000311.1:0-3275 GCA_964560275.1 uncultured Eubacteriales bacterium | reverse complement strand
ATACTTCGAGCTCCTTCATCAGTTGAGCGGTCTTTCGTTTGTAAATGCCTATCCCGGATATGGACGCACCGAGGACATTGGCCAGAAGACCTGGAATAAATCCAATAAAAAACGAAGGTGGGGTGATTTTGGCTCTGATGACATCGTTTATAAGCAGGGTTGAGTTCTGCATCATCTGCGATATATTAAAACCTTTCTCCTGAAGCCAGAAGGCGAACACGAGTGCGAGAGCCGTCCCTAAGACCGTCCCGATACATCCCAGTATCACGTATTCGCCGATCATTGAGCGGTAGAGGTGACCTTTGCTTTCGCCCATGGCGAGACGAACCCCTATTTCCCCATACCGCCTGAGGCTGCCGATAAGTCCAGCATTCCAGAGAACAATCGACATAATAATGACAAAAACAGTGATCATGACAGGCATATACATATTGATCATGCCCATCATCTCAATCATACCACCCTGTTGAGTGAGGGATTTCATCACCGGCGCAAATTCATCTTTATTTTTCTCATATTTTACGTTGAAATTTTGGGCGGTTAAACCGGCCTCGTCTTCCCTGTAGACAAAGTCATTGAAAAAACCGAGGATCTCTCCGGCCGCATCTTCCATGTCCAAAGCTGTCTGGATATCTTTTATGTCAGCCACCATGGCTCCACGGTCAAGAGCCGATATGCCGAACCGGACTGTCCCGGATACCGTAAAATTGGCGGCCGCCATACTGCCGTACATGGTCGAGCCAATGAGCGTGATTGTCTCTCCCAGGGAAATCCCCAGATGTGTAGCGAATTCATCGCTGATGAGTATCTCTCCCGGTTTTGTCGGGGCTTTTCCCCGCACAACAGAATCTTCTACTCCTAAGAGCTCCCAATCGAGGTTGTCTTTTGTAAAAAGGTCTAAGGCTAAACCCGCTACAGGACCCTGGGCACGTGTTTCCCCCTCTTCGTTGGGCACATCGAGCAGTCCGCCAAAACGTATTCGTTTTGTCCAGACATATTGAGGGAAGTCCTGTTTGAGTTCACTCATCAACTGTTCGACACCGATAAAGGCCAAATCATTGGGCAGTTGGTCAGAATTTTCTGCGTAAGCTCGGGACATAATCTTGACATGGCCGCCGTCGAATTTAGCACCTGTGTCGATAAACATATTGACCGCTCCTTCTAAGTAGCAGTAAAGCAGAACGGTGAGAAAAACACCGATGGCCACAACAAGGATGGGAAACAAACTCCTGGAGCGATCACGAAGAATGCCTTTGAAGATGAATTTGATCATGTCATTTTCCCCCTCAATGCGTCTGTGGGCTTCAATTTAGCGATTTTTCGTGTCGGCATAAAACTGACGATTGTTGTCACCACAAGGATCAAAACTGTGGTGCCGATGATTAATCCTGCTCCGTAAACGGGAAAGAGAGCCCCGCTCAGGCCAGCAATTCCGTAGTCGTCAACAGCTTCTGGCATCGCCCAGCCCTTTTTGGCCGACCAAAGAAGCAGTGGTATCCCGTAAATGGCGGCAATGACAGCGGCCAGAACAGAATGCAGTGCTCCTTCTAGGGTGAAAAGACGAATGAGTCTTCCTCTTGTCATGCCCATCGACATCAATGTCCCCATCTCTTTTCTCCGCCTGAAGATGGAGAGGACTTGGGTGTTAAAAATGGCCAGCATCGCCAGGGATAACAGGATAACATACATGATGGATCCGCCGACTTGTTTGGTCTTAACCAGGTAGTCTATGTCTTTAAGCAAAAAGTCCATGTTTTTATGTATCCAACCCCCAGCTAGAGGAAATTCTTTGGTGTCCTTGGCTAGGATAACCAGGCTGGCTTCATTTTCCATCCTGGTTAGCGTCTGCAGTTTGTCTAGAGGAACCCAAATCTGGGCCATGTCGACAGACGGGACACTGGTGTTCATGATCTGAACGATCTTGGCATCCCGGGCATCAAAGGTTCCCTGTGCATCCCTCCAGCGGACGGTGACCGTGTCGCCGATATTGAGTCCCGTGTTTCGGGCCATCCGGGTACCGATCAAAGCTGGCAGGTCCTCCCCCTCTTGACCCAGAGCCGAAGTGGGCAGATTGACGACATTTTGGGCGGGATTGATGCCTTTCATTTGTATGGTCTGCAGCCGGCCCTCAGGATAGATGGTGGCCTGTGAGATGAGAATTTCGGTGGCTAAACCATTGTTGATGAGTGTTCTTATTGATTCAGGAACTGGAGCATGGGCATCTTGGAGAGTGAGTGGATCGAAGGGATCGTATTGTTCTTGCCAGTACTGTCCGCCACCGAATTCCGCATCGGTCTGGGCTACTTTAGCCTGGTTTCCCATCCCTTTGTAGAGGCCTTGCATCCAGATAATGACCACAAATGAAAAGGAAAGAACGATGACATTTAGCCAGGTTTTTAGTCCGGCGCCCAACAGATTTCTTATAGCCAAACGTGGAATGATCATTGTTCCTCTCCTTGGCTGTTGGATTTATCATAGACCTCATCCATGGCCACTTGTCCATCGATCAGAGTGATTTTCCTCCGCAGGTACTGGATCACCTTTTCATCGTGGGTCGCGAAGATAAATGTGGTGTCCAGCTCATGATTGAGCTTTTCCAGGGTCTTGAGGATGTTGTGGGAGTTTTCTGCATCGAGATTGGCTGTTGGTTCATCCGCTAAAATAATTTTTGGCTCTTTAACAACAGCCCTGGCAATGGCCACTCTCTGGCTTTCTCCTCCCGAGAGTTGAGCCGGTTTAGACTTAACTCTGTCAGCCAGTTGAACCCATTCTAACGCCTTCATGACCTTGTCCTTTCTTTCTTGGGTGGATAGACCAAGAAGAAGAAGAGGAAATTCCACATTCTCGAACACCGTGTAAACAGGAAGGAGATTGAAAGTTTGAAAGATAAATCCGACATACCGGTTGCGCAGCTCGGCTCCCTGCTTGTGGCTCAGCTCCTCGATCTTTTGGTCCATGACAACCGCGCTGCCTTCAGTTGGAGAATCCAGAGAGCCAATAATGTTGAGCAGTGTCGTTTTTCCAGAACCACTCGGTCCCACCAGCCCTGCAAACTCCGCTTTTTTGAACTGGAGACTGACCTGGTTGAGCGCCGTTATCTGGCTTTCTCCCATAGGAAAGATTTTGACCAGTTCATTCGTTTCGATCAGATAAGAATTTTCCATGATGACCTCACTTTTATCTCTATATACATTACTGTTCTGTCTTCATTTTTATTTTAATAATTAACCTGAATAATTCATAAAAAAAAGCTGTTTCCCTTCATAACGTATTGA
>CAZLLG010000310.1:0-4690 GCA_964560275.1 uncultured Eubacteriales bacterium | reverse complement strand
GTTTCTCTCCCACAATGACCTGAGCAATATTTTACAGCGCAGTTTTCGAAGGGCCGGTGTTAGGGTCCAGTATTCTGAGGGCTTTCATCCAAAAATGATTTTGTCCTTTCTTCCCGCTCTTCCACTAGGAATGGGAGGTCAGGAAGAATTCTTAGAGTTCAAATCCATGTACAAATTTTCGGAAAAAGATTTTCTTTCAGGTGTCAATACTGTTCTTCCAATGGACATCGAATTTTTGAGTTTAGAAGAAGTGGACACAAATCGTCCTTCCATGACCGATGAGGTCCTCTGTTTAGTCTATTCTATTTCCCTTGATAGAACTCAAATCGACCGGCTCGTTGAAAACTGGATTAGCAAAAATGGGCTCTTAAAAACCGGGTGGAAGGAGAAGCTGCCAAAAGAAATGGAGAAAAGCGCAGAAATATTTAAACCCGGTGTCGTTGAAAAAATCGAGTTTTTCAATAGGCAGAATAAATTTCGGATTTTCATTCGATTTGACAAGAGTCATCCCGAACGCATCCAGGACATCGTAGAAAAATTATTTTTTATCGACGATCCTGTCTACAATATAATCAGGGAAAAAGTGATTTTCAATTAAGACTTGACCTGAAATTTAGTCCGTAATATCATCTAACGCATAAAAATTGATGAGGAGGTGACTGTGATTGATTTCAGTTTGACAGAAGAACAAAAAGCGCTTCAGGAAATGGCAAGAGAATTTGCGAAAAAAGAAATGAAACCCAATGCGGCAAAATATGATAAAGGGGAAGAATTCTCTGAAGATGTCATGCAAAAAGCATTTGAGGCTGGTTTCCTCACAGTTATGGTTCCGGAAGAGTATGGTGGGGCCGGTATGAGCGATATCGATACTGTCATCATCAGCGAGGAGTTAGCCGCCGGATGTGCCGGCATGTACACGACAATGATGGTCAATTCCTTAGCCTATACACCGATAATTTTATTTGGTACAGACGAGCAGAAAAAGAAATTTTTGACTCCCCAGACAGAAAAAATGTCATTTGCATCGTTCTGCCTCACTGAGAGAGAGGCCGGTTCCGATGCCAGTGCACAAAAAACAAAAGCGGAAAAAATTGGATCTGAATATATTATAAATGGTTCGAAATGCTTCATCTCGAACGGGGGGATAGCCAGTACGTACGTCGTTTTTGCCAATTCCAAGCCGGAACGTGGAATTCGAGGGATCAGTGCATTTGTAGTTCCTAGAGACACACCAGGCGTTATCGTAGGGAAAGAGGAAGACAAAATGGGGCACAGAGCCTCGAATACAGTCGAACTCATTTTTGAAGATGTAAGAATTCCAGAAGAAAATCTCTTAGCAAAAGAGGGAATGGGATTTATTATTGCCATGAAGACTCTTGACAAGACAAGGGCACCGGTTGGGGCTGCAGGTGTTGGAGTCGCGAGAGCGGCCCTCGAATATGCTATCGAATACTCGCGGACTAGAGTTCAATTCGGCAAGCCTATCGCTCTTTTCCAGCATACTTCATTTCAAATCGCTCAGATGGCAACAGAAATCAATGCAGCTCGATTTCTAGTCTGGAAAGCGGCGTGGCTTCTCGATCAAGGCCTTCCTTCTGGAATAGAATCCTCTATGGCTAAATTTTATGGATCCGACGTAGCTATGAAGGTCACCTCAGAAGCTCTCGGGATTCTAGGTGGGTATGGTTATATGAAGGATTATCCTATGGAGAAGTTGATGCGGGATGCCAAACTGCTTCAAATATATGAAGGCACAAATGAAATCCAGCGTATGATTATTGCCCGAGAAATCATCGGGCCCATAAAACAGTAGTTCTCGAATTTAGGGGAGCAGAGAGAGAGCTAAATCCCGATCCCTTCTTCTTCGATATATTCAGGGATTAAACCGGTCGTATCGACCCCTGCACCCTTAGCGATATCGATCAGTTCGATAACTTTATAAAAGGGAACTTTTGCATAGGCTCTGATAAATATCGTTTTATCCTGACGGGCGGAATAAATTCGTCTGAGTTCATCTTCCACCTGGTCGAAGGAGTAGACTGTCTTATTAATATCGACTGACAAATCTGTCTGTAGGGTCATGACCACGAGGCCGACAGGAGTAGCTCCTGATTCAGCGGAGGTTTCTGGAAGTTTGATGTCCATTCCTTTTTGAGACAAAGGGGTTATAACCATGAAGATAATGAGAAGGACTAATAAGATATCACACAAAGGAACAACATTAGGTTCTGCGCTTGAACTCATACTTTCCTCCTTTATTTCTGCGCTAAAGAGCCATTTTATGCTAATACGTTTGAATTTGTCAAACTGTTGATTGATTTTTTTTTCTATGCATTTTATATTGAATAAAAGGAGTAATCATGAGGGAATTAAAAATTGAAGTCTCGGATGTCAAAGAACGTTGTGGTGCCAAACATAAAGCCGGGGATATTTTTTTCATAAGAGGTGAAGGAACAATTGAGATTCCCCAAGGAAAAAAAGTCTGTGTCTATGCTCTCAACAGCCTCTTTCCATTTTTATCTTTAAAACAGAGAGAGGATGAATTGTCCCACGACGATTGGGTTTCCGGAACAGAGACGCTCTGCTGCCCTGATCCACAGGGAGTTGTCTTTAAAGTCACTGCCCTATAAATATTGGGATTTGGCTTCATCAGGAAATTTACATAGCGAGCGAGATTTAGGGGCCTGGCGAAGCCTGATCCCGTTTTATTTTAAAAAGAATGGATCGGGCGTCGTAGGCGATGATGACGGCAAGACAGATGAGGATCACTACCGTAAATCCCAGAAGATACTGACTCTTTTTGAAAAAATGATAGCCTTGGTAGAACAGTGCTGCAAGAGTTGTGACGAGCATAAATATAGCCGGATAGATTGTGAATGCCTTCGGCCTCTTGATGCTGACAAGATAGGACGATACGACAACAAGGGCCAGGGCAGCTACAAGTTGATTTGAGGCTCCAAATACGGGCCATATAGCTTTATACCCTTCTGTCGCTCCTAGAATTCCTGCGAAAACTAGGATGAAACCCGATGCTATCCACCGGTTTTGGAAAATAGCCTTTTTTCTTCCTAAAAGCTCTGAAAAAATGAATCGGCCCAAACGTGTTCCTGTATCCAAGGTCGTGAGCACAAAGGCATTGAGCATGACCATACCGAAAAATGAGCCTAAAACAACGGTCATTCCTGGAAGAGAGGAGACAAATTTTCCGTATCCGGTGGCAAAAGCTCTGATGGGATCTCCCACTGTGTTCATCAGATACTGGAATCCAAAGGTACTTTCGGCTCCGGATGGATCCCAGATTAGAGCGCTAGACGCAATAAAAATAACAAGGCCAGCTAAAACGGCCTCTGTCACCATCCCTCCAAAACCGATCATTTTTCCCCATGCTTCATTGGGAAGCTGTTTGGCTGTGGTTCCTCCTGCCACAATAGAATGAAAGCCGGAGATGGCACCACAGGCGATGATGACAAACAGCATAGGCCAGAGGGGACCCCCTTTACTCGAAAAAGAGACGAAGGCAGGGGCATTAACTTTTGGGAATGCAATGATCATACCCAAATAGCCAAGAGTTAATCCCAAAAAAAGAATCCATGTGCTGATGTAATCTCTCGGTTGCAGAAGGAGCCAGACAGGAAGTGAGGACGCGAAAAAACTGTAGATGATTAACAAAACAAACCAAAACATTTGGCTTGAAAGTCCAAAAAATTTGGCGGGGAGTTCGACCGGAACCAAGCTCCCGATGTAGATCAAAATAAGAAGAAGAAGAAGGGAAATAACTGTGGCTATGGGAACATTCACTCCTTTTTTGTAGATCAACCATCCAAAAACAATAGCGATAAAGATCAAGCCAAAGGTTGGGATAACGATCTCCGGCTGTGAAACCAATGTCTGGGAGGCAACCACCGCAAAGACGGCGATAACCAACGCTAGAGCAAACCAGAGAAAGATTGAAAAAATAATTCTGGTCCGCATTCCAAGAGTCTTTTCCGATATGTCTGCAAGGGACCGGCCTTTATTTTGAACAGAGGTCATAAGGGCGGTAAAATCATGCACAGCTCCCAGAAAAATACTACCCAGGCCAATCCAAAGGAGAGCACCCAACCATCCAAAATAGAGAACTCCTAAAAGGGGGCCGAGAATGGGGCCTGCTCCTGCGATCGAAGAGAAATGATGCCCGAATAGCATGACTTTTTTTGCTGGGGAATAATCGATTCCGTCTTTGAGTTCCTGGGCTGGTGTTATGCGGGAATTGTCTGGTTTAACGACTTTTTTTTCTATGAAATTCCCATAGATTTTATACCCGAGAAAAAGCCAGAGAAGAAGCATTCCCGCGATGATCAGGGTGCTCATAATCCCTCCATTCTTTAGTTAGGCTTGGATTCCCTCTTTTTTGATCGATATACAAGAAATCCTGCTAGCAGAATAAACTTCTTAAGGATCCGGCGACCACCGAGATCCACACCGAATCCCTGAGGTTTGGATTTAGTGACCTACGCATATGCCGCCACAACAACCATGGCCAGGCCCTCTCCGGCAATAAAGCCCGATCCCAGAAGAATTCCCTTATCCTTGATTTCAGTTTGGCGTTTCTCGTCATCATTTTTTCTTGTTGTGATAATGTGCCTGATCAATCCTCCTACATAGATAGGTGTCATGGTCGAAAGAGGGAGATAGATCCCAACAGCAAAGG
>CAZLLG010000309.1:0-4698 GCA_964560275.1 uncultured Eubacteriales bacterium | reverse complement strand
TCATTTCAGGAAATTATCAGGGTCATGCCGGTCCTGTAAAAGATATTATCTGCGATCCTGAATACTTGGATATTCAGATCCCACCTCACGAAAAATTCGAACATTCCATTGATTCTGGACATACAGCCTTAGCCTATATCCTTGATGGAGAGGGATACTTCGACTCGGAAAAAAAAGAAAAAGTCAAAGCCGAGCACGCCGTCCTTTATACAAACGGCTCGAAAGTCCACATTGAAGCTCTTGACAAATCGCTGCGCTTTGTACTCATATCAGGAAAACCCATCGGAGATCCTGTTGCCTGGTACGGCCCCATCGTTATGAATACAGAAGAAGAACTCGCCCTTGCGTTTGAGGAATACAGGAACGGCACTTTTATTAAAGAGGCCTAAATAATAAAAGCGCATCCAGTATAGATGTGACTCCCTCAACTGCCTTTCCTGCTTGAAATTGATCCTTTGCTGCTAAAATAAGTGTTTTTACGGCATCTGCAACAGGGGCAGGCCCGGTTTTATCTGCAATTTCCGGTTCGATATTCAAAGATCCAAGTAAAAAACGGGCCTCTTTGATTAGATCCAGCGCTCCAACCATATTCGTTTTTTGAATTTCACTTTTAGCTTCCTGAATCTTCAGATCAAAGTCACCGGATATGAATCCTTTAGGATTTGTAAGGATAATGGTGTCAAGCAAGCTCTCTATTCCCGAAGCTATCTCTCCCTGTGACAGCTGTGATACGGCGGAATCCAGTTTCTGGGCGACTTGCTGCGCGACAGGAGCTATACTTTCCTCTTTTTTTTGACAGGCAAAAAGAATAAAAATAATAACAATCAAGGGGATCCATAAAATTTTTTTCATATCCTCTCCTTTTATATATAATGACACATTCTACAACGAATTACTTTTGAAACCGCTTTTTTATTCATAAGGAAAATTTGGTTGCTTTAGACTGGGAATACTGCTACATTTAGGCTTTCCTTTTTTATCAAAATTATCACTGATTGGTTGGAGGATATACAATGAAGAAAGTTCTCTTATGGGTATTGGCATTTCTCATCACGGCTGGATCAGCTGTCTATCAGAGGATTACAGGGCCAACCTATGCTATAAATGGAAATACACAACTTGGCAGTTCGGTTATTGCCTTCACGCTCGAAACAACTCATGAAACAGTCGGAGATTATGAAATAAAGATAGAAGCCTCGGACTCTGAAATCGGGGGATATGTCCTGTTTAAAAGATTTAAAACCGAGGATCCTTGGACAAATGTTCCAATGAACAGGGCGGAGGGATTTCTTTCTGCCTCTCTCCCTCAACAGCCATCCGCAGGAAAACTCGCTTACAAAGTCTATCTCACCTTTCGAGGAGAAGAGACTTCACTGACTGGAGACGATGAGGTGGTTATTCGTTTTAAAGATGTGGTCCCGGACTTCGTTCTCATTCTGCACATAATAGTCATATTTGCAGCCATGTTGTTTTCCACACGCACAGGAATAGAGGCTCTTCAGAAAGATGGGAATACGAGAAAACTCACTCTCTGGACAGCAGGACTGATGTTTGGTGGAGGAATGATCCTTGGTCCAATCGTTCAAAAGTTTGCATTCGGGGAATGGTGGACCGGTTTCCCGTTTGGCTTTGACCTAACAGACAACAAAACACTTATCGCCATGATTGTTTGGGCCATCGCAGTTTTTGCCGGGCGGAAAGGAAAGCAGGCGAAAGGATGGGTTCTCGCTGCATCGATAGTAACGCTCGTGATATTTCTTATTCCTCACAGTCTCTTGGGTTCAGAACTGGACTATACTCAGATTGAAAATCAGATCCCCCAGACGATAGCCCTCTTATTGCCGAAATTTTAAATTATTCTTTTATCCTTTAATCGAGTCTGAATATTACACCCACTATGGTGACAATAGAGATAGGATCTCCGTCCCTGTATACGGGCTGATATTTCCATTGTTTAACGGCATCGATAGCGGCCTGGTTAAGAATTGTGCTGTCACTCCGGATAACCTCAACGCTCTCGACATTTCCTTTAACATCGGTTCTGACTTTCATCATAACGACGCCTTCAATTTGTGCATGCCGTGCCCTTTGAGGATAGATCGGCTCTACTTGATGGATAATTTTTGGCCTTGGAGTTTCTTCTCCTGTTTCTCTTCCTCTGTTATTGTTATCCAACTCATTAGAAAGCTGAAATCTGATCGTGACAGTAAAAAGGATAGGATACCGTCTCCCTCTTGAATAAAAAGGTTCATATCGCCACTGCTTGACGGCTTCGACTGCGGCTCTGGCTAAATTGGGATCCTTGCTATTGGCCACATTAACTTGGTCCACACGCCCATCTTCATCGGTTCGGACATTGAGGATGACAACACCTTCAACCATTGCTCTTTTGGCCAGTTCGGGATATATAGGCTCGACTCTATTGATAAGATCCGGTGGTTTTGTCTCTCCAACAGCCTTAATCGCCCCTCTCTCTAGTTCTTCGACAGATATACCTCCTGCACCTCCAACGACTATTCCTTCAGATTCGGCCAGGATCGGTTTTGGTATCCCCAGAGACAGGAAGTAAGGTTTTTCCTGTTTATCGTTAAAACCGAACACGACAGATTTTTTTTTGGGAAGCTGGATTTCGGTGTCGAGCAGACTGTTGTTATCTTCTTCGGTTTGTTCGTAGACTTCCAATCTGTACAGCCGCTTCCGTTTACGTACTGACTGTTGAATGATAACAAGATATTCCGCCCCGTTGATCCGGAAAGTGTGTTTGATTTGGTCTTTTTTCTTGGTACCCAATATCAAGTCCGCTTCGCTGATGAGATGCACATCCTTTAAGTTGTAGACTTTTTTTAATTGATCCTGCTCTTCGGACAGGATAGAGTTCGTTCTTATACGTGCCGTATTAGTGGAATGAAGATAAGAAGATGTCACAAAAGACGGGGGATCAACCATCCCTTCTTTTATCCCTTCAAAAAATCTCAGCTTAATGCTTTGAGTATCAGAGGCAAATACACCTAGAACGGATACTCCCAAGAGCATTACCAAAACAAAATAGACTTTTTTTCCTTTTCCCATCATAGCGATTCTCCTCATGGCAGTATCTCCGCCCAAACATGGATCATTTCCGAATCCGACGGTTCATTGACTAAGAGTGCCGCAGGCTTTTCCTCTACTTTTATGTAGTTGATTTTAAATGGCTGGTCTAAATCTTGTTGAAGCGCCATCTCCATACTGCCTGTCCGGTTGAGATACAAAAATCCCGAGAGGATAAATATCGTCAAACAGGCTGCAGACAAAGCCCACCTCCATCTTGGATAAAAGGATATCCGGATTTTTTCCCTAGTGCCTTCTTTGAGTTTCTCGCAGATCCCAGGCCACACACTGACCAATTCACTAGTTTTCTCTTCATCCATTAGGAACAATCGAGTTTCTTCAAGTTTAGCCAGTGAACTTTGGCATTCCGGACATTTTTCGAAGTGATTGTTTATCAGGAAGCCTTGAAAGGCTCGAATAGGAAACACACGGAATAAAGAATTAATAAGTTTGCAACGAATCATGACCGTTCTCCAAAATTTTTTTTATTTTCTTCCTGGCTTTGAAAATGTGAACCCTTGCCGTACTGGAAGAACATTTTAGCACAACTCCAAGCTCATCTGATGTATACCCTTCATGGGCCCAAAGATAAATGGCCGTCCGTTCCTTAGGACTCAGTCTTTGTAAAAGATTGTCAGATAAAGGGGGTGTACTCTCCGGGTTCATTTTATGATTAGAACTATGATTGCTATGATATTCAAATTTCTTTTTATTATAGAAATTATAAAATCGATTTCTCTTCCTCACTTTGTCGATACATCGGTTGTAGAGGATCGTGAAAAGCCAATCTTTGAAATTTCTGTCGAAGTCGAATTTATCTAAATTCTGGAAGACATTGATAAATGTCTCCTGGCAGGCATCCTCTGCATCTTCTCTATTTCCTAAAATATTTATGGCCATACCAGTCACTTTTCCTCTGTACTTGTCCACAATCTGCCTAAACTTGTCCACCTCCCCCTCAAGACAGCTCTTTAAAAGCTGTTCATCAGTCATAAGAGTTACTCTCAACAGTCTTAATACGTTTCATGTTTCCAGAGTGTTTACCTCAGGTATTCCATCCTATTTAATATGGACGCCAATTCTATTTTATACGAAATGGGACAATAATAAAATCTCTACAAGCATTTCCAATCTAATGATATTAAGAAAATGAGTTCAAAGAACTATCTTGACGAATCGGAATCACGTTGCACTTTCCTTGTGAGGCACCGGCACATCCTGCTCCATCTTCGTCGAAGACCCTCCCACCGCACCACCATGCTCCTCAGATGGACAAGGATGCTGCCGGGCCACTCCTACCTGTGACCTTAGGCTGAGTATCTCTACCTCCATCATTTTCCCAGAGCTATTAAGATATCATGGGATTGGAAATCCTTATGGATCTTTTTTACTTTTGACAATTCAGCGGTATTTTTTTATTGTATGAAGATTGAAAATGACAATCCAAATTAAAAAAGAGGAGAACCAATGACAAAAATTTTAAAAGCACTCTTTATCGTCTTTATGCTGCTGGTGCTAATCTCGCCAAGTTCAGCTGTTCAGGAAACGACACCTGAACAAATAAAACCAAAGCCCCTCGAGGACATCCATGACATTCTCGCCTGGAAGAGT
>CAZLLG010000308.1:0-4703 GCA_964560275.1 uncultured Eubacteriales bacterium | reverse complement strand
GTCCACACTGTGGAAAGAAAATTGACCTTTTTAAGGAAGGCGGAGGATATAAAGCTGCCTTGGACCTTGGAATCCCCTTCCTAGGCAAAATCCCTCTTGATCCAAATATTGTCATCCTCGGAGATGAGGGGAAATCCTTCATCAAATCTCAACCGGAGTCGGATGCCAGCAAAGCTTTCAAAAAAATTGCAGATAAAATCTTGAAGGCAAATTAAGCTGCATGAGTTTATAGCTATAAGGAGTCGCATATGGCAAAAATTGGAATTATCATTTGCGGTCGCTACAAGGACTGTGGAGGAGGAAAATGTTTCAGAGCAAAAAGAGAAAGAGTTGGAGCCTTTTCAAGATATCCTGAGGATAAGCCTCTTGAAATCGTCGGTTATTCCTTCTGTGGAAACTGTCCTGGGGGAAATATTGAGTATGTACCCGAAGAGATGAAAAACAACGGTGTCGATGTTATTCATCTAGCAACGGGTTTGATTGTTGGTTATCCGCCCTGCCCGCGTATCAGACATTTTAAAGAATTTATTGAAACTTTTTATGACATTCCCGTGGTCATCGGAACACACCCGATTCCATTAAAATACCTAAACACACACGAACAATTAACTTTTTGGGACAAGATGAACATGAAAGAGATTGCCGGTGATTTAATGGGAGAAAACAAAAAAATTATGGAAGCATACAATTAGGATGGTGGCTTATATGGACAAAGAAAAGCAGAAGGAAGAAAACGATCTTGGCCCTGGCCGTAGAAGAGCAAAAGGTTTTGGGCCAAGTGGATACTGTGTTTGCCCCTCTTGTGGCACTAGGGTTCCACATAAGGCGGGCTTTCCTTGTAACCAGGTTGAGTGTCCGAAGTGCAACATGAAGATGATGCGATAGAGGTAATAAAATGCCGATATATGAATACCAATGCCAGGACTGCGGAAAAGTGACTGAAGTCTTTATTCGAATAATAAATCAAGAACATGATTTAACCTGTTCGTTTTGTAACAGCAAAAAAATCCAAAAGATCTATTCAATGCCATCTTTCGTCAGGATGGGAAATTCAGCCTCTCGAGGTTCAACCTGCTGTGGTGCAGAGGAGCAGTGCGACAGGCCGCCGTGTACAGATAATGGAATATGTCAGAAAAAATAAATAACATCCCATGATTTTATCAATCGCCAGCGGAAAAGGAGGAACAGGAAAGACTACGGTTGCCGTAAATCTTGCCCTCTCCTTAAATAAAAAAAATCCTGTTCAATTTCTTGACTGCGATGTGGAAGAACCCAATGCACACTTTTTTCTAAAACCGCATATTTATGAGACTCTTCCTGTTAATATTACTGTGCCTGAAATCATTGAAGATAAATGTACATTTTGCGGGAAATGTGGAGAATTTTGTGCTTTTAATGCCCTCGCTGTGCTTAAAGATGATGTCCTTGTTTTCAGTGATCTCTGTCATGGATGTGGAGGCTGCAGCCTTGTTTGTCCTGAAAATGCAATAAGAGAAGTTGGGAAAAGAATAGGTATCCTTGAATTAGGGACATCTAATGTGCTCCAGTTTATCCAGGGAAAGCTGGATATCGGACAAGCCATGTCTCCTCCAATCATAAGGGCTGAAAAAAAACTCATCGATAAAAGCCGTACAGTCATCATCGATGTCCCTCCAGGCACCTCCTGTCCATTTGCCGAATCAGTCAAGGGAAGCGGCTATATCATACTTGTAACTGAACCGACACCTTTTGGATTAAACGATCTCCGATTGGCTGTAGAGACGACAAGAAAACTCAAAATTCCGTTCGGTGTAATTTTAAACCGTGCCGATATCGGCGATCAAAAGGTGCAGGAATATTGTCAAGAAGAAAATATTCCCATTCTGCTGACCATACCGATGGATCGAAGGATAGCCATTGCTTATTCAACAGGAATAACCATTATCGAGAGTCAACCTTCCTACCGACAAAAATTTCTAGATTTGTATACGAGAATCCAAAGGCTAGTCCAATGATACAGCTGGTTGTTATAAGCGGCAAGGGTGGAACAGGAAAGACAATCCTTACTGCCTCATTTGCGGCACTAGCCCAAAACAAAGTGATGGTTGACAGCGATGTTGACGCAGCCAATCTCTATCTGCTTCTCCATCCAGAAATTAAGGAAACAACCTCCTTCTCCGGAGGAAAAAAAGCCCATCTATTTCCAGAAAAGTGCACAGGTTGTGCCAACTGCATCGAAGCCTGCCGATTTGACGCCATAAGTGAAACGGATGAAGGTGAAATCGTTATTGATCCCATATCATGCGAAGGGTGTGGTGTTTGTTCTTTTGTCTGTCCTGAAGAAGCCATCGAAATGAAAAGTTGTGTATCGGGAGAGTGGTTCGTCTCAAAAACAAAATACGGACCATTTGTCCATGCCAAATTGGGAATCGGGGAAGAAAACTCGGGGAAATTGGTGACAGAAGTCCGAAAGAAAGCCACTAAAATCGCCATTGAAAAGAGCCTGGATTATATTATCATCGACGGCTCACCCGGAATAGGATGTCCAGTAATTGCCTCTTTAACGGGTACAGATTTGGCCATAGTGATCACGGAACCTTCCCTTTCGGGCATTCATGATATGGAGCGTGTCATACAGATGGCCGATCACTTTAAGATAAAGACGGCCTGCTGTATAAATAAATTCGACCTGAACAAAAAAAAATCAAATCAAATAGAACATTGGTGTCAAAAAAAGTCAATCCCTCTCCTCGGCAAAATTGCTTACGATGAGGAGGTGACAGACTCTATGCTCCAGGGAATTCCTTTGGTCGAATACACGGAATCTTCTGTCTCTGTGGAAATAAAACACATCTGGGAAAGTATAGCCCTATTTATGGAAAAGAAATCTCTGAAAATTGAAAAAGCTGAATTGGATTTGAGAGAAATATAAAGAGAGAGGCTTAGAATGAAAAAAAGCGATTGGCAGTATTTGATCGATTCATTCCTATTCATAAATATCGTTGGAATTGTGATTATCGGATTCCTCCTGGGTCTGGTCATTCCCCAAGGCCCATCGGTTGCCGAAAGCTCGAAATATTTTTTGGGGCTGCATCGACATGATTGGGGGCGTATTCATTTCTATCTTTCCATTGCCTTTACGGTGCTGATTATTATCCATTTGATATTAAGTTGGAAATGGATCAAGGCGAAAGCTAAACAGATATTTAAAAATGTATGGAGGACGTCTCTTATGATAGTCATGTTTTTGGCCCTTCTCACTCCGCTTCTCTTATGGAATTTTTGGCCAAAATATGCCGAGACATATACAGATTACGGATCCGGGCAAAGATATAGAGATGTACCGTTGAGAAGTCTGGAAAGGTCTCTTTCTCAGGAACAGGAGGGATATATTGTTGTTACGGGCCAAATGACCCTTGCAGATATAGAAAATGCTACAGGAATCCCTTCTCAATCCGTCATTGAAAAACTGGGCCTCCCTAAACGGACCAAACCAAACGAAACTCTCGGAATATTGCGAAAACGCCATGGCTTTCAGCTTCAGGATGTCCGGGATATTGTTACAGATCTTTTATCTGTATCTTCTTCTGCCGTTGAGAAACAAGGGGCCTTACCAGAAGATGTTGTTCCTGCCAAAACAGCTGCCGTGCCAGAGATACAGAAAGAAGCTAAGGTGGATGAAGAGGAACACGAAGACAAAATCACACGAGGACGTTTGGCCGATGACAGAGAAGCCATCTTGATTACCGGCCAGATGACTCTAAGCGACATCGAAAAAAAGACTGGCATCCAAGCCAGGAGATTAGCCGAAGAACTCGGATTGCCTCCGACTGTTTCCCTCCACGAACGGATAGGCCGGATGCGAAGAATGTATCAGATCACGATCCAAGATATTCGGGATGTCGTTGCCACGCTCCTTAAAAAGCCCGGGAACAGAGAGATCAACTGATGCTTCAACAAAAATCGTTCACATCCCCACTCTTGGACCGGGCATGGACTTATATGTCTGAAGGGCTCCAAAAGACCGTTTCCTCGGAACCGATCATACCGATTATTGCGGCCAAGGCCAAAATCAAAGCGGCTCAAAGTCCAGACTTTGTCCGCAGTGATCAGGGCCAAGTCATAGGAATTTTTCCGGAAAAAGAAGTTTACTACGGCCCTTCTGCGGGCTTTGAAGAACTCCGTCAACTGGTAGGTTGTTTCTGGACCCACGCCTACGAACTGGAAAATAAACAAGGAATTCCCGCTGCCGGATTGGATAAAAAACACGTCGCTATCGTTTCTGGAGCTACAGAAGGCCTGTCCATCGTTATGCATCTCCTGGCATATCAACAGAACGTCGGCCTCATGCCCCTCTACTGGAGTAACTATAAGGGGATCATCCTCAATGCCGGTGGAAATCCAATTGTTCTCGATCTTTTCGACAAAGATTACAATCCGGATTTTATAAGATTAGAAGAAGAAATTGATAGACAAAGCATAACGTCTCTACTTTTAAATTTCCCTAACAATCCCTCCGGGGACATCTTGACAGATGAGGAGTTGTGGAAACTTGCTGAGCTTGCCCGAAAAAAAAATCTAATCCTAATATCCGATGAGGTCTATAACTTCATTCGATATAAAGGCAAACCGCAGTCCATGCTTTCTTTTGCTCCCGAAAGAACGGTTGTGTGCAGGGTCAGAAACATTAGTGACACATTTAGTAAGGCAGAAATGTTAGAATC
>CAZLLG010000307.1:0-4703 GCA_964560275.1 uncultured Eubacteriales bacterium | reverse complement strand
GGTTTTACTCCTTCAACTTCTCAATGATTGCAATAATATCTTTGGCCGTGATATTGAATTTTTCTCCACTTTTTAATATTTTTTTTATCTCTTCTTTGATTTCTCTTAATTTTTCTAAACGCAATTGATCTGTTTTGATATCAGCGACAAACGAACCCATTCCAGAGCGAGTGAAGATGTACCCTTCTTTTTCCAAATCCGCGTAGGCTCGCTTTATCGTGATGATGCTGATTCTAAGCTCCTTGGACATCTCTCTTATCGATGGAAGTTTGCTCTCCGGTTTCAACACCCTAGTGGCAATGGCGTCTTTAATTTGGTCAAAGACCTGCTTGTACATCGGATCTGGATTCAACGGAGAGACAACGATAAACATGACTATTTATCAAGGCCTCTGTTTCTTTTTTTGACTTTGATCGCAAAAGACATCAGCATAAAATACACGGCCAGAATTCCCGCTCCCAAGGCCATCCAGATTACAAAAGGGATAGAGTTGATGAATGTCTCGATTTTTCTGGCATCGATATCCGATTTGATGAGAACCGCTTCAATGAACACAATTGTCAGGACTATTATTCCAAAGAACATAATCCAGCCAATTTTGATGGCTCTTGAAAGTCCAATCTTAAAGACCAGAATATAGAGGAGAGCAGCAAGAAGAAGTCCGACAAAAACACACAGAGGAATGTAAATTCGAGCCATAACCAAAACATCAGGAGGAATGGAGACAAACAGATAGATAATCCTCAGATACATATACACAAAGCAGGCCGTGAGAAAAACGAGAAAAAACTTGGCCCTGACGATTTGGCTGTCCTTGATTGGCAGCGTCTTGAGGAAATCATAGCCTTTGGTCTTTCCTTCGCTCTGCTCACAGGTGATGGTGCTGCCGAGAAGGATAATGATAATCCACCCCCCCTCAAAAAAAACCATCCCTGAGTCGAGCGGCCTCCCCGGAAGCACAATCGCCATAATAAAGATCGGAATCCACACAAGGGCGTAGAACAGGAAATAAAACGAATTTTTTTGCATCAATCTCAGCATTGTTTTCTCCTAGAGTTGGTGACTAAATCTGTCTTTGTTGAGAAGCTTCACAGCTGCCCGCATGAGACCATAATAGAGAGCAAGAGCAACAGCTGTCATAACGATCCAGTTCACACTGGTGATGGCTTTCAAAATGTCGTATCTGTCGAGGCCGATTTTCGGAAGCAGAAACGATGTCACAACAATGGGGAGGGCAAGCCCTACGATCATCAGAATCCAGAGAAACTTCCCAAAGTTCATATATCCGAATTTGATGACTCCAACCTGGAGGAGACCGGCAAAAATCAGGCAAATATTTCCCATATTGATCACCGCCGTACAGCTTGGATTAAAATACTCAGGTGCTCTTGAGATAAAGAAAAAAGCAATGCAGTGAAAAACGGCATAGATAAACACAGAGCCTAGGACCACGACGAATTTCGCCGCTACAATGTCTCTATTCTTTATGGGGAGGGTTCTCAAGAAATTATACCCATTGGTCTTGAATTCCATTTGCTCATGCATCCACAAAGAAGCAAATATCACCCAGAAAATACTGATGGCCTGCCAGTATCCAAAAGATAAATCCAAAGGCCGGGGACCTGTCAAACGGTCATGATTGAGCAGCGGATACATCAGGCCCAAAACTAAGGCCATGTATCCATAATAGATAAATGCGTATTTCTTCATCAAGCGAAGCATTTTTATTTCTCCTTGACCAACACGATGAGGATATCGTCCAATCCGAGGCTTTCGACTTTGATATCGCCGTTGGCCAAGCCCTGGGAAAGTGCATCTTTTATTTTGAGATAGTCATCTGTTATTCCAGTGCAGCCAAACATGTGATCTTCAACGCTTTTAAGAGAATCGATAACGTTCTGATCCAGTGAATCCTTTGTGAAGTGAATCTTTTTCCAACTGGTCTGCAGATCATCCCTGGATGCAGTTTTGACAATCCGGCCGCGAATCATATACGTGATAAAATCGGAAATCCGCTCGAGGTCATCGGTGATATGAGAAGAAATCATGACCGTTTTGTTCTCTTCATCTGCGATTTTTCTGAGAAGATCGAGAAGATCTCTCCTTACGACAGGATCCAGGCCAGCTGTTGGTTCATCCAGAATGATGAGGTCTGCATTATGCGAGAGTGCGATGGCCATGGATAGTTTGACCTTCATCCCCTTCGAAAATTTTCTGATCATTTTTTTTCTTGGAATCTGAAAATCATCTAAAAATTTGTGGTACTTTTCCATGTCCCACTTATGGAAAAAGTGGGAAACGAATTTTCCTGTCCAGTTTGCACTCCTGTGTTCATAAAAATACTGTTCCTCACCGACATAGCCTATGCGGTTTTTGACTGCGATCTCATCATGAGCATGATTCTTTCCAAAGATATTCACTTGACCGCTGTCTGCTTCGATTTGATTTAATATCAGCTTGATGGTTGTGGTTTTTCCCGCACCATTGGGGCCGATGAGACCAGTGATATAGCCTTTGGGGATATTCCAATCGATGGAATCGAGCACAAATTCATCATATTTTTTTCGCAATTTTCGAATTTCAAGTATATTTTCCATCTTGACCTTCCTTTAAAAAACAAAAATCAGCAGTACAATTAAAACAACACAGACCAAGATTAAAGTTTTGAGCGGAATAAAACCCTTTTGTTTTTTCATTTTTTTTCTCCAAGTTCATTAACGATATTTATGACATCATTGGCGTGGATATTGACTTTCTTTCCGGCTGCCAAAATCCTACTAATCTCTTTCTTAATTTCGCTGAGCTTGTCTTCTCTCAACGTGTTCTTGTTGACATTGGCTACAAAAGATCCCATTCCAGTTCGAGTGAAAATAAATCCTTCATTTTCTAAATCGGCGTAGGCTCTTTTAATGGTGATGATGCTGATGTTCAACTCTTTTGACATTTCTCTTATCGATGGCAATTTATCCTCCGGTTGTAGTGTTCCGTCCGCAATCGCGTCTTTTATCTGATCGGTCACCTGCTTGTACATCGGTTCTGGATTCAGCGGTGAAACAACAATAAACATATTTTTTCTCCAGTGTGTCTATTGGATATACACAATATACAATCTAGACACACCTGTGTCAAGTTTTTTTTTGAAATTCCTTTTCTTCCCCTTGTATGAATTGAAAGAATGGCTTGACCGCTCAAGCGGCTACCTGATGTCACTGCCGCCTAAAATAAAAAAATCGAAAAAAAAGAAATAGACCCACCATCACGCAGAGATACAACAGGGCAAGAGTGAAAAAAACAGGAGAGTCCTGTACGCCAATCTGATAAATTCGGCCTTTTCCAACCTCCGGCAGAGGCTTCGGATCCCAGGGCAGACCATAAGATTCCACAAGTCCTTTTATATATAAAAGGTGAATAACGGGAATCTGTCTTTCAGCCATCTCAAAAACAAGTCCTCTGCTTTCCTTGTGAGGTATTTTCCGGATTTTCACGAGGCCAGGTTCGAGATTGAGAATTTCAGAACTCGTGCCGATATTTGACCAGTTCCCACCTATATTGATAAAACTTTTTATTCCATTTTGGCCTGCATGTTGTTCAAAAATTTTCATTTTTATCCGCACATTGGACTGCAGGTCCTCCTCCTGGATAAAAACTATTCCACTGTCCTCGATATCCTTGATAAGACGTTCAAGCATGTCAAAAGGCATCCCCTCTCCGACATCCCTCTCCCCTCCCAGTGAGATCGCAGGAAGCGGGAAACTAAATACTCCGGCAGAGGTCAAACATTCGAACATTTTGAGAAAATGAAAATCCGGCCTATTGGCGCCCCATTGTGAAGCGCCAAGTGAACAAATGATAATGGGATTGACACCCATGGCCTTTGCCGCAGACATAACCGCAACAATTAAGGCCGGAAAGGATCCGGAAGCTCCCACAGCCACAGCGTCACCCTCTTTCACACCAGCCTCATAGAGAAGTTGAACTACAAGGGCTCCCATATTGGGATTGGTCGTCGTGCGCTTGGCCTCCAGACTTCCAAGAGTTGTTGTGATGGGGGAATTCTCAACTCCTATAAGACCAGTACTGTTGATATCAGATTCCACATCCAATGTTTGATTTTTTTCCCCTTGACATACAAGCAACTGGGACATGGCTTCTTCCATGATTTCGGAGGCCTGGACCATTTCTGCCCTCTGTTGTTTTTTGTCGCTAACAGGTAGAGTTTTAGCCAAGAAAAAAAAGAGAAGGCTCACGACACACATAAGAATTATGAATCGCTGATGCTTACTCAATAAAATATCCAGACGACAATCCTAACAAGGAAGTAGGTCACAATAGAGACGGTAAACAGAGACGCAATTGTCGGTATAATTTTTTGCTTTTCAAGATTATTAGCCAGGAGGGCGGGAATGATCCAGCCGATGGCTCTAAGCTCAAGGGATGAGGCAAAAAGGACGGGAAAGACAAGGCTCCACAATTGTGCCCAAACCACTCCAAGCAGGATCAGTAGAGCGAACCGTCTTTTCCCATAAAGGATAAAAAAATGGGACAGTTTCCTGTAAGTCATAAGGGTCAATGCAGCAATAGCCAGCGTGGCTATAATCCGTAAAGGCGTATCCAGATAAAGAGCAAAATAGGCGGGAACGATGATGCCCCCGGGATAGATATCCATAATTTCAACATACAAGACAGCCACAAGAATACCGATC
>CAZLLG010000306.1:0-4717 GCA_964560275.1 uncultured Eubacteriales bacterium | reverse complement strand
AGTCAAACGATCCTTGGAGCAAGTGTTCATTCGTTCTGAATAAGGCTCTAAACCTTCTTTGTATCCTGTTCCGGACCACGGCGTTACCAATTTTTTTGCTAGCAACAACTGCCATCCTGGTAAAATACAGATTATTGGAAAGATAGATGAGGATGAATCCATTTCCTCGATAACGTGAACCTTTTCTGTATATATATAAAAAATCTTTCCTTTTTCTGAACCTCTCGTGAGGTCTAAGGGTTTCCTTCATTAACCGGCAAGTCTTTTTCTTCCTTTTTGTCTTCGACTGTTTATAATTTTTTGACCGCCCTTAGTTCTCATGCGGACAAGGAATCCATGGTTTTTTTTTCGTTTTCTCTTGTTTGGTTGAAATGTTCTTTTCATCTTTCTGTCGCTTGTTAGTATGAATTTAGTATGGTAATAAACCTGCTCACCTCTGTCAAGTTTATAACGGTGTTTTTTTTGACTATGCTATTTAATACATAGGAATAATAAGTATAAGTTTTTTCTCGAAAGGGGGCATGGATTAGAGTTGACTCGCGTGATTTTAATAGATATAATAATTTTGGTATGGCTTCGTTCAAGATAGGGGATACGATAGTTTATCCTAACCAGGGTCTAGGGGTTGTCGAGGATATCCAGAAAGAAAAATACTATGGAGAAGAGTTTATTATCTATCATGTCAGGATTCTTTCTAATGACACCCTTGTTCTAGTCCCGTTTTCAAATGCAGAGGAGATCGGCATTAGGAAGCCCATTCCACAAAAATCTGTAGAGAAAATTTTTAAGTTTATGGGAAATGGGGGAGTCGATATCACGATGAATTGGAAAGGCAGGTACAAAGAACATGTCAACCTGATGAAATCCGGCCTCCTTCTGGATCTTGCACTTGTTTTAAAAAGTTTGTTCTATCTGGATTTGATCAAACCGCTTTCTTTTCGTGAAAAAAAGATGATGGAAAAAGCCAAGGAGCTTTTGGTTTCCGAGATATCTGAAGTGAATGCCTGCTCCAATGTGGATGTTGAAAAGAGAATATTGGACAAACTCTCCGAATGCTTCAAAGATGTCACTCCCCGAGTCGAATCCTGATATATTGAGATGCTGTTTCCCGCCCTTCTTTTATTTTTTCTGTTTCTTGTCCTCAGCGCTTTTTTTTCCTCGTCTGAAACAGCCTTCCTTGCCTCAAGTCCGTACAGGATGAATTCCCTAGCTAAAAAGGGATCACGGCGAGCGCGGCTCGCGTTTGACATGCTCCAGAGAGTGGATCGATTACTTACCACTATTCTTATAGGCAATACACTGGTCAACACGGCAGCGGCTTCCATGGCCACATTTATATTTGTCTCATTTTTGCCAGATAAGAACCAGGCTGTTCTTTATGCGACGCTTGTAACAACCGTTCTCATCCTTGTTTTTTCAGAGATAACACCCAAAACCTATGCGGCCTACAATCCAGTCCGGCTTTCCCTCCTCGTCGTCCAGCCTCTGAAGATTTTTATCATCCTGTTTTACCCTTTCATCAAAGTCTTTACGTTTTTAATCGGCCTGATTTTTCCCTCTTTCAGAAGGCGTCCGGGACTTTTCCGTTCAATGAGTGAAGAGGAAATGAAAGCGGTCTTATCTATCGGAATCAAAGGGATGTCACCGCGACGAAAAAAGATGATTTCGGGAATCTTGGATATCGGATCTCTGCCTGTCCGAGACATCATGGTTCCAAGACCTCAAGTCAAAGCTTTTTCCATCGATGCGCCCGTGGATCAGGTGTTGCGTTTTGTTCATTCTGCTGAGTTTTCACGGTTTCCCGTCTATAGAGAAACTCTCGACAACATCTTGGGTTCGATTCACACAAAAGATATCATTCCCTATCTTGTCGATGGAAAAAACTTCATGGTGAGTGAAATTCTGAGAAAACCCATCTTTGTTCCTGAATCTGCCCCGGTCGAAAAAGTCTTGCTTCAAATGCAAGAGACAGCTCAGCATCTGGCGTTTGTAGTGGATGAATTCGGGAACATGGAAGGCATTGTCACTCTCGAAGATATTATCGAGGAGATTGTGGGAGAAATCCAGGATGAATATGATCGCGAGCAAGAGGACAAAATTTTGAGGATTTCAGAGTTTAGATATAGTGTCCAGGGAGATACTCCGGTCAAAGACGTGAATCAACAATTAGCCCTCTCTATTCGAGAAACCGGAGCTTTTTCCACGATTGCAGGGTTTTTATTGAAAGAATTCGGAAAAATTCCAAAAAAGGGAGACGTGCTGGATTATAAAAATATCAAGTTTGTTGTGGACAGGATGGCCAATCGTCGCATCAGCCGGATACAAATCTCCATTCCGGGAGATAAGGAGACTTCCTCCTGATGAGAGTTATTGCAAAGAATAAAAAGGCCTTTTTTAACTACGAACACATTGAAACTATTGAAGCTGGTATCTCCTTACAGGGGAGCGAAGTGAAATCCATCCGTGAAGGAAGCATAAGCTTAAAGGAAAGTTATGCCGAGATAAAAGAGGGAGAAGTTTTCCTTGTTAATTGTCATATCAGCCCTTATAATCCTGCCAATATTTTCAATCATGATCCTATCCGGGAAAAAAAGCTCTTGCTGCACAGACGAGAGATCAAACGTTTGATCGGCAAGATTAAAGAAAAGGGATTGACGCTTATCCCGGTAAAAGTCCTGCTCAATGATAGAGGAAAGGTCAAGGTGGAAATCGCATTGGCCAAAGGAAAAAGAGTTTATCAAAAAAGAGAGACGATCCGTCAGAGAGATCAGGATAGGGAGATGAAGGCAGAATTAAAGCGATATCGATAGCTTGTTAGCCAGCTTAAGGGCTTCAATCATACTTTTTGGGTTGGCTTTCCCCTCGCCAGCAATATCAAAAGCCGTTCCATGATCCGGGGATGTGCGGACAAAGGGCAGCCCCAAGCTGACATTGACACCATCCTCAAAGGATATCAATTTAAAGGGAATAAGACCCTGGTCATGGTAGAGGGCAATCACAATTGTTCGGGGTTGATTCTCGGCCATTCGGAAGACTACATCCGGAGGAAACGGTCCCTGAATATTAATCCCTTTCTCCTTGGCGTCCTTGACCGCAGGGGCGATTTCATTGTCTTCTTCTGAGCCCATTAGTCCTTGTTCTCCGGCGTGCGGATTCAATCCAGCGACGAGAAATTTATATCTTTCGCCTTTCTGGGCAGAGAGGCTGTCGTAAAGCCTGAGGAAGAAGTGGAAGAGTGCGTTCCTCTCTATCCTCTCGAGCGCATCCTGAAGGGAGATGTGATGGGAGAAGAGTGCTACCTTTAATCGTTTTGACCAAAAGCACATGATAACCTTGGGAAAGAATTGGCTGATGTATTCTGTATGTCCTGGCCAACGGATGTCCGCCAGAGACCAAGCCTGCTTTGAAATGGGGGCAGTCACCAATGCGTGAATTTGGCCTTCCCTGGCCATATTGACAGCCTCCTCGAAATAACGAAATGACAAAAGACCACTTTCCTTTTGAGGGAGACCGATCTTGAGAGATTGGGGGAGTGTGCCCCTCTCGACAAGCGAAATTCTCGTTTCAGATGAAGCGGAGATTTGCTGAAAAGGTTCAATCTTCAGAGTGATATTCAGAACCTTTAATTCTCTTTGAATTGCGGCAATAGACCCAAAGAGGACATAGTGGGCTTTGGGGAGAGAGCTGGGTGAAGAGAGTGCTTTTAGCGTGACTTCGGGTCCGATTCCAGCCGGGTCCCCGAGGGAGATTCCGATTTTTGGCAGGAACGCTAATTCTTTCTTTCGGTAGATTTTGGCCGTCCCTTTTTTTCAGCAGCGTCCGGATCTGAGTTTTCAAGCTTATAGATGTATTTGACGCTTCTTTTATATATCAAAAGATTTGGGGCATCGATACGGTTGAGTTTAATGCAGTTTCTATCATACCACTCAATAACTCCATCAATGGTCTCTCCATCCACAAGGGCAATACTGACGTGTGTTTTTTTGTTCATCTGCTTGAGATAGTAGTAGTTTTCGGCATACGTCTCGGAAGGGGGATGAGGCTTCTTTTTCACGGGTTCACGACTCATTTTTTCTTTATATTCATTGAGATTAGGCCGTATAAGCTTCCTATTCATAATGTTTTCTCCAAACCGAAAAAGTTGTGTGGGAGATTGAGTATTTTGTAATTTTTATTCTACCAGATTTATCCCCTAAATGCAAATTTTTCTCTCCACAAGTCACAGCAAAAAGGCTACTTTAATAGAGGCCTTAAAGCTTCGAACCAGTTTTCGGCGAGGCGTCGGTAACCCTCATCAGTGGGGTGAACTTCGGAGAGAAGGGCGGGATCCTTTAAAAAGAGAGTGGTGTTATCGACGACCCTGAGGTTATTCTCATCCCCAATTTTTAAGATGAGGGGATTGATCTCATTGATAACACGTTCCTGTGATTCAGTGGAAAATGGGAAGGGGATTCCATCCGGTATGGGAGGAACTGTTGATAGAAGGATCTCTGTTTTTTCTCCATTTGGATTTTTGAACTGGTTGAAAATGGCTACAATGTCTTTCAGATTGGAATAAACTAAACCGGAGGACGTGTTGTCGAGGTCAAGCCGGACATCGTTTGTTCCAAGGAGAATGCATACAAAGTCCGGATGCTTGTGGGCCAAAGATTCTTTATTATTGAGCAGGTAACTCAGGTACTCTCCCGTCGTGTTTCCAGGGCGGCCAAAAGTGAGG
>CAZLLG010000305.1:0-4723 GCA_964560275.1 uncultured Eubacteriales bacterium | reverse complement strand
GGAAAAATCTTCTCCCGGCTCAAACTGGGATGGATTGACAAAAATACTCACAACTGTGATATCGGATGATTTTAAGGATGCTCGCACCAAGGACAAATGTCCCTCGTGTAGAAATCCCATCGTCGGCACAAGTCCAATCGATTGTCCTTCGGCCCTGATTTTGGCAGAGAGGATCTTCAATTTTTGGATTTTTTCAACTGTCTTCATCACTCAGCTCTTTAAAATCCAGATTCTGAAGAACATCCTTTGACTTGAAGTGATAGGAGTGACTGTCATCCGGAAAATCGCCCTTCCGGACATCCAAGCAGTAATCGCCAACAGCCTGACTTAAGACGTCATGAAGGTGTACATACCTCTTAACAAATTTTGGGAGATACCCATTAAGAAATCCCACAAGATCGTGAAATACAAGGATCTGACCGTCACAGTGAGGGCCTGCACCTATTCCTATGGTGGGGATATCCAGTTTCTTTGTGACAATCTGAGCCAATTCCATGGGAATACACTCTAAGATGACAGCAAATACACCGGCCTTCTGCAGATTGATGGCATCTTCGAGGATGCCTTGGGCATCTCTTTCGTTTTTACCCTCAACCTTAAATCTCCCCAGATGATTGATGGATTGGGGCGTTAGTCCCACATGGCCCATGACTGGAATTTCCGCTTCGACCATGTCCATGATCAGATCCAACCTTTTTTCTGATGCCCCTTCAATCTTTACGGCTCGAGCGCCCGCCTCTTTAAGAAATCGGGAAGCATTGGTGATGGTCTCTTCTTTGGACAGATGAAATGAAAAATAGGGCATATCTCCAACGACAAAAGCCCTCTGGACAGCACGACTGACAGCTTTCGTGTGATGAATCATCTCCTCCATCGTGACGGGAATCGTATTTTCGTATCCGAGGACAACCATTCCTACAGAATCTCCAACCAGAATGAGATCGACACCGGCCTGGTCGACAATTTTTGCTATGGGGTAGTCATACGCTGTTAGGGCGGAAATCTTTTCGCCGTTCCTCATCTTCTTGTGAAGAATGGGAATTGTGATTTTTTGGATAGTTTTTTCTGACATGATAATTCCTTTCTCCCCATCCCGCCTGTTCATCGAGATTGAGGTAAAGTCTAGTTATCAAGACATTTTATCGAAATAAATGACTTGTCTTATTCGTTTATTTCTCCTTTTTTGTATGAGGCTGCGCATGCCCTAGAGGCACGTAATACATGGGGCTTGTCTTCATGTTTCCGATCTTATCTATTAAATCCACAATCTCTTCATCCCTATTGAGATCAAGATCATCGGTCTTGATCACGAACAATGGAGTCGAGTGATAGTTGAAGAAAAAATAATCAAATGCTCCTACAATATCCTCCAAATATTTCTCAGAAATGTTTTTCTCCAGAGGAGAACCATATTTAGCTATCCTCTTTAATATACTGGACAAAGAGATTTGCAGATACACAACTAGGTCGGGCTTTGCTATTCTTTCACTGAAAATTCCGTAAATCTTTTCATAAACGATGAGCTCATCGTTTGTGAGTGTTTGATATGCATAGATCTTGTCTTTTTCAAACAGGTAATCGCATATGACCTTATCAGCGAATAAGTCTTGTTGGAGCAATCCTGCCTGCTGGTGGTATCGATTCACTAGAAAAACCAATTGAGCTTGGAACGCCCCTCCCTCTTTCTCCTCATAAAAATCTTTAATATAGGGATTATCTCCCCTGTCAAAGATAGCCTGTCCACCTAATTTTTCAGCAAATATTTTGGCCAGTTTGGTTTTGCCGGACCTAAGCACACCCTCGATAGCAATATGCTTAAATGGGATTTTTTCTTTCATCACAAATCAGTTTAAAAAATAACGGATAACAAGGGATAAGTCAAATGAAGACCAGCTATCGTGAAATGGTATAGATAGAGTGGAAGAGAAATATTTAAGTTTTGTTTAGCTATGGGGCTCTTTCCCGGCCTGCTTTGTCTCAACGTCTGTTTCTTCTTGCATTGTCACTTTAACACCGGCAGGAATTACTATCCAAGCTATAATGTAGAACAGGACCATTGGAAGAAAAGCAGAGATGATACCAACGGCAACAAATAGAATTCTGACAAGCGAGATATCAATGTCCAAATAATCGGCAAGACCCGAACACACTCCTCCGATCATCTTTTGATCTTCCATGCGGATGAGCTTTTTCGCCATCAAAATTGCCTCCCACTATACTATACGTCTTGTAGACGAAATAGTTCCCGGGCCCTTAGTCTCCGAACTTTATCCCCTGGGCAAGGGGGAGTTCTTTCGACCAGTTGATGGTGTTTGTCTGACGCCGCATGTATCCCTTCCACGCATCCGAACCTGATTCTCTTCCACCGCCTGTTTCTTTTTCTCCTCCGAACGCTCCTCCGATCTCAGCTCCTGATGTTCCGATGTTCACGTTGGCAATCCCACAATCCGATCCCCTGTGAGAGAGGAAAGTTTCTGCGTTTAAGAGATTGGTTGTAAATATTGCACTGGATAAGCCTTGAGGTACGGCATTATGGATATCGATGGCCTCATCGAGATCTGTGTATTCCAAGAAATAAAGGATGGGTGCAAAAGTCTCAAGATGGACAATTTCGGTCTGGGCGGGCATCTTCACAATCGTGGGTTCGACAAACTGCTCACCGAGTTCAGGGAGCCGATTTCCCCCATAGAGAACTTCGCCCCCCTGAGCTTTAGCTTTCTCCAGAGCATCCATCATATCGTCAACAGCCCCTTTTGTGACCAGTGGGCCCATAAGTGTCCCTTCCTTGATAGGATTTCCAATCTGAACCTGGCTGTAAGCATTGCAAATTTTTTCGCTCAATTCGGAGATGATCGATTTGTGAATGATCACCCGCCTTGTGCTTGTGCATCGCTGCCCAGCCGTACCGACCGCACCAAAAAGAATGGCTCGCATCGCCATATCCAAATTGGCATCCTTATCCACGATGATGGCGTTATTCCCACCTAATTCAAGAATCGTGTTGCCAAACCGCCTTGCGACGGCTTCGGAAACCCGCTGCCCCATCTTCGTGGACCCAGTGAAAGAAATCAGAGGAAGCCGCGGATCGTTGATCATCCTTTCCCCGACAACTGCACCTCTCCCTATGGTGATATTAAATATCCCTTTCAGTCCGTGAGCAGCCATAACTCTGTTCGTAATATGCTGAACCGCAACAGCGGTTAATGGAGTCTCTGAAGAAGGTTTCCAAACTATAGTGTCACCACATGCTGCAGCAATGGCCGAGTTCCAGGCCCAAACAGCGACTGGGAAGTTAAAGGCTGAAATAACACCGATAGCACCCATCGGATGCCATTGTTCATACATCCGATGTGCTGGCCGTTCGGAATGCATAGTCAGACCGTATAATTGCCGTGAGAGGCCTACAGCAAAATCACAGATATCGATCATCTCTTGGACCTCTCCAATACCTTCCGCTCTGATCTTTCCCATTTCAAGAGTGACCAGCTCACCAAGGGGTTCGCAGTATTCTCTCAGTGCGTCCCCTAAATCTCTGACAACCAATCCCCTCTTTGGAGCCGGAAGCATGCGCCAGGATTGGAAAGCATTGACCGCCTGGGTCATCACGGCCTCGTATGTTTTTTCAGTGGCCTGAAGAACGGTGGCGATGGGATTCCCGGTGGCCGGATCATAGGACACAATTTTTTCACTCTGAGGATCTTCGTACCAGTCATCTGGACCGGAACAAGATCCGATATTAATGTCTTGAATTTGGAGTTTTTCGAGTAATGCTTTCATTTATACCTCTTTATTTTAATGTCTCTATTCTTCTTGAAGGAAGGGGTATCTGTAATCTGTTGGCGGATCCATCGCCTCTTTGATTGTGCGTGCGCTAGTCCACCGGAGAAGGTTCATATAAGACCCTGCCTTATCATTTGTCCCTGAACCTCTAGCCCCACCAAACGGCTGCTGGCTGACAACGGCTCCCGTTGGTTTATCATTGATGTAAAAGTTTCCTGCTGAATGACGAAGAGCCCTAAACCCTTGGATAATGGCCGTTCGGTCATTGGCAAAAATCGCTCCTGTCAACCCATAAGGGGATGTCGAATCACAAATCTGAAGTGTTTCGTGAAATTTGTTCTCATCATAGACATAAATGGTCAAAACCGGACCGAAGATTTCCTCTTCAATAAGTTTATGGTGCGGATTTGTTGTGACAACAACAGTCGGTTCAATAAAAAAGCCCTTGGAATCATCATATTGGCCGCCGTAGATAATCTCAGCATCGTTAGACTGTTTAGCAAATTCGACATATTCCACGATTGTGTCAAAGGCGGCTTTATCGATCACTGCTCCCATAAAATTGGAAAAATCCATAATGTCGCCCATTTTTAGTGTCTTGGCTTGATCTATCAAATTGTCTTTGATTGAATCCCACAAGTTTGACGGGATATAGGCCCGGCTGGCTGCAGAGCACTTTTGTCCTTGATATTCGTAGGCTCCCCTAATGAGAGCCGTGACAACGGCATCGATATCGGCTGACTCATGAACAAAAATATAATCTTTTCCTCCTGTTTCCCCTACAATTCTCGGGTAACTTTTATACTTCATGATATTAGCCCCGATGGTCTTCCACATTCCCTGAAAAACCCCTGTGCTTCCCGTAAAATGGACACCAGCCAAGTCTGCTTTTTCCAGAACTGGATCACCGACATAACGGCCTGGACCTGGAATAAAGTTGATC
>CAZLLG010000304.1:0-4768 GCA_964560275.1 uncultured Eubacteriales bacterium | reverse complement strand
AGATGAGTTGAATAGAAATTTGACATTCAATTTGTTAACATAAAAAATGATCCTCATGAAAAATAAGTCCCTTTATATCAATATAATTTCTTGTTTTTTTTGTGTTGTCTTGATGAATTGTGAGCAGCAGCTTCAGTCCAAATATTCTCAGTCTCAGTATTCTTTAGAAGAGGCCAGACGAGTTTTTGAAATAATTGGACAATTGGAAAAGGAATTGTTCAGCAAAAGTCAAAGAAAGCTGTTTTCTGTGATTGTGACTGAAAGTGAATTGAATTCATATTTTGCCTACCGAATCGAAACCGAAAAAGAAGAAATCATGAAACAGCTCCATCTGAAAATATATAGACATAATAAGATCGAAGGCAAGATATTGATCGATCTGAGGGGGCAGAAGATTCCAGATTTTTTACGCCCGGAAATGAATATTTATTTTCTTGGAAGAGTTGAAGTTAAAAACGGGAAAGGGCGTATCTTGATGAAAAAACTCTTTTTAGAAGACCAGTCCATTCAACCACAAATTTTGGATGCTATAATTTTTATCGCCTCAAAGCTGCAGAACACGGAACCGACAAGTCTTTATGACTGGTACGAACTCCCATTTGGGATCGAGGATATCAAGACAAAGCGACGGCAGGCAATATTTTTCTATTGATGAACAAGAACTGGAAATTAGAAAGATGATTAGAGTCATAGGCGGGCGGTATAGAGGAAAACGCTTGCGGCGAGTGCCAAGCGCTTCAGTGCGTCCAATGCCCGACAAACTGAAAGAATCCCTTTTGAATATCCTTCAAGAAAAAGTTATTGACTCCATTTTTCTCGACGGTTTTGCCGGGACAGGATCGGTCGGCATCGAAGCCCTCAGCCGCGGCGCAAGATGTGTTGTTTTTATCGATCACTATTCTTCTTCCGTAAAAACCATCCGAGTAAACCTGCAAAAGTGTGATGCTGAGAGTGAGGCCCGAATTATTGAGAAGGAGTTCAACAGGGCTGTCATTCAGCTTGCCCAGGAAAAGAAAAAATTTGATATCGTATTTCTTGATCCCCCCTATGCTCTTTTAGAGGAACGGAATCCCCTGAAAGTTATCAAAAAAAGGGACATTTTAAGTCCGGAGGGAACACTCATTCTTCGTAGGCATTTTAAAACAAAATTCAAATCAAAATATTTTAAATTAGAGCGCCAGACCAGAATTGGAGACGATATTCTTTCTTTCCATATTAATACCGAGCACCAAGAAGAACAATGAAATTATTTTTTTCCCGGCACAAGCATTCTCCAGATGGGTCCTTGCTTATCAGGGAGGAGGAAATTATTTCGGAATTAACGAATAAATCCGGAACCGGGCTCTTTCTGGGAAAGTATCCATTGAATGCAGTTGTGGCTGTTTTTAAAAAAAGAAATTTTTTCAAAGAAGCACAAAAACGAAAATTATGGCCTCTCGAGTTCGATCTTGACTCAAAGAATTTCCCCCCTCTACAGCGATTTAGGATTATTCATCGCATAAACAATACGAAAGAAGTGGTTGTCGATTTAAAGCTCAAGGAGAGTCGCTATAAGATTAAAAATGAGATCGGTTTCGAGTGGCCTCTCCCGGAGTTTAACTTTTTAATATTGGAATGGTTGACTCTCCAGAATCCTCTCCTGGAATTTTCCAAAGACAAAACACCTCTCCCCGGGCAAAAACATCCTGGGCTCAGTCTTGGCAAAAAAGTTGTCGATCTGTTCCTCTATTTAGCCAGGCTCAATAGGAATGACGGCATTCTTGCCTTTCCTTCGTACTTTCACAATGCCCTCCTGTTTTCCCGCTATTTTCATTTTCTCAATCCTGAGAAAAAGGCAGAGATACTCGCCATAAGAAAAACGTTTTCCAAATTATCCTTTAAAGAACTGGCATGGATTGTTCATCTCGACTGTTTGCTGATGAATGGGAAAGATATCTATAAGTGGACAGCCGAAGAGCAGGTCTATCCCCTCAATAAACTGCTGGAGAAATATTTCAACTCAAAACAATATAAGGAAAAAGTCAAGAACCCACAAAAAAATATCGTGTATTCGATAGATTGGGAGGCCTATGAGAGAAAAAAAGGGCAGGTGAAATGATCCTCTCTTTTCGAAAGATTTTTATTGAGAAATTTGTCTAGTCTTTCTTTTTCTAATACACAATCCAAATAAAAAAAACAAAGATGCTGCACTAATTCCAAGCCCGATTTTGAATGATATTGGACGAAAAACAAATTCTACTATTGACTCACCGGATGGGACCACTATCGCGCGCATGATATCATTCACTCTCAAAATCTCTGTTTGTTTTCCGTTGACCAAAGCTTGCCATCCCGGATAGAAGGTATCAGACAACACCAAATAACCCATATTGTCGGTCTGAACATGAACTCGAACACGATTGGTGTCTATGGTGAATATCTCGACAGTATTATTTACATTTATCTCAGGGAGATTAATTTTTTGTTGAGGTTCTTGATCAAACACGACAGAAAGGCCATCTAGAGATTTTTCACTGAGTCTTATAGAAGCGGGATTATTCCTTTCCCTCTTTTCATATTGATACGCCAAAAAAGCACGAGGTTTCCATTGACGATTTTTATATATGTTGACTTCATTCGAATACACAAGATTCAGATCCGGACTGCGAATATCCTGGTCCGTATTGGTGATCACATATTTCACATTACATATACCAAGTAATCGAAAAAATCTCGAATCAGAAAAAATTTGATAGTCGTTGAATCCATGATATGTGGTTCCTGCTCTGACTTGGAATGTGGACGACTTAATGTCTGTCAGAATATTCATCATCACTCGAGGTCTAATGCTTTCTGTTCCAGTGATGGTAGAGACTTTGTTAACAGACAGCATGTTTGGAGGAAAAATCTTTTTTTCACCGGTCTTGAGGTAAAATGGAAGAACTCTAAATATATCTGGATCGTTTTTTAAAAATTGAATCGGTCCAGCTTCGGAATAAAGGGGATATTTGTCAGGATTTTTCATCGGATGCCAAGAATAGGCGAAAAAAGACAGTTGAAAAAAAGTGATAAGATAACACAACCACAAGAAAGCATTTTGCGGCAGTCTTCTTTGGCGAACATGGAAAAAAAACAGAATAAAAAATATCCCAATGCAAATCAAAGGAATATAAATGGTCGGTGAACTGATACAAAAATGCTTGATAAACTTGGGCACTCTCTCAAACAACCAACGTTCATTTCCTTGAGCTGCCTGACCTATTTGCTGATTTTTTTCGATGATTTCATTAGCTTGGGAAAAGAAATAGTCGTAGTTTGAATAGATGATAACATTTCCAATAACTAGAAATAGAACCAAGCACATAAATAAAATAAAAAAACGTTTGAACCATTTTTGGGTCCCATGTTTTTGATTTGAATTTCCGAGTAAGAAATCATTGAATGCCAGTGCGCCCACAACCAACATTCCAAAAATATAAAGCATAAAAAAACGGTAATAGAGATATGTTCTTAAGGGAGTTGCTACAGTGACGACAAGGGAGAGCATAATAAGGAAAATGAAAGGTCGCATCTCGATCTTTTTTTTCCAGAAATAAAAACAACCCCAAAGGCCAAATAAAAAAGGAATAAAACCAATAAAGCCATTAAACTCTATTGGGCCCCCTCCAGGAGCAAAAAAAGACAAATGGAATGATCTGACACTTCCGGCAAGCTCAGGAATTATAAAGGAAAATAAAAGGACCAAACTTTTTACGACACCAAATAAAGAAAAGGATTGGAGATCTCGTGTGGCTCTTGATCCTCCATCCAATATGTCATTCCAAAAAAGTTCCATCGAAGGCAGCCACATCAAGGCAGAAAGTCCAAATCCCAAAAGAAGGATTTTCGAAGGAGTCAAGAAAAAACTCCTGAGAGTCCTTTTCTTTTGAACAAAAAAGGAAAAAAAACCATGGAAGCAAATCAAAACGATCACAACATAAACCGATGTCTGAAAATTTCCCCCAAGGAAGGCAAATGCTGTGAACAAACTTCCCAGAACTAGATGACTTTTTTTTCTGTCTCTATTGTAGAGCGATGTCATCCAAATGATATAGGGCACCCAACAAAAAGAGGCCACCATCCATCTGTGCAAAAGAGTGGTCATAAACATGCTGTTCAACATGTAGACCGTAGCAAACATTATGGCTATCCGCCTGTCAACTTGGTAAAAGACTAACAATAAATAAAATCCCAGGCCTGCGATAAAAAGTTGAAAGAGAATCTGGATATGATAGGCAAGAGGCATTTCAAACAAAACAAGCACAAAATTTGTGACATCAAAATGTCCCCCCATTGTGTCTGCATATTGGGGATAACCCCCAAAGATATACGGATTCCAATAGGAAAATTCTCCTGCTTCCAGTCTCTCTTTGGTAAGAACTTTATAGGGATAATACTGTGTGAAAGAATCAAATATATAGTGATTAAACACTTCTGCTTTATTGAACTCATCTGAATAAGGCAATATGGTTGTATTCATTTGGTCCAAAGGCAATAGGACTTTGCCTTGGAACAGAATCGGATAAAATATAAAAAGTAGACTTAATAATAAAAGCGGTATTACTAAGAGATCTTTATTCATTTCTATTGCCGCCTTTTTGTTTTTCATATTATCCCTAATTGTTAATTATTATCAAGGCTCGAAAAGTAAGTCATGCAATTGAGCCGTCTCCTTTTCGAGTATTTTTGAAAATTATTTTTTTATTATATAATCTTTATTCATATAATCAGCAATCTTTCAGATCGCCAG
>CAZLLG010000303.1:0-4775 GCA_964560275.1 uncultured Eubacteriales bacterium | reverse complement strand
ATTTGCAATTTGTACTGAGTAGCGATAAATCCTACTGAGCCAGCACTCAAAATTATCGTTTCGTTTTCCCCCTGAGGTGAAGGTGAGGAAAAATCGAGGACAGCACTTCTTAATTTGCCTATTTTTTTGAGTTTATCTCTAGTCAAGATTGAAAAATATTTAGAAACAGTTGCACGTGAAGTCTCGTCTGAAGCTAAAAGACTGATTTTATAAAGACCGCTGTTTGTGGGAATCCAGTTCCAAATCCCAGATTCGAGATTTTCCAACAAAAAGTCATCTTTTTTTTCTTCAACAATTGAAAGCACAGATCTTTTTCCAATTGAAATCAAATTCACACGGCTGATTTGCAGCTCGTACTGAGGGGCAAGATATCCCTCTGAACCAGCTCTTAAAATAATCTTATCTTTTTTCCCTTGGGGAGAAGGTGGGGAAGGCTCGAGTGTGGCTTTGGTTTCTACAACAAAAGGAATCTCTAAATATTTATTGATTTTCTCATCACTTACCGTTACGCCAAGTGTATAGGGACCAGGTTTGGTTGGAAACCAGGACCACGTACTTTTATCGGACTCGGATTGGACTACATTTTTTTCCTCTCCATTCCTGATATAAAATTCATATTGAGGCAAATGAAAACCTATGCATGTTACGGACAGTGATATTTCCTGATTTACATATTGGGGGGAGCTTACCGATGACGACAGTATTATCTGAACGGATTTTTTCATCTGAAGCATCTTTCCTTTTTCAGTTTGTCGGTCATAAACATTGACAAGGAGAAAAGGAGAGTTCCACAACGGATTGGACTTCATCTCTTTTCCCACATCGAAATCTCCCACTCTGGCTCCTGTTTCGGCATCGAAACAGACAAGAATGGATGACATCGAGGACACAACAATTTTATCTTTATAGAGTTCCAGAAAGAAGCGACTCCGCGAAGGAATAGGCCTCCACCAAAGAATTGATCCGTTTCGCTTATGCAGGCAGTATAATACATTATTCCATGCCAAGAAGAACACTCTCTTTTTGTCAGAGACAGGAACAGGAAGGACACGCCCTCCTGTTTTGACTTCCCATTTTTTTATTCTTTTCTTCAGATCCAGGCAGACAAGAAAATGATCTCCCGTTCCAAAGTAGAGAAATTTTCCATCCAATAAGAGTGTTTCAATAATTTTATCTTTTGCCAAATATTTATCCTGGAGGTTTCCATACTGATCTATAAAGTACAGCGTGTGGTCGTCACATCCAAAAATGATCTGGTCCTTAAAGAAAACAGGATTCGATCGGATGGCTTCATGGGCCAAAACACGCCAGATTTCATTCCCGCTGAGTACGTCTATGGCAATAAAACTTCCTTGGGAAGGACCCAAGAAAATGGAATTTCTATTCTCCACTAGAGGACTCGTGATCTCTTCCTTCAAACTGATTTGCCACAAAGGATACCCATCCAAGCCATAGCAGAAAACATTGTTCTTCACATCAAAAACAAAAATATGGCTCTGACCCATAAAAACAGGACTCTTTGGGATTTCTGGCATTCTCAAACGCCACACCAATTTATAATCCAAGGCATCCAAGCAGTATATGAATCCTTTTCGCGTTGTAAAATAGAGACGACTTTCTTTCTTTTGGATCCGGTCGATGATCTCTCCATCGTAAAGAAATTCGCCGGCTTTCTCCAAAGGAAAAAGGATCCCATCGGGATAGGGTAACACCTTAGGTTGAAACACACTGCAGCCACCCAGAAGAAAAAGCAGGAAGAACACAAAATATGTCTTTTTCATGATCCAGATTAGATATATTAGCATTTTATTCTCGGCTTGCTCAACCAGCACGATCTTTACATAGTCATAGTATGCTGATATCATGCGGTTGAAACTAACAAATGATTAATTATATCCAGCTTTACAAAATCCGGAAAAGAGTCAAGAGAATCTTAAAAGAAAAAATTGAAGATGAAGAGCTGGCCACGACAAAACAATCATGTGTAGGCTGCGTCGCCGACGAAATCAGCTGGGAAATCTACTATCTATTGAAGGAAGATAAAAAATAAATCTCAGACTATTTATTTTCTAAATTATCCGAATCTTGATCCACGTTAGTCTTTTTCTGCTTCGACTTGACACTTTCCCACCATTCGATTCTTTTTTTTATGTCTTTTTCAAGACCAAGATGGCCGGGAATATAATATTTACGTCCTTTTAATTTTTCCGGGAAAGTCTCCATGGCTGTGGTCGATTCCTCATAGTTGTGTGCATAGGCATAGTTTTTCCCATACCCGACATCTTTCATCAGCTTTGTTGAAGGATTTCTCAGGTGCAGGGGAACAGGCTCAAAAGGGCTGGATTCTACATCTTTTTTCGCCATATTAAATGCCGCATAGACGCGATTACTTTTTGGGGCCGAAGCCATATAAATCACAGCCTGTGCCAGGGCCAGTTCACCTTCTGGAGATCCCAAAAAATCAAAAGAATCCTTTGCTTCTAGAGCTAAGGCCAATGCTTGAGGATCGGCAAGCCCGATATCTTCTGATGCAAAACGCACGAGTCGTCTCGCTATATAAAGGGGATCTTCACCCGCCGTAATCATTCGGGCCAACCAGTATAATGCGGCATCTCCGTCACTGTTTCTCAGGCTTTTGTGTAGAGCAGATATAAGGTTAAAGTGCTCTTCTCCCTTCTTATCGTACAGGAGAATTCTTTTCTGGAGGGCCTCTTTGACATCGTCATTGGTGATGCTGCTTTTTTTCGCTACCTCTGCGGCAATCTCTAATGTGTTAAGCGCGCGACGGGCATCGCCATTGGCATAGTCGATGAGCATTTTTTGGGCAAGGCTGTCGAGTTTAAGTCGTCGATTTCCCAGTCCTCTTGTCTTGTCCTTTAAAGCATCACGGACGATACGGTCAAGTGTCTCTTCTGATAGCGGATTGAGGAGTAGAACCCTCATGCGTGACAGAAGTGGGGCAATGACTTCAAAGGATGGATTTTCGGTAGTGGATCCAAAGAGGACAATATCACCTTTTTCCACATAGGGTAGAAACGCACCCTGCTGTGCTTTATTAAATCTGTGTATTTCATCGATAAAAATGATCGTCGGCTGACCGTAGAGTTTTTTGTGGCTGTCAGCCTCAACCATCACCTCTTTAACTTCTTTAATGCTGGAGAGAACGGCACTAAAAAATATACAGGGAAATTGGAACTGCCGGGAGAGAATATGCCCAAGAGTGGTTTTCCCCGAACCCGGAGGACCCCAAAAAATCAGAGAAATCAACCTGTCGGCCTCAATGAGCTGAGTCAGAATTTTACCTTTGCCAATCAGATGGTCCTGCCCGAAAAAATGTTCCAGAGCCCGAGGACGCATCCTTTCTGCCAGTGGAGTAAAATTTTGTTTTCCCTCTTTATCAGGCTGTAAAGTCATGTCGTTCATTATATCAGATTACGGGAAAACATGCAGAGAGAGAATCAACTTGCGTAAGGAATCTTTTCACCTTGACCTCTAACTATATCCATGCTAACTTGAGAACTAATTTCCAGGGTTTTAACGAGGAAAAGTTGAATAAAGAGAAGAAAAAAGAGGAAACACTCGAATCGGAAAAACTTGTCTACCGCCTGGAAGAAATCAGCCGAATCGCCAAAGTCTCCCCTCGTACAATCGAATCTTGGGAAAATAAATTTTATTTTGTTCATGCCGGCGTGACGGCTTCCGGAGAAAGGATTTTTCGGAAAAAGGACCTCGAAATCATCATCCGGTTGAAAGAACTGCTAGAGAATCAAGGTCTCACTTTGGCAGGTGCCAAGAGGCGGATTGAAGAAGAGTTCAGCCTAAAAACTCCTGTCTCCATGCATCCCGATCGGTTGAAAAAGGTCCTCTTTCAAGTCCGTGAGCAGCTCAAAGAAATTGCTTCCTCTCTCAATAGAGACTGACGTTTTCGACTTCACTTTTATATAAAACTGTTTTGTTCAGAATCATTGTTTGATATTTCCAAGAGTTTTTTATACATTTTTTTTACGAGAGCAACTCGATGGGATATTCAGTATCCATTGCTAATGAACAAATAAAGGAGATTGCCAATGGCTAAAAAAGAAGTGACAGTAACACAGGAGTTCATTGACAATTTGAATGCAAGGATTGAAGTCCTGGAGAAACAGTTGGAAGAAAAAGATGAAAAGGACGATAAAGACACCATTGGGAAGATAGCTGACTCCATAAGCGACTCTACAGAAAAAACTCTCAAAGAATCCGGCTGGGCTCTGAGCAGCATGACAGATGCCTTTGTGGAAGCTGTTAATGAAACAGCAGATGCCCTGTCTTCTATGTCAGATGAAACAGACACAGAAAAGTTGGGTCGGATCCCCGGCGCCATGGTGAGTGTTTTCCGAAAAGGCATTGACATTCAAAAAAAAGCCTTGGAAAAATTTGAAGAAAGCTACGAAAAAAACAAGGACGACTAAACCAGCTCCGCTTGATCAACTGTGTTCACGCAGCCGGCCTGTCAGTTGAGAGATTAACAGCCAGCCTCGTAAAGTAAAAAAGAGTAAAATACCCCATATTTGGATATCTAAAGCCGGAATCCGATAGAGAAATGCTCCGAATGCACTATCTAAAGAGAATTTAAAAATTGAAGTGTGCTGGAAGATCACCATTACCACGGTCAGAAGCGAGGCGAGTAAACTGATTTTAGAGATCAGCCCAAATCCCGTTGCTAAAAGCCTGGAGATTCGCGTGCTTGCACCCTCGAAAACTTGGGCCATTCTTCTGACCGCTGCACCCTTGTATAG
>CAZLLG010000302.1:0-4788 GCA_964560275.1 uncultured Eubacteriales bacterium | reverse complement strand
ATTAAAAATATCCAAAGTCTACACAACGGTTATCTGGCCGTCTACAGAGTTGTTGGAATCAATAAATATGAGATCGATATATTTAATCCGGACGGCTTTTATGTCTATTCAGTTTCACCTCTTGATCAGATTGACCCGGATATGGTGAAGTTCTACGACTTTGGATTTGCACGAATTAAATCTAAGGATGATGGTTATATGGTTTATGAGGAATATACGATCCAAAATCTCCCCGAAATATTCAAGAAGAAGGATTAATCAGAGATCCTTATTCAGCTGCAGGATGATTTGTGTCTTGCTTTCGAACTTTCTTCCGATACACTTCTCGCAGAGCTGTAGTATTTCTTGATGAACTTCTTTTGGAAGCTTTTTTCCTCCAATCGAGCAAAACGCAGATTTTAAGACAAATTCTGTTGTTTCTTTGGGAAACAATCCTTTTTTCTTCAAAAACCGGTAGAGTTCGAATTCAAATTTTTCAATACCGACCATACGTTTTATATCTTCCGAATTTATCTTTTCGATTTCCTTTATCAGAGCATAAAACTCTTTTTCCTTTTCTAAATCTGACAGGTCCTTCTTCTTAGTTATTTCTTCCAGCATTTTTCTTATGGCTTGCTTGGCCTCGAGTTCAACTAAATCTACACGCCGTCGTTCTGTATCGAGGTTTTCTTTCTGCATCCGTTTTACGAGCCTACTGATCTCTTTGATCTTTTCTTGTTGGGACATTTCGGATGATTTATTGATTTCTTCAATCAGCTTTCTCTCAGCAATGGCAGCTCTGGAAACCAGCAGGCCTCTACGAAGGGGTTCTATTCTATTTGCCAAATTCAATGCCTGCATTTTCTCAATGAGCTCCTCAAGTTGTTCGATTTTTTCTTTTTGGGACAGATTTTTCGATTCACTTATTTTTTCGGTGAGGAGGTTTAAATTGGCTATGAGCTGAAGTTCGGTCATGTTTTGATAGCGGCGGGCGACATCTGACTCGAGTCCCGCTAAGCTCCTGCTCAAGGCAGTCATCTCACGGAGCTTGGATTCTGCGGAGAGGCGCGGGGACTCTGACCTCCGGTAGGCTCTATCGATATCAGGGAGAAGCCTATCGATTTGAGGAAGTTCCATGACTGTACGCATAACAGATTCATAACGGGAAAATTCCTCTTGAGGAAGTTCTTTTCCGTTTTCTGTGACTGCAACGATCTTTTTGTTGTTATCCCGATACTTTATGACAACAGTCGATTTGGACCGGAATCCCGAATTCCTGATTGTCAATACCTTAATCTCGGACGATTCTTTTTCTTGAGTCACATCCTGTATTTCTTGGATATCTTGAGCTGCTGCGAAGGAAATCACCAGACTACAGACTAGAACGGCATATAAACCAAGTTTTAATATCTTTTTCATTCTTCTCTCCTTAATAAAAGCCACAATTTTTTTCGACTCCATTATCAATAATAAGCGAATCCAGACGTTTGAAAAGCCTAATGGCACAAGTGAGGGAAATCTTGGCATAAAAGACCGATTTTGCGGAAAAAATAGAGATTTTTTGTGTAAAAATCCTTGCTTGTGACTGAAAAAGAGGTGTTTGTGACATAAATCTAGTCATTCAATGCCAATGCCGAGCCTCAATGGACAATTTAGTGTATACTGAAGAAGGTTAAAATAAGAGGTCGAGAGTGGCATCCAAGCTCGAAAAACTGATAATTGTATCGGTCTTCTTCGCGGCTTACTATGCAATCCTCTATCATCCCAGCCTTCCGGTTTTTATCAATGAATTCAACACGGTGGATGGAAGCATTTACGTTTCGCGTTTTATCGATGTGTGCACATCCCTGATTTTGTTCTTGACTGTCGTTTTTTATCTCATCCCGAATTATTTGGAAAAACGGCGGATCTTTCCTTTTATTGGAGGATCTTTGCTTTTGATGGGACTCCTGTTTGTCTTTGAGCAACAAGCCGATTTAATTATTCTCCGCCTTTTTAATCTTCCCACAGGTCCGAATGAAATATCTGATAAGATGATGATGTTCTACCGTAGGAAATCCTACGATTTTCCCATAATCCCCTATAACCTGGTTGTCTATACTCTAGGAATTCTCTATGGGCTCAGCCGGGATTGGATTCGGAAATACCGGCAGGAAAGCAAAATGGTTCAGGAAAAAATGAGGGCGGATATTGATTTACTGCGCTCCCAGATCAATCCTCATTTTTTCTTTAATGCTTTAAATAATATTTACGCCATCTCCCAGAGAAACAAGGATGATGAAGCTGGACAAGCGATTATGAAGCTTTCAGGGTTGATGAGGTATATGATCTATGACAGCGATGTGGGTGATATCAGCCTGGCTCGAGAAATGGAGCATATTGAAAATTATCTTGATGTGGCCCGCCTTAAATATTCCCCAAATGATCAAGTGGACATCCGTGTTCAGAAGAAGGGGGATTTCTCCAAACACAAAATCGCTCCCCTTCTCCTAGTTCCTTTTGTAGAAAATGCCTTTAAGCACGGCTTAAGCAGCAAGGGGGATGGCTATATCCATTTGGATACTACAGTCAGGAAAAATGAACTGAATTTTCAGATAACCAATCCCATTGTGGAAAAAAAAGAATCTTTAAAAAAACATCCGGGAATTGGATTGGATAACGTAAAAAAACGTCTCCAATTGCTTTATCCGAACCAACATCACCTAAATATTTCTGATTTCAAGGGAGAATTCAAGGTTCATTTGACCATCGAATTGGAGGAATAAAAATGATGCGCTCTATCATTGTGGATGACGAAAGCGGTGCGGTGGAGATCCTCACCCGTTATGTAAATAAAAATCAGAGGCTCGATCTGGTTCGATCTTTTCGCGATTCTATCGATGCGTTGACTTTTTTGGCCGGCAATGAAGTGGATCTTATATTCTTGGACATCGATATGCCCAATCTTAACGGCATGCGCTTGTCAGAATTGATTCGCGACAAAGATATCCAAGTGATTTTCTGCACAGCGTATTCGGAGTACGCTGTAGAAAGCTATGAGAAAGAGGCCGTTGACTATTTGCTTAAACCGATTTCTTACGAACGATTCTGTAAAGCTGTCAATAAAGTACAAAAGGCCCACCCTGAAGGAAAAAAGAAAACCGGCAAACTCTTTATAAAAAGTGGCCCCCGTATCCACCAGTTGGATATCGGAGAGCTGTTGTATATGGAGAAAAAGGGGCACTATGTGGTTTTCCATACTCCTGACGGGCAGCGGTTGTCTCGGATGAATATGCGCGACTTGATGAGCACATTGCCTTCTGATTATTTTGTCCGTATACACCGATCATTTGTGGTTGCTATCGATAAGGTTGATACAATAGAGAAACAATCAGTTGTGATCCATAAAAGAAAGATACCTATCGGGGAAAGCTATCGGGATGATTTTTTCAACCATTTTAAATACTCCGGGAATTGACACACATTTTACTAGGTGAGCAATTCCTCCCTTCTCGCCCTAATTGACTTTTTCTTTTTCTGTTGATATAGATTAGACATTCATTCTGTTCGGGAATCATATATATTAGTTTTTGATTCGATTTTTCCAAGGGAGGTCTATCATGACTAAATGGAAGAGACTTATTACTGCTATTTCCATCGCTCTGCTTGTTGTTCTTTCAGGATTTTCTCAAACACCTCTTGATCAAAAGCCGCCTATCGATCCAAAAATTACGGTTGGAGTGCTCCAAAACGGTCTTCGCTATTATGTCCGGGAAAACGGGCAACCCGAAAACCGGGCAGAGCTGCGTCTTGTCGTCAATGTGGGATCGATGCAGGAAGACGAAGACCAGCTTGGTCTGGCTCACTTTCTCGAACACATGGCCTTTAACGGTACAGAGCATTTTGCCAAACAGGAACTTGTTGAATTCATGGAGTCCATCGGCATGAGATTCGGACCCGGTCTCAATGCCATGACCGGCTTTGATGAGACCATCTACATGTTGAGAGTTCCCACGGATAAACCTGAAGTTTTAAAGACCGCTTTTCAGATACTCGAGGACTGGTCTCATGCCCTGTCTTTCGAACATGAGGAGATCGATAAGGAAAGAGGAGTCATCGTCGAGGAATGGCGTTTGGGCCAGGGGGCCGCTTCAAGAATGCGGGACAAACAGTTTCCCATCCTGTTTAAGGATTCTCTCTATGCCGAAAGGCTTCCCATCGGCAAAAAGGACATCATCGAAAATTTCAAATATGAAGTTATTAAAAGATTCTACAAAGATTGGTACCGCCCCAACCTGATGGCCGTTTTAGCTGTGGGTGATTTCGACAAAACAGAAGTGGAGGCGCTGATTAAAGAGCATTTCAGCGGCTTGGTCAATCCTTCAGATCCTAGACCTCGAGTTCTCGCCGAGGTCCCGGATCACGAAGAGACCTTAACCGCAATCGCGACCGATAAAGAAACCTCCTCTACGACCGTTTCCGTTTATTTTAAACATCCGCTCCGGGAAATGGAAACTGTACGAGCTCTCCGGCAGATGATAGTCGATAATATGTACAACGGCATGCTAAACCAGAGATTTTCCGAAATGACACAAAAACCGGATTCTCCGTTTCTGATGGCTTTTTCCAGCCGAGGACTCTTTGTCAAATCGAAAGAGGTCTATGCCCTTTCCGCTATGGTCGATGAAAAGAAAATAAAAGATGGATTAGAAGCCCTGTTTGTCGAATCGGAAAGGGTTGCCCGTTTCGGTTTTACACAATCTGAACTGGACAGGCAAAAAGTCAATATAATGAGATCTCTGGAACGTGCCTATGCTGAAAGAGAAAAAG
>CAZLLG010000301.1:0-4789 GCA_964560275.1 uncultured Eubacteriales bacterium | reverse complement strand
GAGAAAAAATAAAGTTATCATGTGGGTGACCAAAATGCAATTCTTGTGAGTTGTGGCAGACTACATCACGAGGAATTTCAGAGTATTCCAATGCCGGCCTAATGCTATGCTATCTTTTTATGTACAGTTTGCCCAGCTGAATAAAGCGCTTGATCGATATCGTCTATCAAGTCTTTAACATCTTCACAGCCTACGGATAATCTCAGAAGTCCATTTGAAATTCCACGTTGTCTTCTTACATCCTCAGGAATAGATGCGTGTGTCATGCTTGAGGGATGATTGACCAAAGAGACAACCGATCCTAGGCTCTCACCTAGAAGAAATATTTTAACAGATTTGGCGAAGATCGATGCTCCCTCCCACTCAGTCTTGAGTTCGAATGATACCATGCCTCCAAAATCTTTCATTTGTGATTTGGCTACGTGAAATCCGGGATGGGACTCTAGCCCTGGATAATAAACCCGATTGATCGATTTATGATTCTCAAGAAAATTGGCAATTTTTTTTGTGTTGCAGCAGTGTTTCTCCATGCGGAGAGAAAGGGTTTTTATTCCTCTTAAAACAAGATAGCAGTCTTGGGGTCCGGGAATGGCCCCTACTGCATTCTGATAGAATTTCAACTTTTCATATAGATCCGCGTCATTGGTGATGAGTGCTCCTCCAATAATATCAGAGTGGCCGCTCAAATATTTTGTTGTGCTGTGCAGTACAATGTGAGCCCCAAGCTCTAGCGGGCGCTGTAAATAGGGGGAGGCAAAGGTGTTATCTACGACGGAGAGACAGCCGTGGTTTGAGGCGATTTCTGATAGGGATTTGATATCGGAGATTTTAAGAAGTGGATTCGAAGGAGTCTCTATCCAGACAATTTTTGTATTCTTCTTTATGGCTTTTTTAACCTGAGAAAGGATTGTCTGGTCCACAAAAGTAAAATCGATGCCGTATTTTGAAAACACATCAGTAAAAATCCGGTATGATCCTCCGTAAAGGTCATCAGGAGCGATGACATGGTCACCTGATTTGAGCAGGTTGAGCACTGTGTTGACAGCTGCGAGCCCACTTGCAAAGCAGACTCCATAAAGAGCATTTTCTAATGCTGCAATATTGTTTTCGAGCGCTTTTCGCGTCGGATTTTCAGTCCTCGAATAGCAAAATCCTTTGTGTTTAGCAGGCTCTTCCTGAGCATAGGTTGAAGTTTGATAGATAGGGAAACTGACGGCCCCCGTAGTAGGATCGGGTGACTGGCCTGACCTTATTGCTAATGTTGAAAATTTCATTTTTCCTCCTTTTCTAAAACAATGTTGGATTAAAAGACCTGTGAAGTTGATTCAAATTCCTGAACACAGGATGTCTTTCACATCGTGAAAAAGGGGAAAAGTCTTAAAGGGAAGAGGCTAAACCTGGCACAGATGTTTTAGGGTCATCCCAGTGCTCAGGTTAGGCATTATCATATAGGGAAGGCCTTCCTGAAAGATAATGCGTATGTTCTTGTCCATTTCGAGGCAGTATAAATAATCTTTATTGATGTGTCAATTAATTTCTATTCTTTTCTGTGGCGGATTTGGTCAAGGGCTACGGCAATAACGATGATTCCACCGATGATGATTTCTTGTATATAATTGGGCCAGCCCATCATATTGGAGCCATTTCTCAAGAAGGCCATGATAAAAACTCCGATCATGGAACCAAGAATACTCCCGGATCCCCCGCTTAAGCTTCCTCCGCCGATGACAACCGCTGCAATGATGTCGAGCTCCAGGCCAACAGCTACAGTGGGATCTCCCACAGTCAACCTGGAAAATTGCATGACACCACTCATGCCGCAAAACAATCCTGCTATTCCATAAATAGCAATTTTAGTCCTGCTGATGCGGATCCCACAGAGCCGAGCAGTGGCTTCATTGGAACCGATGGCAAAAACATGCCTTCCCAACACTGTAAAGCGCAGCACAACCGCCATGAGAACCGCAAAGATAATCATGACCCAAACTCCTGGAGCGAGGAGGAGCCATGGTGGATTCGGAGAAGAGGACATCAGGTCGTTAATCCAGGTCAAAGGGGCATCTATCTTTTGATTTTTGGCTATCCATTTGGCGATCCCTCTTGCAATGCCCAGCATACCTAGAGTTACGATAAAAGGAACAAGCCGGAGACTTGTGATAAGAAAACCGTTGACCAATCCAACCATTCCTCCGGTAAGTATCCCAATCAAGATGGCCCAGGGGAGCGACACTCCTGCATTTATAGCGTATGCTGTTGTGACACTGGCCAATGCGATATTTGATGCGGCAGAGAGATCTATACCGCCACTTATTATAATCAACGTCATTCCAAGAGCCCCTAACGCGACAATCACCGATTGCATAGCTACACTTTTTATGTTGGCGATCCTGAGGAAACGCTCTTGAATCTCCGGCATCGAAGCAAAGATGACAAGGACAAGGATAAGTCCTATAAATGGACCGATCCAATTCAAGAGAGTTTGTACCTGAGTTCTTTTTCCTTTTTTAGGCATGGTGTTGGGTTCCAGAATATTTTTGTTCGGACGAACGTCCTAATGTTGCGGCCGTCATGATGCTGTGGGCGTTCCACAGGTGCACGGGGCGGAGTGCAATAAGATTTCCCCTATGGAAGACGGCTATATTGTCGCAGATACCCAGCAGTTCCGGGAGGTAGGAGCTGACAAAAATCACGGCCTTTTCAAGGGAGGCCAGTTCTCCTATCCATTCATAGATCTGTGTTTTGCTGAGAACGTCGATTCCTCGGGTGGGCTCATCCAGCAGAAGAATGTCAGCTTGCTGGTGCAAAAGCCGAGCTAAAGCGACCTTTTGTTGATTTCCTCCAGACAGGCTGAGAACCGGCTGGTCTGATCCTGGAGTTTTGATGTTCAGTGTTTGCAGAAATTTTTCGATGCCCTTTTTGTACTTTTTGAGATTGAGAAATCCAAAGGAACGGTATGGTTCAAAATAGCTGAGAGCGATATTGTCCGCAATGGGACGACTCAATGCCAGCCCTTCATTCTGCCTGTCTTCACTTAAATATCCCATGCCCTGCTTAATTCTAGACCGAGGGATTGATTGCGGGGAAGGAATATAACCCACTTTAATCTGTCCCTTGATTACAGGATCGAGTCCAAAAATGGTACGCAGCACATCTGTTCGTCCGGAGCCCACTAGACCTGCAAAACCAAGGATTTCCCCTTTGTGTAGCTTAAGGTCAACACGGGCCGACATCTTTTTGCCTTGCAGTTCGTTGAGAGTGAGGGCGACATCGGAGATTTCATGAAGTGTTTTTGGAAACATTTCGGTCAGTTCTCTTCCAATCATGAGCTGAATAATCTTTTCATGAGTGACATTTTGAATATCACCAGATTTGATATCTCTTCCGTCACGAAGAACGGTGAAGCGATCGGCCACTTTTTGAACCTCTTCCAGAAAATGACTGATATAAATAATACTCACACCCATTCCCTTGAGGTAGTGGATGATTTCAAACAGCCGCTCACTGTCTTCCAATGAAAGACTGCTTGTCGGTTCATCCATAATCAAAATTTTAGCTTCATCCGCTAAAGCCCTGGCAATCTCTACAATCTGTTTGATCCCCACACTCAGGTTCGCAATAGGCGTATCCAGAGGTATTTCTGGGTGATCGACCTTACTCAAAACATCCCGTGCTTTCCGTTTCATGTCTTTTTTATTCAAAAAAAGGCCGGATTTTATTTCTTTACCCAACATGATGTTTTCTTCGACAGTAAGATGAGGGGCGAGATTGAGTTCTTGATAGATCATAGATATGCCGCTCTTCCGGCTTTCCAGTGGTGAAGAAGGGATAAAAGATTTACCCCTAAGGATCATATGCCCGGCATCTTGACGCAGGGCTCCGCTCAGTATTTTTACTAACGTGCTTTTTCCAGCTCCATTTTCACCGATCAGGGCATGAACCTCTCCTTCATGTAGTTGGAAATTGACATCATAAAGAGCTTGTGTTGTCCCAAAACTTTTGCAAATCCCTTCCATTTGCAAAAGTGTACCGGATGGAGATTTTATGGTTTTCAATTCAAATATGGTGATAGGTCAGGCGAAAGGAGTATTTTCATTTCGGGCTCATTCATATTTTCTGGTGTGATCAAATGAACTCCTGTATCGACCCTCTTGCCAATTGTTTCACCCCGAAGATAAACGACCATCTGTTTAACCCCCATATAGCCGATTTTTATCGGATCTTGAAGGACAAGACCTTGAATGTGACCGTCTGCTAAACCTTGGACAAGTTTGGGGCTGGAATCAAACCCGACAAATTTGATCTGTCCTGCTCTCCCTGATTCCTGAAGAGCGCGGAGTGCTCCAAAAGTGCTGGATTCATTGGGGCAAAAAAGTCCATCAACATCTGGGAAACGATTGAGGAGATTTTCAGCCAGTTGGTAGGCTGTTTCTGTCGTGGCTCCGGCGTATTGGTCTTCGACAAGAAAATTAATTTGGGGAAAGTCGTTTTTGATCGTGTCGACAAAACCCTTTTCGCGGTTGACTGTACTGGCAGAACCGACCTGATAGCGGATGAGGATTAAGTTTCCTCCTTCCTTGAGGAGCTCTCCCATTCGTTGTGCAGCAAGCACTCCTCCCTTATAGTTATCTGTGGCCACATAACTTATGTGCTGCTCTCCCTGGAGAGCAGAATCGATAATAACAACAGGTATACTACGAGTAACGGCGTCTCTTACAGGACGTGTGAGGGCTCGGTCATCTAAAGGGGCGAGTACAATTCCATCCACACCGAGATTGATAAAATCTTCGAC
>CAZLLG010000300.1:0-4802 GCA_964560275.1 uncultured Eubacteriales bacterium | reverse complement strand
TGTGAAATCATAAATGTCATCAATGGGATGATCACCTAAACTGCAGTCAAAGGCATTAATCGGCACGGTATGTTTTTCCATGACAAGGTTGACGACAGAGTACTCTCCATAATTTATTTTATCGAGGACCTCTTTCACATGTTCGGGAATATTCGGCAATACACTTTTTGCCATAGATGCGTTTGTAGCGACGATACAAAATTTAGAGCTCACGGTCTGGAAAAGGCCGTTTTTCATGTATGTGACATTGGTTCTATCATACTCCTCCATTATGTCACTTACAGTGCTGTTGAACAAAAAACGGTTGGCTCCGATCTCACTGGTCAGGGCATCCACCAAATCGGAAATAACATATGTGAAGCGTCCCGATATATTTTCTTCAGCAGTTAAAGCTGCATACTTATTTGCACCTTTTCTTAAAGAAAGGCGACCGCTGTTTCCATCGCCATACTCATCCCCGATCATATCGATAGCTTGCAGGCCACTGATTTCATCAAGATTCCCGTTAAAAACTCCACGCATGAAACTGTCTATGTTTCCCAAAATCCAGGTATCACAATCCGGTCTAAAGCTCTGAATCATCTGTCGGGTTGTCATGTTTTCATATTGTTCCAGATCGGTTCCTTGATTCTTCCAGATTGGCCACTCTATTTCATCATATTTGTTTTGAAACCAGTCTCTTAAAGCACTACAGTCCGCTCTTTGTTTAGCTGATATCCCGGGAATCCTATCCCAGTTATAGAAAACACTGGCACCACTGATAATCTGGCCATTGTGATAAAGACAGTCAAAAGGTTCGGGAATCCCGATCCACCATTGATCGGAAAGTGAATCATAGATGTCTTTGGCCGCTGAACCTGTCCAAGGAGAAGATATATAGGTCGTTCCCATTGGAAATCTAAAGCCATATTCGGTCTTAGCCCAACAAATCCCCCCAGGCGTGGGATTATTTTCCAAAATGAGAATATTTTTCAAACCTGCAAGATGAAGCTTCAATGCGGCAGCAAGACCGGATAAACCCGCACCGACGATGATACAATCAAATTCCGGTTCAGAGGTTTGGATCAGTTTTTTTCCTCCTAAAATAATGGATGCAGCCCCAAAAGTTTTAAGGAAACTTCTTCGGCTTGTGCGGCTTTTATCCATTAATCCGTAGTTTTTTTTTCAAAATCAGAAACCACCTTTTGAAAAATGTCAGAGGCTTTTTTAACATACTTTTTTGGTACCAATAAAACTCCCCAGCCTTTCTGCATGGTAAAAATTCCATCATAGGCGGTATCCAAATGTGTCTTGATGATATGTGGGATTCTTTCAATATTCATGGCATTGATGATCAGGTCAGCGATAAAACGATTGTCCAGATCTGCTGCTTTTGTGAATTCAGAAATATCTCGAAGATAATGCTGATTGTTTTCTTTGATTTTCTTAAAATGTTCTTCTGAAACCAGCGAAATACCGCAATCTGCACATTCACTGATTTCAAACAAATATTCGTTTCCACAAGTTGGACAATATTTCATAGGATTTTCCCGAAGTATGTTCTCGATAAATTTATTATAGCGTTTTGTATTTCCACATCCAAATCTCCATTTGTTGCTGGGTTGTTTTATGTTGTTTTGTCACACACAAAAAAAAACCGGGGACCGAAGTCCCCGGCTTTTTTCTATCTTCTTATGTTTAAAAACCCGGCATGAAGGTCAACTGGAAGTAGGGGCGTCTATCTCTGCTGAATGGCTTGACGTAATTAGCTCCCACAACCATGTATCCGAATAAATTTAGCCGAAGTCCTACTCCAGCGCTGGTGACCGGTTTTCTGAAGCCTCCCTGGAATCCTATTGGATTTTCTGAATCCCAGGCGACTCCAGCGTCAAAAAATGCATTGAAGTCAACAGGGAATATACCGTAATATCCGTTTCCGATGCCTAAAACGCCGAACAGCGGAAATCTCAGTTCCACATTTGCCACCGCAATTCTGCTGCCGAACAATCTATTGAGACTTTCGGGATTCGCTATCATTTCATCCTGTGAAAAAGATCCATAGTTGTAGCCCCGGACCAGAGTTTGATTGCCGAGAAACGTGGGGTAGAAACGGGAGTTGTTTGCACCAGATCCATATCGTCCGACATGCATAAAACGGACGGCCAGGGTAAAGGGTCTGACTGGCAAGAAATATTTACGGTAGTCGGCAGTCACATTGATGAAATTGAATGATCCGATGTAGGGAGAAACCTCGAGCCTGTAGCTTTGCCCCATAATCGGAGCGGTCAGTCCGTAAACACTGGTGTCGTAAACAAGAGCCGCATTAGCGAAACCAAAGTGATTGCTTGGTGCAGAAGGAAGATTAACCTTCTCGCTTCCCCAGCTTATGACGTCAAACGCATCAAAGTACTCGCGGTAGGCCACATTGTTGTAGTCCAGGAACCTGTAGCCGACTCCAAGTTCGAATCTCTTGGCTCTGCTGAAAGGATAGGAGACGAAGCCGGACATTTCATAGCTGATCTGACGGAGAAGCAGCTCTTCTTGCACCAGAGTCGGGAGTCCATCTATCAGGTCAAAGTATTGATTAAAGCCGCCATAGACATAAGGAATTCTCTGCACTAGCGCTCCCCAGTTAACACGGTTTTTCGTGTTCTGGTACCCAACCAAAAATGAGGAATCCATGAGGCGGCTGTTGGCAGAAACCATTCCCACTAGGCTGTGATAGCCCATCATATCGCTGAAAAACATAGACATCCCGCCCCCTGCGTATGTACCAAAGCGGTCCAGTCCGACACCGATACTGGGCTGACTCATCGTATCTAGTTTAAGCTTAGGTTTGTAATCCTCTATTGCAAAGTTTGTGTTTTGTGGAAGACCATAAAACGAATTTTTCAACAGGACAGACACCTTGCCCTCTGGCTCTATACGGGGAGGAAGTACATCCGGGCGAACTTCAGCAAAATCGGCAGCCTCCTTACTTTCTATCTGGTTTTCATCCAATGTGTAAATACTGTAGTTGCCTTCTTCATACACGGTGAAGGCCAACCGTTTGGAGTCCTGTGCCAGCGACAAGGTCGGGCTCAGCGATGTGATTCCAGTTACTCCGGAGTAAAGATTCGTGACCTGCTTTTTTGTTCCTGTCTCAATATCCATTTTATAGATATTGGAGATTCCGTTTTTGTCGGATACAAAGTAGAGGGACCGGGAATTTGATGACCACTGCGGATTGATGTTTTTCGCGCCCTGAAATCCTGGGAGCTTGGATATTTCTCCACTTTCGGGAAAATAGACGGCGAGATCATAATTCCCAAAGTTCAGCATACGCATGTCCGTAGAAAAACGCTCGGTGACAAAAGCGATTGCCTTCCCATCAGGCGACCATACGGGATTCAGGTCCCCATAGGGATCATTAGTGAGGTTGTTGAGAACCTCTTTTTTGAGATCATACAGGTAAAGATCGGACAGGCCCCCCTTCATGGCGGAAAAGACAATCGCACTTCCGTTGGGAGCCCATGAAGGACTGAGTATTTCGTCTAATTCTGGAAAATCGATCTCTAGGACGTGTTTTCCTTTTTCCATATCGATAATCACCAAAATAGGATTCCCTTTGGCTATACCCGCGAAAACAAAATGTTTGCTCTCACTGTCCCAGCTGCCGGCAGATTTGATAAACTGAATACTCTCAAAATGCGGATTGGCTGCGGTTCTGACTAGATTTCTCTGGATTTTTCCCGTACTGGTATCGGCCATGAACATATCGATGGAAAACAGATCTTTGGTGGACAAGAAAACCATCCTCCGTCCGTCAGGGCTGATAGAGGGGGCAATATTCAAAGGATTCTGCTTGGATCCTTTGAACAAGATTTGGGCATGTTTCGAAGCCGCCTCTGTGTGTTCAAGAAGGGGGGTGTAGGCTTTTTCCATCGTCTCATGCCACTGCTTAGAGAGTTCATCGGGTTTTATTTTGAGAACCCTTTCAATGGCATCCTCATAGTTCCCGGATTTTTCGGCTGACTTGAGAAGTGTTTCGACAACGTCATCCCCCCATTTTCCGGAAATGAAAGCCCACAAAGACTGCCCATACCTATAGGGGAAATATTTATTGGAGTTGGCCATCTTTTTGATAGTGGGAAGATCATTCTGGCGGGAAGCCTCGCGCATCCACATGGCTGTCTGGGGATCTACGGCGCCGATAGAAAGATACTCAGCTAAACCCTCGATCAACCACAGCGGAAGCCTCAAGGCCGCGGATTGTGTTTTATCAGAACCGGCTTTTCCTTGGCTTGCGATGTCGTACTGAAAGGCATGGACCAGCTCATGCCCGATTACGTGATCGGTCTCCGCTAGCGATGGGCCAAAGGGAAGAATTATTCTTCGCTTGTACAGCTCTGTCACACCTCCTGTCCCTTCACCCAATGCACCTGAAATGGTTGAGGTCTGCTGAAAATGAGGGGAGCTTGAGTACATGATAAGAGGCTGTCGGCCACTGAGCGTGAAATTGAGTATTTGGGACAGACGAGCATACCAGCGTTCTGCCATACGGGCAACAATCCTGATTCCTTCTTCTTCTTCGGGATAGTAGTAGATGTCAAAATGCTCTGTCTTCATGATCCTGAAATCGAAGTTCTCATATCGGACTTTATTCTGCCCAAAATACTGTGCATAGGCCGGCACTGTCCATAAAAGAAATAATACAACCATAAGGCCGAATATCGGCCGTCTATTTAACCGAGATAAAGTTTTCACTTTTTCCTCCCTCAATCTGAAATTTCTATTAGTCATGTGTCTTTTTATGCAGATTTCGTGCCATCTTTGCTTTTATC
>CAZLLG010000299.1:0-4808 GCA_964560275.1 uncultured Eubacteriales bacterium | reverse complement strand
CAATGTCATTTCTTTATGATTGAATTCTGAGATTATTATCATTACAATGCAGTCAAAAGTAAAAAGGAAAGAATCATGACTATTAAGCGGAGAGAATTTCTAAAAACCATGAGTCTGGGAGCTGCCTCAGTTGCCATCCCCAATCTGTTTTCCGGATGTGCACAAAAAACTTCAAAACCCAATATCATTTATATCCTGGCCGATGATCTGGGATATGGAGAACTGGGCTGCTATGGGCAGGATAAGATCAAAACACCCAACATCGACAAACTTGCAGCTGATGGGGTTAAATTCACGCAGCACTACTCAGGAAGCACGGTCTGTGCTCCTTCCCGCTGCTGTCTGCTAACTGGAAAACATACCGGACACTCCTACATCCGCGATAATGACGAACTTTCAGAAAGAGGTGATGTCTGGAATGATCCTGACTTGGAAGGACAGCGCCCTCTCCTTCCCAACACAGAAACCATCGGCACAATGCTCCAGAGAGCCGGATATACGACTGGAGCTATTGGGAAATGGGGCTTGGGTGGCCCTGGAAGCACGGGTAATCCTAACAAACAGGGATTCGACTTATTTTATGGATACCTCTGTCAGAGAGTGGCCCATAATTATTACCCGACACATCTGTGGAGAAACGGAGAAAAACATCTCCTTGAAGAGAACGAGTACTTCCGTCCAAGACAAAGATTTCCCGAAGAAAAAGATCCTTTAGATAAAAAGTCCTATGCCCCGTACTCAGGCAAACAGTATTCCATGGATTATATGACCGAAGAAGCCTTGAATTTCATTGAAAAAAATCAAAACAATCCTTTCTTCCTCTACCTTCCTTTTCCTGTTCCCCATGTGTCTCTTCAGGTTCCTGAAGATTCACTCCAGGAATACGAAGGCACCTTTTCCGAGACACCTTACAGTGGGGATAAAGGTTATGTTCCTCATATCGCGCCAAAAGCGGCCTATGCCGCTATGATCACACGCATGGACCGTGAGATCGGAAAAATTATGGCGTTACTGAAGAAACTAGGTCTGGATGAGAACACATTAGTTATCTTCACCAGCGACAATGGACCTACCTATGCCGGAGGTGTCGATGCAGAATTCTTTGAGAGTGCAGGACCTTTGAGGGGTTTGAAAGGATCTCTCTATGAAGGGGGTGTTCGTGTACCTATGATTGCCCGCTGGCCCGGAAAAATCGATCCAGGTAAAACGACCGATCATATTTCTGCATTCTGGGATGTTATGCCCACACTTGCCGAAATCACGAACAGTCCGGTTCCTGAAGATATCGATGGTAAAAGCTTTCTACCTTCTCTTCTTGGAAAAAACAACCAACAAGACCATGCCTATCTCTATTGGGAACACCACTCCGGTGGCGGTAAACAGGCTGTCCGGATGGACAATTGGAAGGCCCTCCGATTGAAAGCCAGAGGAAATCCGGATGCCCCTATTCAACTGTACAATCTTGATATGGATATTGCAGAGTCTGAGGATGTTTCTTCTGCCCATCCCGAGATCGTCAAGAAAATCGACACCATCATGAAATCCCGCAGCCCTTCAGAAATCCCCCGCTGGAATTTTAAGTAAGTTTTTTTTGAATCACAAGGTAGGACAAGAGGGCTCCGAACAAAGCGAAGGCGTAAGCTCCGAGAGTCCCCCACCACAATCCAAGTGAAGGGTAAAGATATCTGACTCCTACGCTGTACGCAAAAATAGACACCATACCTGTGACAAGCAGTGGTTTAGTCATGGCACGAGAAAATTCCATCCCTCTCGATCTATAGTTGATGATCAGAATCGAGATAAAAACAGCAGGGAAAGCTGAAAAAATACCTCCGAACACAGGTCCCCCAATACGACTCAAAAACACTGCTAAAGCCACAATAAAACCGCCAAAAACCGCTCTGAATATATATTGAGGAGCAGAATATTGAATATCTTCTCTTCCAATCGATCGAAGTTTTAGCCTGAATTCGAGAATATATACAGCCAGAATAAGAACCAGAATATAAAAACCAACAGAAAAAACATAATGATCCACATCGAGCAGTACAACACAGGCCGACAGGAGAAACCACACAGATATAGAACAACTCAATGCAGCGATAAAACCTTGACGCCAGAAAAGCGCATAAAAGACCAGAAATAAACCCGTAAACGCATAGCTCATGGGAAAAACGGTTGTCGCCTGTGAAGCAAAAAGCGGCGATTGAGTGAGCCCTATAAAGAAAAACGAGACGGCGGCTGTTGAAGGAAGGCCTCCAATAAGACCGCCTATTTTGCTTCCAAACCGGTCGGCAAGAATTGTGGTCAGAAGAACCCAGAAACTGCCAACAACAAAAGAAAGCATCATTTGAAGCAGAAAGTTGGAGTCGATCATTTCGGTAGAGTGCCCAGAGCAAGATTTTTTATGAAATCTCGTTTTTCCTGTTGCTTTGTCGGAAGATGCTCAAAAAGAAAGGTCTGGCCTTCATATATAGTCAAGACTCGTGTTGCTAATTCCAGGAAAGGGGTCATGGAATGAGAAACGACAATCATGGCTACACCTTCTTTAATGCGCAGGTCGATCCATTCAAGGATTTTTTTCTGAATACCAATATCCATCCCTTCCAAAGGCTCATCGAGCAGTATATATTGAGGGGTTCCGATTTTACAGGCCGCAAATACGGCTTGTCTTCTCTGCCCCATTGACAGTTCTCTGACAGTTCTTTCAGAGATTTTATCTAGTCCAAAAAACTCTAGCTCCGCCCTCCCCTTCTTAAGTGGCTCTCTTCGCAAACGACAGACAAGATCCAGGATCTCCTTTATTGAGGCATAGGGCGTCAAATCGGGCTGTTCAGGAAGATAGGCAAGATTCTTCCGGGCGGCCACTTCATCTGTCCAAAGTTCAAAATTCTGGATAAAGACAAACCCGGAATCCAGTTTTTCCACCCCAGCGGCCAACTTTAGAAACGTACTTTTTCCACATCCGTTAGGACCGACAAGTAGAGTGAGTCCAGACGTTATCTCCAGGTTAATCCCTGACAATACAGGACTAGTTTTTTCATAGGCATAAAACGCATCTACAAACCGGATCATTCCCGCCTCCATGATTGAGAATCCCCGGCAGCCAAATGATGTCTTTCCAACCATAGACTGACCTTAAGGTGACGTTCCTGTTCGACGGCCTGCCAAAATAGGATTGGAGCGAGACCAAAATACACAATAGATATCAAGGGAAAGAGACAGAGAAGTAAAGATCCAATAACTCCATAAATAAGAATTGTCCCGTACGCCCCGGTCCGGAGATTAAACGCACGGCCCATCGTCCATGACGAAAGAAAACACAGTGCTGGAAAACTGAGCCCTAAAGGTAATAACATCTTTCTCTCCATCACAAACGCCATCAAAAGAAGCGGGGTGGCCAACACGGCTATATAACCTGCATCAATCAAAACTCCTCGCCTGGAAGACCAGGGAAGTGAACGAGACCAAGGCCACGGCGGCCTCCGGACCGCCAACATATGCGCAAGAAAAGCACAAAAAACTACAGCACTACACGCCCCTCCAAAAAGATAAATTTCGCCTGTTAGTTTAGGGCTTAGGTCGTTGTTCTGGACAAAAACCTGTACCAGCCCGAGAATCAATATCGAATGAATGTAAGGAATTCCCATCCTCCATTTCAGGGCTCTCCAGGCGATAAAAAAGTTCAACCATACTCCTTTATTTATTTTGCCGAGCCTCTTAGGTTTTTTCCCGGTTTCAAGCGGCCCGTAGACGAGGTCGCAAATCAGGAAAAGGAAAGCGCCAGCTATCAATAAAATCCAGTTGCCGGATGCAGACAAAATACACGCCCCAAGCACAAAAGGCTTGAAAAAAACATTGTTTTGTACAGGAAGAACAAAAAGAGCCGATGACAGGCCTAATACAGGCAGCCCGAATAAATAAACTGCAGGATTTATTCCTTGGCTCTTGGACAGCAGAAGAGAAGGAAGGGACAGCGATAACAACACTGGAACTTGGGCAACAAAGATAGAGATGAGGGCCAGCCTTCTGTTCAACCGGCTTTTCAAAGGGAGATGTCGGATCCATCCGTTGAGCCCTAAACAGATCCGTGGAGAGATCATCCGCGATGTCCCAATCATGACCCCTGAATAAATGAGGCCGGAAACTACAAAATGGCTGTCAACAAACAAGGCGCGAGCCAGGATAATAAAAAAATCGATTTTAAAAAGATAGAGTGCGGCAAAAAATAGGGCGATCAGCGGAGCCAGAATTTTTGCTGCCAGACGTGTGCCTACATTGAGATGAAATCGAAGAAAAGCAAAGCCGGGATTCTCAAAAGAAACACTCATATCTGGCTTATATCAGGTCATATTTTTTTAGTCAAACACTTGAGATAAGCTCTAAAAGAAAGAGTTTGCTAGGGAAAAAGGACATTAAAATTTAAAATCCCCTCAACAACAGTCAGCCGCTGTCTTTTTTGGCTTAGAGTGACTTCATACTGAATTTTTCCAAAGGCATCCATTAAACTGAGTCCACTGACCACAGAACCGAAGACCATTGAATCTACACATCTCAAATAAACGTCCTTTGTCTCCATGGATTTTAGCCGAGATAGATTTGCCGATCCCCTGCAGAGAGTTTGTCCTTCACGTCTGAAATTGGCAATAAACAGGAGATTGTGAAATTCTTTTTCAGATAGGTTTGTCACACGAACGGCCAAGGAAGGGACATAGATCTCTTGCACACCGGACTGTTTTTTTAAGTATCCGGACTCGAACACATATGCATCAAAATTTTCAAGAAATTCCTGCTGTTCTAACTCGATC
>CAZLLG010000298.1:0-4818 GCA_964560275.1 uncultured Eubacteriales bacterium | reverse complement strand
AAAAAACTGTTTTCCAATATAAACAGCAATTAATCCTTTTAGAAAATCAAGGATCTGAGGGATGGTTTTGTCTGCTGTGACGCGGCCTACCCGGCTCCTGTATTCTTCGGGAATACCTTCCAAATTTGGTGAAGAGGAAGAGCGGGCTCTTCCCGAAGCGCTAGCACTGAATCCAGGGATAGCGCCGCTGGGAAAAATGAGGACATCAAATTGGCCGTTCAGGCTTCCTGCATCTAGGGTTGGCGGCCAGACGAGTTCGAACGGGAATTCAAACTGTTCAAGAATCCAGCGGGTCCATCCTGAGGCGCTGGAACCTCCATATTGATCCCACAATCCTATTTTAAGCGACCGCAGTTTGAGTGTCGATCCTTTGGGTTTGGATTTAATCCCTTCGAAATGAAGTCCGATTTCTTTCGAGATTATTTCGAGCTTTCCCAAAGTCGAGGATTTTGCTGGGATGTAAAATGTTCCTGCCGGGTATGTTTTTCCGTTGGCTTGGATCTCTTCTTTTAGCCAGTAGATGTTTTCACCGGTTTTAAGGAGGCGGTTGATGGCAACAAAAGAGTCATTAACCTGATGACTGAAAAGAAAGCCTGAGGCATTGCTAGTGTTCGAGATCTGTCCCTGGGTGAAGGACGCAAGATCAGAAATTTTTTCGAATGGGCCGCTAAACCCATCGAGAATACGATCGAAGTCCACACCCATCTGATAGGCTAAAGTCCATCCGGCCACATCATATGTGGGTGTTGGAGGTGCGCCGGGATACGGGATATCGTCGGGGTGATTTTGGGGTTCGAACATGGTGAGGAGGTGTGGACGAAAAGCTTGAGCTGTCAAAATGACATAGGAATTTTTGGGATATGTTGTCCCTCCGACTTCAAAATCCTTTGTGGCCTGGTGGACGGCAATCCCGTTTTTTATGAGCGTATTGACAAATTTTGTGGCCGTCAGAAAATCGGATTGGTCCGAGGGAAGAATGTATCCCCGCGGATCTCTGTTCTCCGGAGCATGGAGGAGGTCATAGTACTTGACTGGGTAAGATCGACTTCGGCCCGAGCTGGCAGTGACGTTATCCTGTTGAATTTTTGTTTCGACTTCAGAAATAGAGTTAGGGACGACAGTCCATGTGTCTTTACTGCCTTTATCGATGGAATTTTTTCCCATCCTGTAAATATTGAAAAGAAAGTTTTCACGAAGCTTGGAAGCAAGATCCAAGATGGCCCGATTGGCGGTTATGGAATAGTCGATAGACTGGCGGAAATGCCATTCCTGTGGAGTGATGGGATAGGCGTAGTCATTTTTGGCCAATAGTTTTTGAGGGATAAACGGAATTTTTATGGGTGTGGGATTGCCAATGATCTCTGTGAGAATTCCGATCATGTTGTGAAAATACGGAGTTGTCCTCAATCCTCCGTTCCACCATGTGGAGTACCTGGCTCCAGATCTCATCGTAGCTCCAGGTTTTCCTTCGACCGCGAATCGGCTGTGCATGGCCGTGCCGACGAGTTCGATGCCGAGGGGGATCAGCGGATCATAGGTGTAGTTGAACGGATCACGGAAGGGTGGAGCAAAAAGCACGGTTCCGGCAGGCCCGGTCTGGTGATGGTTGTAAACGATTTGAGGAAACCACTCCCTGTAGAGAATGTGATTGACAGCCACTGTCTCGGGCTGAGTGGACATATAGAAATCCCGGTTGTTGTCATGACCGGTGTATTTTTGGTAGAGCAGAGGAAGTCCTCTTGTCGAACGCTTCAAAGGATCCTCTTCCCTCATGTACCAATTGGAAACGAGGTCCATCCCATCGGGATTGGTGCAGGAGACCAGAAGGATGACGTTGTCGAGAATCCTCAGCGTTTCAGCGTCATTCAGATTGGCCATCTGAAAGACCATCTCGATGATTTGTTGAGCGCCCACGACTTCTGTGGCATGCAGGCCTCCATCGATCCAGACAACGGCCCGGCCTTCGGCAGCCAAGGCCTGTGCTTGGTCTTCAGTCAGGCCTTCGGCCAGTGCTAGTCGGCGTGCGATTTTCTTGAAGTGATCGAGGTTTTTGTGATTCTTTGGTGAAGTGATGATGGCCAAAAGCATGGTCCTGCCTTTGGCACTTTTTCCGAACTCAACGATTTTGATCCGGTCGGATTCCTGTTCCAGCTTTTTCCAGTAGGCAGTCAACTGTGAAAAGTTGGCTAGAAAATAATCGTCTCCGATATTTGCCCCCAAAAACTCTTTTGGTGTGGTCACCAAATTTCCGGAGAACACCGGTATATGGAGAACGACTATAAAGAGAAAAATAAACACAAAACATTTAAAAAATCTGGACATAAATCCCTCCTGTCTTCTGAAAAATACGGCATTTAAATTGAATAATTTTTTTTGCCTCTAATCTGGAACTTATAGCACATGACAAAATCCCTGTCAAAATTTTGACAGTAAATTTTTGCTATGTTATATAGGGAGAATCACGTCTATGGGTAATATAAAATGGAGGCATCGATGAGAAAATTTAGTCTATTTCTTTTGGTTGTCGCTTTAATCCTGTGTTTAACCGGATTCAATCCTGTTTATGCTGGAGAAAACGATTCCAAGCTTTTGGATATGGAAACATATATGGAGATGGAATCTGTTGGGAGTCCCAATATTTCTCCGGATGGGAAGCTCATCCTGTTTACACGAGGTTGGGTGGATAAAGTCAATGACCGCACACGGAGCAATCTGTGGCTGGTGGATGTGGCCGGAGAGAGAATCCGCAAACTCACTGAAGGGGACTGGAGCGATTCCTCACCTGTGTGGTCCCCGGATGGGAAAAAGATCGCCTTCCTTTCGGACAGGGACGGCACGACGCAGCTCCACATCATGTGGATGGACACAAGAGAGGTCGCTCAGCTCACACATCTTCAGACGACACCCGGAAGTTTAAAGTGGTCCCCCGATGGTCAAACGTTGGCCTTCACCATGTTTGTCCGTGACAATACACCCATACTTCCTGTTAAACTCCCTAAAAGGCCCAGTGGGGCAAAATGGGCATCACCTGGAATAGTCATCGACAGATTATCCTGGCAGAGAGATGGCCGGGGGCCGGTACCCAAAGGATACTCACACATCTATACTCTCGATGCCGAATTGGGTGGCACACCCCGCAAACTGACCTCAGGGAATTACTCCCACAGCGATCCACAATGGTCAATGGATGGGAAGACCATCTACTTCAGCTCCATCCGGAAACCTGATGTCGAGTACCAGAGAGGCGATTCTGAGATCTATTCTGTCTCCCTCGATTCATTGGCTATCAAAACTCTTACAGACCGGAAAGGTCCGGACCGGGGCATGCGTGTTTCTCCTAACGGCAAGTGGATTGCCTATACCGGCTACGATGACAAGAACTATACAAGTCATTTATCCAGTCTCTACATTATGGATTCCAGCGGGAGCCAAAAACGGCTCCTGGCAGGAGATTTGCCTAATTCTCCCTCTTCTGTCACCTGGTCCAATGACAGCTCGGGGGTCTTTTACCTCATGAGAGAAAAGGGAGTGGCAAACTATTATTTTGTATCCCGAAGTGGAAACATCAAAGCGATTACCGAAGGGAACCATTATCTCTCCGGTTTGTCCCTGGCGAAAAATAACCAGGTTGCTGCCACTCTGTCCAGCTACTACAGTCCGGGTACACTTGTCACTCTCAATCTCGACAGCCCTGCAGATATTAAGACTCTCGTAGATGTCAATACAGATGTTCTGGGTGATATAAAACTTGGTGAAGTGGAAGAGATGTGGTTTAAATCGCCGGACGGTTTAGATCTTCAAGGCTGGCTTATCAAACCAGCGGATTTTGAATCCGGCAAAAAATATCCTATGCTTCTCTGGATCCATGGAGGTCCGTGGTCCATGTACACCGTTCGCTTCAATTGGGCCTGGCAAAACTTCGCAGCAAAAGGATATGCTGTCCTGTTCATGAATCCCAGAGGAAGCACGGGATACGGGCAGGATTTTGTCAACGGAATCCAATTTTCCTATCCAGGAAAAGACTACGATGATTTGATGGCCGCTGTGGATGCCGCCATCGACAAAGGTTTTATCGATACTGACAACCTTTTTGTCTGCGGTGGCAGCGGGGGTGGCGTATTGACGGCGTGGATAGTTGGACATACAGATCGTTTCTGTGCAGCCGTGTCCATGAGGCCCGTGATCAACTGGCATTCCTTTGTAGGCACGACCGATGGCTCCAGCTGGTATAGACAGTTCGAAAAATACCCTTGGGAGGATCCCATGGAATATGCCGCTCGTTCTCCGCTTCATTATGTGGCCAAAGTCACAACCCCGACTATGGTCATGACAGGTGAGGCGGATTTACGTACTCCCATGACTCAGAGTGAGGAGTACTATCGTGCTCTCAAAATGCTCAAAAAGGACACGCTTCTTGTCCGCATGCCGGATGAGTTCCATGGATGGAGACGTCCCTCTCATCGGATGCTGCAGCAGCTCTATCTCATGGCCTGGTTTGAAAAATATATGAAAAAAGATAAATAAAGAATCAATTGGATAAGAGGAGAGAACCGGAATGGATCGAAAAAAGCCCCACAAAACTCAATTCTACTCAAAGAATAAGTCTGTGGTTTTGGTTAGTTTTCTACTTCTGACAACAGGAGCTTTCTTGTCCTGCCAAAGGCCGGCTGAAGACACGGTCGAAGAGACCGTCAACCGGATTCGTGTCAGGACAGCGACGTATGAAAAGAAAGATTTTGTGCTGATTGAGAGGTTTTCCGGAGAGGTGAAACCTTTTAAACAGGTGAATTTGAGCTTCAACATTCCGGGAAAGATAGA
>CAZLLG010000297.1:0-4827 GCA_964560275.1 uncultured Eubacteriales bacterium | reverse complement strand
ACGATCCCTATTGTGTTTTCTTCAGTGGCCAATCCTTTTCTAGTCGGTGCAGGGAATTCAGAAAATGACCATTTGAGCAATGTGACAGGGATCTCCTCTCGAGGACCAATCAAAGAAAGTTTAATTTTTATAAAAGAAGTGCTTCCCGATGTTAAGACAATTGGAACCCTATGGACTCCGGCTGAGCGCAATTCCGAATATTATCTGAGTCTGGCTAGAGATGGGGCAGAAGAACTGAATTTAGAGATAAAGGCAGTCTCGATTGCCAGTTCAAACGAAATTCTATTATCTGCTCAAGCCTTGATCAACGATAATGTTGATGCTATCTACCAGATTTCGGATAATACGATTAATGCGTCATTTGAACTCATTGGACGGGTAGCAGAAGAAAATGGTATTCCTCTTTTTGGTGGATTTCCTCCTCATACACTCAATGGGGCTTGTGCCGCTATGGGTTGGGATTTCTATGCCATGGGTTATAAAGCGGGCCAGATTGCTCTCCAAGTTAAAAACGGAACTAGTCCCAAAAACATTCCTATTCAATACATGACAGAGATCAAACTCCATCTCAATTTAGAAGCTGCAAGGAAACAGGGGATTATATTTGAAGATGATATCATCAAAAGGGCTGACGAGATTGTCAACCAAGATAAGAACTATGTGTTTAACATCGAGTGATAATGAAAAAAATCCTAGGATTAACTCTCCTCTCCATCTTTATTTTTATTGCGGGTTTTGTTTTTTTTCTTTTTCTCCATTTTCATCTCAGCAAACCTAAAATCAAAGGGGAAGCCGCGTTTCAGGATCTGATAAATCCAGTGCGGATTGTCACGGATGAATGGGGTGTCCCTCATATTTTTGCTTCAAACGAAGAAGATCTGTTTTTTGCATGCGGATTTATTCATGCCAAGGAGCGAATGTGGCAGATGGACCTTCTGCGTCGAACTGGATCCGGCCGCCTGTCAGAGATTCTAGGAAAAACGGCTCTGAATCAGGACAAAATTCTCCGGAATTTTGGCCTGAAGGAGGCCATCCTCAAAGACTATGGAAAGCTTTCAACAAAGATAAAGGATCTTCTTCTTTTTTACTGCAGAGGAGTCAACGAATGGATGAAAATACAGAAGTACCGCTGGCCTCCTGAATACATCCTTTTGCGCTGTCGACCTGAGCCATGGACTCCCTTGGATACCTTGGCGATAAAACAAGTTATGGCGTTATTGCTCTGTGTGGATTATGCAAGTGAGGCTATGAGAGGAAATTTGGTCCAGCGAGTTGGAAGCGAAAAAGCGCTGGAAATATTGGAAGAGGACATTGTCTCACTTCCTCCGGAATTGAGAAATCTATCCCAGCTTGAACTCAGAAATTTTCCTGAGTTTCAGGGCAGTAATAATTGGGTGATCTCAGGAGGCAAAACTGATTCAAAAAGACCACTCCTCGCCAACGACCCTCACCTTGAAATCAATGTTCCCCCCATATGGTTTGAAATCCATTTGAAGAGCCCTACGATAGATGTCACAGGTGTCTCTCTGCCTGGAGCCCCCTATGTAATCATTGGACATAATGATTCCATTGCTTGGGGGATAACCAATTCCGCTGCTGATGTGCAAGATCTTTATATCGAAAGATTAAACGATTCAAAAGACATGTATCTGGATGAGGATGGTTGGAAACCCTTACTGAAAAGAGTCGAACTCATAAAGATCAAAGGAAAGAATAAGCCTGAAAAGCTCGAGGTGCTGTGGACGTCAAGAGGTCCGATTTTAACTCCGCAGGTCATTAAAAGCGAGGAGTCTCTCTCCATGCAATGGGTTATCTATGAAGGGGGGCAAACCGCCGATGCGTTATATCTACTCAATAAAGCCCAGTCTTGGGAGGATTTCACAGAGGCTGTCAAACTTTTGGATGCTCCCTCTCAAAATTATATCTACGGTGATAGAGAGGGGAACATAGGATATTACTTGAGCGGGAAGATTCCTTTAAGAGAGAAAGAAGCTGCTCTGTTTCCCTATCCGGCATGGAAAGAGGAGGGAAGGTGGCAAGGATTTCTTGCAGAAGAGGATAAACCCCATGTCTTGAATCCTCAAGAGCAAACTATTGTGACAGCCAATCAAGATATTGCGCCAGAAGATTATCCTTATTATATCAGTGTAGATTGGGATGCGCCATTCAGGGCCGATAGGGTGAGAGAACTTCTCGAACAGAGAGAATCTCATAGTGTTGAATCCCTCATGAAAATCCAGGGCGACATTTTTAATAAAAAAGCGGAACTTTTTCTGTCTTTTCTCAAAGATATCGAAAGCGAGGAGCAGAGCACTCGAAACGGATTCAGCCTGCTGGAAAATTGGGATAAACAAATGGGAGGAGGAGCAGCACCTGCACTCTTTAATGTTTTCTTAGAGGTATTATCACGAGAAGTTTTTTCGGATGAACTAGGGGAAAACTATGAAAGTTTTATCAAGAGAACTAGGCGAAAAAGGGCAGGTCTGCTTCGTATTATGTCTTCTCCTGAATCTTCATGGTGGGACGATAAGAACACAGCTGAAACCGAAACTTGGGAAATCATCATCAAAAGAAGCATGAAGAAAGCTTATGACTCGATGACAGAAAAAAAGGGACCTCAAGAGATGTGGGATTGGGAAGACATGCATGCACTTAATTATCAGCATATCCTTGGTCAGGTTCCTCTCTTTAAGTTTTTTAACTCAGGGAAGTTCCCAATCAGTGGAGATCGTTTTACCGTCAAGGCTACTTTTTCAGAAAATTATGAGACGACACACGGGGCCTCCTGTCGGCTCATAATGGACTTGTCGGATTGGACAAATTCTGTCAGTGTTTTAACTTCTGGTCAAAGTGGACATTTTCTCAGCAGGTTTTATGATGATCAGATTTCTTTGTGGCTTGAGGGATTGTATCATCCGATGTTGTATAGATCTGAAGACATCGAATCGAGTTCCAAGGGAATATGGATTTTAAGACCAATTGAGAATAAAAAAGATAGAGGAGAAATATGAAAATATGTGATCTGCTCGATGAAACTCATATTTTATTTGATATGAAGCCTGGGGAGAAGGCACAGGTGTTGGCAGATTTTACAAAGGAACTCAAAAATAGGAATCTGATCAGCAATGAAAAAGCCATCCTCAATGAACTTCTAGCAAGAGAGAGTTTGGGGAGTACGGGACTAGAAAAAGGGATCGCTGTTCCCCATGCTCTTACAGAAGAAGTCCGGGAGCCTTTTCTCGCTTTGGGTATTGTGAAAAATGGAACTGACTATGAGGCCGCGGACCAGAAACCAACGTTTGTCTTTTTTTTACTCTTAGGAAATTCGGCCAGACCGGGAATCCAACTCAGAATTCTTGCACATATCTGTCGTCTGGTTAAGGAGACAAATTTTGTCGAGAAGGTCCAAAAGCTAAAAAATCCTCTAGACGTCTGCCAACTCCTTGAAAATGAAGAGGAAAAAATCGGATGAAGCTACTTGTAATAATATTAAATAAAGTGGAAAAACTCGAAGAAGTCCTGGAAGGCTTCCTCGAAGTTGGAGTGACTGGAGCAACAATAATCGACAGCATTGGGATGGGTCATGTCATAAGCGAGGAAGTCCCAATTTTTGCTGGGCTTCGTTTTATGTTTGCAGGAGCTAAACCTCATAATAAGATGATTTTTTCTGTAATCACTGACAATAAAGAAGAACCTGTTATCAAAGTATTAAAAAAGATTTTAGGCGATCTGGGACAACCCGGAACTGGAATTGTCTTCACTATGCCACTCGACCGTGTGGAGGGACTCAAGCCTGAAATATAAGATTCATGCACGCCATCTATGCATTTGGGCTTCTTGTACTTCTTGCCTTCCTTGGCTCACGGCTCATTGTCCGTAGGGAGAGCTATCTTTCTCCATTGACCTTTCTTTTTCTTTCCGGTTTGATTTACATTTTTGTGGGCTTTTACATGGGGAGAGAAGTTCTCAATATTTTGAGCCTACAGGTTTTGCAGGGATTGACACCTCTGATTGGGCTGGGATTGGGCTGGATTGGATTTTTGTTCGGTTTTCAGCTCGAATTCAAATACTTGCGGCGATTTCCGGGAAAATATCTTGGTTTGTCCTACTTGCAATTTTTGTCCACTTTTGGTGTTGTTTTTTTTGGGCTTTTTTTCCTCCTCAAGGTTTTGTATATTTCTGAACCGATCTTCCTTCTCTATGGGATGGCTCTGGCATTAGGCCTGCTAATCAGTTTGAATTCTCCAACGCTTATCAATGCATCTCTAGCTTTCACTCCAACAAGAGGGCAATATTTTTATCTTGCCCGTTTTTTAGTCAGTGTAAGCGGCTTCTGGGGGATTGTCGGATTGGCTCTCCTGTTTTCTTTCTGGCATTTCCCTTTTTCGGAATCGAATGCTTTTATCAGCGGAGCGATTCGGCTTATGGTCTCAACGGCCTTCCCTGTGCTTTTCGGTATTTTGTTTCATGTCTTAACCAAGAGGAAGAATCAAGAACAGGATTTACTCGTCTATCTTTTAGGACTCGTTTTTTTTGTCTCAGGGGCCGCTTTTTATTTTAATCTGCCACCACTCTATTTGGGAATGGTACTGGGAGTCACTTTTTCCAACCTGACTAAAATCCAGGAGAAAATCTATCCCATTCTTCTTTCGACAGAAAAACCCTTGTTCATCATATTTCTTCTTCTTATAGGTGCACTCTGGGAATATAATATCGATTATAAAATTGCCCTACTTGTGCTCCTGACTTTGGCGTAACGTGTGCTCGGCTATTCGCTATCTCTTCCGGTGATAGGTCGCCTATTGTCTTTTCCCTTAAAGCTTTCAC
>CAZLLG010000296.1:0-4834 GCA_964560275.1 uncultured Eubacteriales bacterium | reverse complement strand
ATTCATTCAAGAAGCGGAGTGGTATGTCACTTGGAATTTCAATTTTGGTTTTTATCAGAAGATTTTTAAGTATGCCAAAGCGAACAAAATCCCTGTCTATGCCTTGAACGCACCTAGATCTATGATTTCAGCAGTCCGTATGAAAGGGTGGGAGGCCTTATCAGACGAACAAAAACTCATTATTCCTCAGCCCGATCTCTCAAATGAGGATCATCGAAAACTCATCAGAACGATTTTTGAAGAGGCAGAACTTCCACATCAAATGAAGGGCGCTGGTTTGGAAATGATGTTTGAAGGCCTTTATAGAGCTCAATCGGCTTGGGATGAAGTGATGGCTTTTAACGCTGTTGAAGCGGCCGAGCAGGACGGCCGGCGAATGGTGGTTCTTGCAGGATCCGGACATCTTCTTTATAACTTAGGAATAAACTATAGAGTTTTTGGGAGAACTGGTGTGCCGTTTAAAACAATAGTGTGTTTAGAAGCTGACAAAGAGACTGCTTCCGTCCGGGTTTCCAGAACTTTTTCTGACTATATCTGGGGGCTTGAAGAGGAGGAGAGGCCGGTCTATCCTTCCATGGGATTGAGCTTCAAGAAGTTCGATGGACTAGATAATCTTGTTATCGAACGCGATCCCATAGGGGGCATCGCTATGGGCCAAGATGTAAAAAAGGGAGATATTGTTTTAGATGTGGATGGGACAGGTTATACAAGTATCAACACACTAAGAACTTGTCTGTCGCGATTTACTTGGGGAGATGAGGTAAAAATTCGCGTTCTACGTGATGCAGAGGAAATTGAATTGACACTTAAAATCGAGATGACTGAGATTAAAGGGAACATCCAGTGAAAAGGATGTCTAACTAGCATATGACACGATAAGTCGACCCTTAAGGGGATTTATTATTTCAGTATTGCTTAATTTTCTCCAAGCTCATCTTCGATAAGGAGTCGAGCCTCGGATTTTTTCTCTGCTGGCAGGGTATCAGGTTTAACCTCTTGAGAAGATTTTTTGATTTTGGCGTTGCCTTCAAAATAGGCTCCATCCATTACAGAAATGTCGGCTGCAATAATATCTCCGAAAACCTGAGCAGCTTCCTGAATAAAAACTTTTTCTGAGGCTTGAATGTTTCCCTTTACATGTCCTTGAACAATTATATTTCTTGCTTTAAGATCCGCTTCGATCTGACCATTGGGACCAATTGTCAGAGTGTGGTTATCAATAAAAATAGAACCTTTTACCTTACTGTCGACGAAAAGGTCTTCGTTTCCTTTGACCTTCCCGATGATGGATAAAGAAGAACCTATTCCTGTAACCGAATTCAGACTTTTGTTTGAGCCTGGGAGTGTACGCTCTTTTTCCTTATGTTTCTTTTTATCTTTGGAGCCAAGGCCTATCATTTGACTGCTCTAGTCATTTTCCATTTCTAATTTCAATCTGAGCCCTTTAGCGACTGCGGTAAGAGGGCTTTTTACAAGGATGACCTCCGAGACATTAAAGGGAAGTCTGCTCCTTTTTTCGAGAACTCCATCTTTGACAAGGTCAATAAATCCCTTGGGCATCGCCGAACCGCCACTGCAGATGATCGGTAAAGAATCAGGGAGAGGAACAGTCGTTTTTAATGTGAAAAATTTTGCATGGATCAGATCCAGGACATAGTTGATGTACGATTTGTAAAAATACTTTATAGCAACTTGGATTTCATTTCTTGGATTCGTTAAATCTAAACGAGGAATTTCCTTTTTTCGATCCCCTTCTTTTTCCAGAATGACTCGAGTGATCGGGATCCGCAGAGAATCGGAAACCCCTCTGTCAATATAGTCACCTCCCCGGGAGACAGAAAATTTGAAGCTGTCAATTTCCCAGATTTCATTGGCCATACCGACGTTGGTCAGTCCTGCTCCCCAGGAGATAGTCATACATGAGTAACCGAACTCCTCTCCTTCCGAATGAACAATTGCATAGGCTTCATTGATGGGTGTTCCAACATATCCGATATTTTGCAGCAGATTGATAAATGTTTCAGTATGGTACTCGATGTTGACATGCGGATTGTCTATTGGCAAGGCTGGGACACTGAAATAAACTTTTTCATCCGGAACTAAAGGTTCGCCTAAGATTTGTTTGATGATTACGCCAAGAACGGCAATAGCATCTGCTTCTCTAGGTGAAATGAATCCATCAGAAAGGGGGCGCCTGACTTGAAGTTCCGTAAAATCAAGATTGTCGCTTCTGGTAAAAAAAGCGCGAGGAATCTTGATAGCTTCATCCCCTATGATTAAGACGGTGTCCTCTTTTTTGATGAAAGGGATGTTCTTCATCTTCAGGATTCCAAGAGAATCTAACCCAAGTTCAACAAAAGCGCAGCGGGCTTTTTTAAGAAGGAATTCTTTTTCTTCCGATTTTTGTCGGGCGCCGACAAGGAATGCCGTGCCGATATCTAAGCCTGCTCCAGTTTTCTTTTCCGATGGGGTTTGTGTGTCGGATTTGTCCTGATTTTCCATGCCCATTTCTCCTGAACCGCCCTATCTGATAAAAATCATCCTCAATACTAGACCGCAATTGTGATTTCCATCAGCAGGCAATCTAGAGAGAAGTTAGCATAAGAAATAGTTGAAGTCAATTTCAGAAAAGAATTAGAGAAAAGAATTAGGGCCTGGTTTTATTTTTGATGTTGAGAGGATATCTTCATATTTTTCTTTTTTTCTGATTGTATATAATTCTTCTGAACGCAAATGTGGTCATGACTTTAGCCATTGTGGCCAGTGAAATGGGTTTAGCTACAATTTCTACGTTTCCTAATTTTACGGCCTTTATAATAGAATGTATGTCTTTATTGGCCTCCACTAGAGTGAACGTGTCTCCAAACTGCCAGATAAAGTGACAATCTGAAGTAGCGACCAATGGTATTTTATACTCAGAGGCCGTATCCACGGCTTTTTTGTTGAAGTTGATGAGACTGTTGTAGTACTGGGCAAATTCGATCGCATCAAATAGATGGATGTAGGTCAGAAGGTCGGACTTTAGAGATTTTAATTTGTGAAAAAAAGGATGGGGAGCTATGATCAAATTGTCTTCTTTTTTTATGTTGGGCAGTTCTTGGAGAGTGCGTCCATCGGGATTGAAATTAAAATCTGGATTTAATATCAAGATGTGCGCATCAGAAAATGTCGCCTCCATACCTGGAATGAGAAGGATCCCTTTTTTTTCAGCGTATTGGATTATATCCGTATTGTAAAAAACGGTGTCGTGATTTGTGATGGCTAGAGCGTCAAATCCTTTTTGACTGGCTTTGTCGATAAGTTGAAATGAATTGTAGGGAATGTAATCTTTCGGGTCTTCAGCTGTGTGAATATGAAAATCAACTTTAAGTTTATTCGTCATCACGCGTGGAGGGCGTACTGAGCCTTTCTCTCCTTTAAGAATTAACTTAATGCGTCTTTTACTTTGTTTCCAATATCAGCCGGACTCTGGGCTACATGGACTCCAGCGGCTTCTAGGGCCGCCATTTTTTCTTTGGCCGTGCCTTTTCCACCTGCGATGATGGCACCGGCATGTCCCATTCGTCTTCCGGGAGGAGCAGTCTGTCCAGCGATAAAACTAACGACAGGTTTAGGAAATTTCCCTTGTATGTACTCTGCAGCCTCTTCCTCAGCCGTCCCCCCGATTTCCCCAATGAGTATGACAGCTTCGGTATCACTATCCTCTTTAAACATTTCAAGGAGGCCGATGTATTTTAAACCTACAATAGGATCTCCTCCAATGCCGATGGCTGTGGATTGGCCGTATCCCAGAAGAGAAACCTGTTGTACAGCTTCGTACGTTAATGTACCGGATCTGGAAATAATTCCAATCGAGCCTTGGGTGTGGATATGTCCAGGCATGATTCCAATTTTACACTTTCCTGGAGAAATGATGCCAGGTGTGTTGGGACCAATGAGGTGACATCCCTGTTCCTTGATATATCGCTTTACTTTAATCATATCGAATGTGGGGATGCCTTCTGAGATGCAGACGACAAGATCAGTTCCTGCCTCTGCAGATTCCATGATAGCGTCAGCCGCAAAATAGGGAGGAACAAAAATAGCTGCTACATTGGCTCCGGTTTCATTTGCGGCTTCAGCGACGGTATTGAACACGGGGACATTAAGATGAGTCTGCCCACCTTTTCCGGGAGTGACTCCTGCAACGACTTTGGTGCCGTATTCCAACATGCGTTCAGTGTGGAATGTTCCTTCAGCTCCTGTGATCCCCTGAACGACAACTTTTGTGTTTTCGTCGATTAAAATACTCATGGTTGACTCCTACTTATTGTTGGACAAGAGGCACGACTTTTTCGGCCGCCTCTTTCATGCTCGATGCCGAGTGAAAAGCAAGTCCAGAATCTTCTAAAATTTGTTTTCCGATCTCAACGTTGGTTCCTTCAAGCCTCACCACCATCGGAATTTTTAGGCCCAGTTCTTTTGCGGCATTGACAATACCCTTAGCCACAAGATCACACCGGACTATTCCGCCAAAAATATTTATCAAGGCGGCCTTGACATCTTTATCAGAGATGAGAATTCTAAAAGCATTCTTAACAGCCTCTTCTGAAACTCCCCCTCCTACATCTAGAAAATTGGCGGGCATCCCTCCTGAATACATGATGATATCCATAGTCGCCATAGCAAGGCCCGCTCCGTTAACCATGCAGCCGACACTCCCGTCCAGTTTGATATAGTTAAGGTCGAACTGAGAAGCCTCTACTTCCAGGGGATCTTCTTCATCCAGATCCCGCATCTCTTTGATATCAGGATGCCGGAGGAGAGCGTTGTCATCAAAATTCATTTTTGCATC
>CAZLLG010000295.1:0-4840 GCA_964560275.1 uncultured Eubacteriales bacterium | reverse complement strand
ATGAAATACCGGCTGCACAATCACTCAGCGCGAGCAAAGTCAGTGCCTTTGTCACCATCATGGAGGGATGCAACAATTTTTGCACTTATTGTATTGTCCCTTACACTCGAGGCAGGGAAAAATGCAGGCCTGCTCCTCAAATTCTAGCCGAAATTCAGGGTCTGGCTGACAGGGGCTACAAAGAAATTCAGCTCCTCGGACAAAACGTCAATTCCTACATCGATCCAAATTCCCAAATGGGATTTGTCAAACTTTTACAGAAAGCAAACGCAATTGAAGAAATAGATTGGATACGGTTTATCACATCTCATCCAAAAAATTTTTCATTGGACATCGCCACAGCCATGAAGGAGTCAAAACGAATCTGCCACCAGCTTCATCTCCCTGTTCAATCGGGTTCAACTTCAGTTTTAAGCCGGATGAATCGAGGCTACACTCGAGAAGAGTATCTTCAAATCATAAAAGAGATCCGCAGGTTGATGCCAGACATCTGCCTAAGCACGGATATTATTGTCGGATTTCCTGGGGAATCAGATAAAGAATTCCAGGAGACCATGAGTCTTCTCGCTGAAGTCCGGTACACCAATATTTTTTCCTTTCGCTACTCCCCTCGCCCATTAACCGAAGCGAAAAATAACCCTGATGATGTGCCTCTCTCTGAAAAAAAAGATAGATTGATGGCCGTGCAAAAAGTACAGAAAAATATCCAAATCGAAACAAATTGTACCTTGATAGGGAGCACGATAAAAGTGCTTTGTACGGGAAGAAGCAAAAAGGATCCGAATATTTTCTCGGGTCGAAACGCTGGATATCAAGTTATCAATTTCTCATCAAAAGACGAGGTGATGGACCAATTCGTAGACGTCAACATCACATCTTGCGGCCCCTACAGCCTCCGCGGCCACACCCTTTAACCTCCCTCCCCCCATAAAAAAGCATTTCCAATTTCGTGCTGTAAATTCAAGCTTAAAAGTATCTAGATATCACGGAAATGGTGATGCGTACTTTTTTAACACTTGCAGTTGAGCCGGATGGAAGTCGTGTCTCTGTCTCTACCCGCATTCTTCAAGCGGTGGGGGCTGAACACATAAAGGTTCCTGTCTGGCTCTAGAATAGATATGGAGGATTGCGGATTTCTCACCATCTTCCTAGAAATAGTTTTTATAATAAGGGATTGCAGTGTTTAATATAACCGTCTGATTGATTTCGTCATTCGATTATGCTATACAGTTCTTCAAGTTTACATAAGGAACAAACAATGACTTTATTAGAGATTATTCCTCATTCTTACATTTTAGGAATTCTGGGATTGATTTTCGCAATTGGTCTCTACTTCTACATCAAACGATATCCAAAAGGAAACGACCTCATGCAGGAGATCGCTGAATCCATTCACTCCGGATCGATGATCTTCTTGAAGAGAGAGTATACATTTATATTCATTTTTGTGGGAGTCCTCTTCTTTGTCTTGTGGAAAGCATTTACCATCAATACGAGTCTAGCATTTCTCACTGGTGCTTCGTGTTCTATGCTTGCTGGATTTATCGGAATGAAAGGTTCAACCCGATCCGCAGTTCGTTCTGCGCAGGGAGCCATAGATGGAGGCGCTCCTCATGCTTTGACCATCGCCTTTCAAGGAGGAGCCGTTATGGGAATCTCCGTGGCTGCACTGGGCCTGGCTGGAGTTGGGCTGTTTTTCTTTTTCTTCACAAAAAATCCCGCAATTATAAACGGTTTCGCTATGGGAGCAAGCTCAGTGGCACTGTTTGCTCGAGTGGGCGGAGGCATTTACACGAAGAGCGCCGATGTTGGCGCTGACCTAGTCGGTAAAGTCGAAGCCGGGATTCCCGAAGACGATCCCCGCAATCCCGGAGTTATCGCCGATAATGTGGGTGACAATATTGGCGATACAGCAGGAATGGGTGCCGACCTTTTTGAATCCTACGTTGGTTCTGTTATCGCCTCTATTGCCATTGGAGCCACCATGACCCCGCACTTGAATTATATGTCTCTCCCTGTTTTGCTCATCGCATTAGGGCTTGTCTGCTCAGTCATCGGAGTTTTTTCTATCAATATTCTCAAAAAATTCAGCCCACAATCCGTACTCAGAAATTCGACGTACATCAGTGGTTTCCTTTTCTTGATAGGGGCTTTTTTCGCTGTTAAAATTCTTCTGACCGAATTGAATGTGTTCTGGGCTGTCGTAAGTGGAGTGCTCTCGGGAGTTCTCATAGGGCTGGAAAGCGAATATTTCACATCCGGACCTCCTGTAAAGAACCTGGCCAAAACGACCGAGTCCGGAAGTGCCCCAACCATCATTACAGGCATGGCGCTCGGATTTCAAAGTACAATCTTCCCTCTTTTGACGATTGCCGCCACTATCTATGTCTCTTATCAACTCGCCAATCTCTACGGCATTGCACTGGCCGCAGTGGGAATGCTGGCCACCATTGGCATTGTGATGTCTACAGATTCTTATGGTCCTATTGCTGACAATGCAGGAGGAATCGCAGAGATGTCCAAACTGGGCCCAGAAGTCCGGAAGATCACGGACAAACTGGATGCATCTGGGAACACGACTGCAGCTATAGGGAAGGGTTTCGCCATTGGTTCTGCAGCTCTGACGGCCCTGGCTCTTTTCTCGGCCTACCAGAAGACGACAAATCTCGAATTTATCAGCCTCACCAATGTCCAGACTGTGATCGGACTGCTCATTGGAGCCCTCATGCCATTCGCAATTGCTGCTTTTACTCTAAATGCCGTGGGCCGGGCAGCGAACAAAATGGTCGTGGAGATCAGGCGGCAATTCAGGGAAATTGCTGGACTTATGGAAGGAAAAGCCAAGCCCGATTCGGACCGATGCATCGACATCGTTACCCGAGGAGCTCTTGTTGAGATGATTATTCCTGGACTGAGTGCGGTTATTATGCCTCTTCTGGTTGGATTGGTGCTCGGAGCTGAGGCTCTGGGCGGTTTTCTGGCAGGTGCGACAGCTACGGGAGTTCTTCTCGCAATCTATATGTCAAATGCCGGTGCGGCCTGGGACAATGCAAAAAAATGGATCGAAGAGGGTCACCTCGGAGGGAAAGGCACCGATTGTCATGCGGCCTCAGTTATCGGGGACACGGTGGGAGATCCCTTAAAAGACACATCCGGTCCCTCTATGAATATCCTGATCAAACTCATGGCCGTAGTCAGCCTCGTATTTGCCCCGCTCTTCATGTGAAACGGAGTTTAGGCCTCCCTTTTTATTTGCTATTCTGAATATTTTCATTTATAATTCACGTTTCTTTGCACCTCTGTAGAGACACAAGTTAGGCTGGATAAATGAAAGTAAAAGTGTGGAATACTATCGTCCAACTCAGCAAAGAAAGAGGTGTAGCTACACACGTTATCGTCGATGCCATAAAAGAATCTCTGAAAGTCGCCTCGACTAAATATTTCAATCACGATGAAGAAATATTTGTCACTTTCCAGCCTGAAAAAGGAGAGCTCCGTGTCTATTCGGTCAAAACGATTAAGACAGCACCCAAAAATCTTGCCACTGAAATATCTCTCGAAGACGCCAAAAATATCGACATAAAGGCCAAAGTCGGAGAAACCGTTGAAGTCGATCTCCCCTCTGATACTTTGGGCCGTATTTCTGCGCAAGCAGCCAAGCAGGTGATATTTCAGAAGGTTCGCGATGCCGAGCAGGAAAAGGTCTATGACCAGTTTGCCTCCAGATTGGGTACACTCAGTACAGGTGTGCTGCGCAGGTTTGAGGCGAATAATAATATGATCCTTGAATTGGACAAAACAGAAGTACTCTTTCCCAAACGAGAAATGCTGCCCAATGAAAACTACAGAATAGGAGATCGTGTCAAAGCAGTCATTAAGCATGTTTACAAAGAGGCTTCAGGTGCCCAAGTCATCGTGTCTCGGACGGATAACAGATTCCTGGCCAAACTTCTTGAATTGGAAACCCCTGAAATTGCCAATGGAAGTATTGTGATCAAAGATATTGTCAGGCAGGCTGGAGAAAGAGCAAAAGTTGCTGTCTTTACAAATGAAAAAGACGTTGATCCTGTGGGAGCGTGCATTGGGATCAAAGGCAACAGAATTTTAGCCATCAGCCAAGAACTGCAGGGTGAAAAAATCGATATCATCGAGTGGTCAGATAATCCTCTTGATTACGCCAAAGCAGCTCTAAGTCCGGCAAGGGTCGAGAGAGTTTTCGTTCGAAATATGGGTGAAAAGATGCTCCAGGCGGCCGTCGCAAAGGACCAGCTGTCACTGGCAATTGGTAAAAAAGGCATGAACGTTCGGCTGGCTTCTATTTTGGTAGGATACAGAATTGAAATTAATCAAATTTAAGGCATAAGATACGAGAATACTGGAGAAAATATATAACATGAAATCAGAAGAGAAAAATCAATCCAAAAAAAATGCAGCCGAAGACACCACCCAAAAAATCCAAATCAAAGAAGGTTTAAACATAAAAGAAATTTCCGATCAGCTTGAAGTGAGAGCCAAGGACATTTTGACATTACTCAAGAGAGAAGGATTTTCTATTACGGTGAATGATCCTCTCACTCCATCGATCGCACAATCCCTTTCTGACACCCTTGAACTAGAAATAGAAATTATTTCTATTGAAGATGAGTTGAAACAGCGATTGGAAGGCCGGTCTGAAGAACTGGAGGTCCGTCCCCCGGTCGTGACTATAATGGGTCATGTGGACCACGGCAAGACGACTCTTCTCGATGCTTTTCGAGAGTCAAACCTGGTTGGCAAAGAATCAGGTGGAATCACCCAGCATATCGGGGCTTACAATGTCAAAACCGATGAAGGTAAGATT
>CAZLLG010000294.1:1115-4855 GCA_964560275.1 uncultured Eubacteriales bacterium | reverse complement strand
GATAAGCCCAAATAATAGCCCGATATAGACAGGCTTCCATTTTGGCTGGACAATCAGAGAAAACCATGGCTTCTTCAACCGTGACAAATCGGCTGCCATATCCTTCCTTAAAACTTTGTCGGCTATTTTTCCAGGAAGTGTTTCCCAATCCACTGAAGACATGACTTCTGACAATTCTGGAATAAGAGACCCCGATTCCTTCTGGATAAATTCCAACTCTCGAGCCTCATCTCGACAAAGAGAGCAAACATCCAAGTGAGTTTTGATACGCACCTGGTCATTCGATTCAAGCTCTCCACAGAGGAAAGCCACTAGATCTTTCCTGATTTTCTGACAATCTTTCATGATTGACTCCCTAAATACGGACGCACAAGAGTTCGCAAGTTTTGTGTGGCCTTAAAATGAAGGGACTTTACTGTCCCTGTTGCGACATTGAGGATTTGGGCTATTTCAGTGTACTCGAGTTGATTAACCTGCTTCATCACAAAGACTATCCACTGTTTTTCTGAAAGTCGATTTATGCAGTTGGAAAGAACACTGTTGATATCAGATGTTTTATGAGTTTCTGATGCTTTGGGATCTCTGACGCTCAATTCACTGATATCCGTTCCTCCATTCAAATGGGATTCCCTGCTTTGACGTTTGCGATAAAAATCGATACAGAGATTTTTTGCAATTTGAAGTAGCCAGTTCTGGAAATTTCTTCCTTTTTTAAACATGTCAATTTTCTGGAAGACACGCAGGAAGGTTTCCTGGACTATATCTAAGGCATCTTCTTTGTTCCGGAAAAATGAATAAGCAAGGACAAAAACTCTTCTTTGGTAGAGACGAGTGAGTGTGACAAATGCTTCTCTATCGCCGCTTTTTATCTTTTCCAAGAGAACACAGATGTCTCCATCAATATCCTGTTTTCCAATCTCTACGTCCAAGCTGATTCTCGTCGCTTTATCGAAAATTGTACCGGCCCTTCTATTTTAACCAGATGAGAACTTTACTGTCCTTATCCTTGAATTCTGCAAGATATCCGGGGCTCTTGCGCCGTAAATTTCTAAACTTTTTCCTGTTTAATCTGTACCTTTTCAAATCATACCTCTTTTCAAAGCCAATTTCATCACATTCTTCCTCAATCCAGTGTTCCAAGTCTGAACAGGAGTCCACAAGACCAACAGGAAGAATGACTTTGACAATTTTTCTTTCCGATCTTTCATAGACCAAAACATGGAGCTGTTCAGGCCGATGTTTTCTTGCAAATCGATTGCGAGGAATTCGGTCAATCTCTCGATATGCCTCTCGAAAATATCGCTCCGGATTTTTAACATTTTCGATGACATCCACATAAAGACACCCGCTTAAATAAATCACGATGAAGATGAGTGTACCCAGTTTCCAAAGTGTTTTAATTTTGTTCATTTTTCTCCTCTCTTACTCAAGTCAAACCTTCCTACGAAAAAATCTCAAAAAGGTTCACGGTTGTATAACAGGTTTTAGATTGCAAAAAAGGAAGCAAAGAAATAAGATACAAGAGACTGTTTTTCTAGGAGGACTCATGACGCGAGGAAGATATATCCTGATCATTTTTCTTGTTTTTTTCATACTCATTGTGGCCACCCTGACTTCATTTATCTATTTTGAATTTAAAAGAACTCCAACAGTTAAAACCCGGTCTTATTTAGAGATCAAGCTCACGGGAACGATTCACGAAAAATCCGAACCTGATTTTTTCTCTTCTTTTATCGGACTCAGGCCTCCACTCTCTATGTATGATATCTGGAGAAACATCCAAAAAGCCAAACATGACAGCCGTATAAAAAGTCTGGTTCTACGCTTGGGCCAGCTCCAGTGCGACTGGGCAAAAATCGAGGAAATTCGTCAGAGTGTGCTCGACTTTCGCACCTCCGGGAAAAAAGTCTTTGCCTATATCGGTGAAGTTATAGAGTTTGACAAAGAATACTATCTCGCTACGGCATGCGACAGTATTGTTCTTCATCCTCTTGGCACTTTGATTATTAATGGAATCGGAGGATATGTCCCCTTCATCAAGAACGCTCTGGATAAGCTCGGGATTGAAGCCGAATTTGAACATGTAGAGGAATATAAGACAGCCGGGAACATGTTCACAGAAAAGGGTTTCACTCCTGCTCACAAGGAAATGATGGAGTCCATTTACAGTGATATTTTTAATATCTATGTGAACGGGGTGGCCGAGGCCAGGAATAAAAGTATATCCGAAGTTCGCGACTTTATTGATCAAGCCTTTTTTCGAGCGGACCTGGCCAAAAAAGCAAACTTGGTCGATGAACTATTGTACGAAGACGAATTCTTGAGTTTCATACAAGAGGAAGGCCAGCGGATTTCCCGAATCACTCACAACCAGTACACCAAAATATCACCCTCATCGCTGGGCTTGAACAAGGGGAAAAAGATCGTACTTCTCTATGGCATGGGCCCAATCCACTCGGGAGAAGGCCTCAACCAAACGATGGGCAGCAAATCCATAGCCCGGCTTTTAAAAAAAGCTCGAAATGACGTGACAGTCTCTGCTCTTATTTTACGTGTCGATAGTCCGGGCGGATCTGCTCTAGGATCCGATGACATCTGGAGGGAAATAACTCTTACAAAAAAGAAAAAGCCCGTGGTGGTATCCATGTCCGACGTCGCAGGTTCAGGAGGTTACTGGATTGCCATGAATGCCGACAAAATTGTGGCCCAGCCTCAAACACTCACTGGCTCCATTGGAGTTGTTGCAGGAAAATTCAACATGGCCAAACTTTTTGATAAATTAGGCATCACGGCAGAAAGGATTGCTTTGGGAAAAAGGGCGGATATGTTCACTTCTTTCCGTAGTCTGACAGAAGAAGAACGATCTCTCCTGAAAACAGAGATTCTCTGGATCTACGATAAATTTATCACAAAAGTCTCTGAAGGACGAAGTCTCGAAAAAGAAGACGTAGACAAAATTGGACGCGGCCGAATATGGACTGGACAGCAAGCTAAAGATTTGGGATTAATCGATGAAATCGGAGGCTTGGCCAAAGCCATTGAACTTGTCAAGGAGTTAATAAACATCCCCCCTGAAGAAGACGTAAAGCTTGACGTATGGCCTAAAAAGCAGCCCTTTTTCAGCAGCATGTTCCAGAGACGATTGATCAGGTCCCGATCCGATTTAGAATCCGATCTCAATCAGATATTGCAGATGTTTCAGCTTCTTCAGGATGAAAGAACCCTGACTTTAATGCCGTTCTGGGATGCCCCCAAATAGCAGAACTTTCCAAGAAACAGCGTCGCTCCCCTCGTTGAACAACTCGATAAGGCTAAATCCTCCCGTGTATCGGTCCTTATGGTCCTAGAAAAGTTCTGCCAATTCAAGTCTATTATAAAGCGGAGCTTTTCGTGGATCAGTAAGCAAAGGAATCGGGGCAGATTGTTTTAAAATCACAATAATTGCAGTTATGCCAATCCGGTTTCGCCTTAAAATCCTGGTTCCTTATGCCCTCTTTAACCTCTCCAATTTTTTCTACAGCTTGCTGCAATTCGGCTTCGGTTTTTTTGGCAGAACCGATAATATCCGACTCCAAAAAATAAAGCCGGACTTCCTGCAGGCGTTCCTCCCGCACCATGGAAAATGAAAGAGCATAAAGATCCATTTGAAGGCTGTCCCGTGTTTTTTTGTCGGCCTCTTTCTGATCCTTCACTTTGGAAGCCTTAAAATCCGTTATGATACCACCTTTTTCAAAAAGATC
>CAZLLG010000294.1:0-1105 GCA_964560275.1 uncultured Eubacteriales bacterium | reverse complement strand
CCATCTCCCGCTAAATCTCACGTCTTCTAAAAACCATCGGAAATCCTTTTCGATAAGGGATGGGATAAAATCGAGAGATCTCTCCCGGCAATAAAAATGATAAAGAGCCTTTTTCCCCTCTTTTTTCCGCATATCTTCATGTTCACGGCTGAGGAATCCTTGGTTGTTCCATCTTTTCTCATACTCTTTGTAGAGATCTTTTTCCGAAATTGGGTTCCCTGAAATCTTATTCTGTAAATAGAAATTGATGACAACATGGAGTGTCCGTCCAAAAACAAGATTGTGATGAGGCAGGACAGGGATATTCATGATATGCCTGAATTTGTATTTGAGGGGACACGTCAAATAATCATCGAGCCGGAAATAGCTTAAAGAAATCACGCTATCTTCTTTGACTTTTAGAGTTTTAGCTGGCAAGGAATCAGAAGGTGCATATCTTTTAATCTCTTCCAATGGCGTAGCACGGAGCGTCTCTTCAGGGGATTTCACTAGATCTAAAGCCTCCAGAACAAAAGGACTGACATGTTTAAGTCTTTTGAGTCCATAATCTCTGGCCCAGGTCAAATACAATAATTTTTTTGCCCTGGTCATCCCCACATAAAAAAGCCGTCTCTCTTCCTGGACTGGATTTCCCACTGAGGGCAAATTTTCATGAACCAGTTCATCTGGAACTGGAATTTTATCTTTCCGTCCTCGACCGGGAAAACGATCGGCGATCAAACTCACCATAAACACCACAGGAAACTCCAGGCCTTTTGATTTGTGCACAGTCAAGACATTGACCGCGTCCTCGTCAAAATCGGCTTCGGCGGACGCCGGATTGTCACCGACCTGCTGAAGGAGATCCAGATACCGCGAAAAAGAATGCAGGGAATCGTTTTCGCTTAGACCGGAAAAATTCTTCACTTTATCGAAAAAGATCCTGATATTCTTGGTTTTAATCTCTTCAAGCAGTCCTCCTTCTTTAACCAGAGATTTTAAATATCCTGATTTTTCCAGGAACGAAAACAAAACCTGTCCTGCATTTTTTGAACTAGCGGACTGGACAAAACTCAATAAATCCTGAAATATCTTTATGACCTTTTTCCTAGACTCCTTCGATATC
>CAZLLG010000293.1:0-4864 GCA_964560275.1 uncultured Eubacteriales bacterium | reverse complement strand
AGATATGAGGAAATGTTCTGCTATTGTAACAATAGCGATAACGGTGTTTTTGCTGCATGGGATTTTACTCTTTACGGCCTCATTTGCAAAAGAGGGACAAAACAGGCCATCGAATCTTCAGGAAGTGGTCCCGGCCAAAGCCAAAGAAATGCTGCGGGCCATCTACGAACTTGGAGAGTTCAATGCCAAGTCCTTTCGGGGGGATTGGCTTCTGGACGGTTCTGGCTACACGGTTTTGGAGCCAGTTGCAGGCGTGCATGGACGGGAACTCATAAGCTATGATGTTACGAGCGGAAAACGCACTGTGCTGGCCTCTTTGTCAAAACTCGTTCCTCCTGGAGCTACCGGTCCTCTTGAGATCAATGACTATATATTTTCTCCGGACGGCAGGTGGCTGCTTCTAGAGGCAAGTCTGAATGAGGCGGATGGCCGCGTCTCCGGTTCCTGGATTTTTGAGTTTGATTCAGGAAAACTTTACAAAGCTGGAATCAAGAGGTTTATCAGTATTTCTCCAGACAGCCAGAGTATCCTCTATTCGGACCAGGGAAACCTTTTTGTTTACGAGATTAACAACAGCAAGTCAATTATGCATACAAAGAACGCGGTTGCCGGCTCAGTTTCAAACAGCCGTGCCATCTGGAGTCCGGATGGAAAGTTCATCGCTTTTATGGAATCGGACTCTTCCGATGTCCGGTTAAGGCGAATGCTAGTTCCAAGCGATCCCTCGTATCCGGGGGTCAGGGAAGTCCGCTTTGCCAGAGTAGGCGAGACAATCAACTCACTTCGTGTTGGTGTCGTCGATACCCGAGGAAAAGAGACTCGCTGGCTCTCCATTCCGGAACCGGCAGAAGGTTTTTATTTTGAGGGAGTCAGATGGGCCGGGAATTCCTATGAAATTCTCGTGGAAATATCGAGTCGTTCCCGGGACGAACGCGAGTTCCTCCTTGCTGACATTCGTTCCGGTAAGGTCACCTGTATCTACAAAGAATCCGATCCTGCATGGGTTCTTGCGAGCTATCGAACAAATGGCGGATTGGAATGGATACGCGATGGCCGTGCATTCCTCCTGCTCAGCGAAAAGGATGGCTGGCGTCATGCCTATGTTTTCTCTCGTAAGGGCGAAGAGTTGGCTCTCCTGACACCCGGTGATTTCGACATCATCGGTCGCGGTAGGGTGGACGAAGCTGAAGGCTGGTTCTATTACTATGCCTCTCCTGACAACGCGACCCAGAGGTATCTCTATCGTGTGAAACTTGATGGCACGGGAAAACCGGAAAAGATGACTCCCTCCGACCAGCCCGGTACGCACAACTACAACTTCTCTCCGGATGCCAGATGGGCGTTCCACACCTACTCGACTTTCGATGCTCCTCCGGTTACAAAACTTGTGCAGCTGTCTGACCACAACGTCGTGCGAGTGCTCGAAGCCAACAAAGAGCTGCACGTAAAACTGAGGTCGATAATCCCCGGGCCCACCGATTTCCTACAACTCAATATTGGCGATGGTATCTCTCTAGATGCCTATATGATCAAACCGAGCGACTTCGATCCATCTAAAAAGTATCCTGTTTTCGTGTATGTGTACAGTGAACCTCATAGCCAGACTGTTTTGAACAGATGGTCCTCAAGAAACATTTACCATCGCATGATTGCAGACCTCGGATATCTTGTTGTATCTATCGACAGCCGTGGCACACCGGCCCCTAAGGGTGCCGCATGGCGGCGAGCGATATTCCCCAGTCTTGGTCCGCTGTCGACCGAGGAACAGGCGGCAGGATTAAAGGAGTTGGGCAGCACCCGGCCCTTTGTGGATTTATCCCGCGTGGGTATCTGGGGATGGAGCGGCGGCGGCTCGAACACCCTCAATGCGATGTTCCGGAAACCCGATGTCTATCATGTAGGGATTGCCGTCGCACCCAAACCGCAGCCGCATCTCTACAATGCTTGGTTCCAGGAGATCTACATGAGAACCCATGAGAAGAATCCTGAGGGCTACCGCGAGTCCGCTCCCATTAATTTTGCCGAAGGGTTGAAGGGTGACCTCCTTATTATCCATGGCACAGGAGAAACCAACACTCACCTCCAGATCACCGAGGGGCTGGTGGATCGTCTCATTGAGTTGGGCAAACCGTTCGACTACATGACCTATCCCAACCGCAATCATGGAATCCGGGCAGGTAAAGGCACATCGCTGCACCTGCACATGCTTATGACGCGGTATCTGTTGACGCATCTACCTCCCGGTCCCCGCGGACAAGGGGAATAAATTGGAAAGATATTTTCGTACGGAGGATAAAATGAAAAAAATCCATTTAGGTATTCTTTTTTTATGCGTGTGTGTTTTCTGTTCGTTCGCCCAGAAAATTGATGTCTACAAGCGGCCCTTACAGGTTGAAAGAAGCCATGATTTTGATGCTTTGCACTACCGGTTGACCCTGACTTTTGATCTGGATAAGAAAGAATTTTGGGGTGAAAACAAAGTGACTTTGCATTCCAAGAGCGATGAATTTACGGAATGTGTTTTCGATGCGGAAGAACTTGTTGTCACAGAAGTTCTTGATCAGCTTAATGTCCCTCTCAAGTTTAACCAGTCCGATCACGAACTCATTGTCTATTTCTCCCATGCCTACAGTTATGGAGAAGAAGTTATATTCACCATAAAATATCATGCAAAAGATCCAAAGAAGGGATTCTTCTTCAGTGATGAAACACCCAGGAATCCCAAAATGGTCTCTACAGATTCGTGGCCGAATGAGGCCAGGCACTGGTTTCCCTGCTACGATTATCCTCATGACAAAGTGACCATGGAATTGATTGCATCGGTCCAAAAACCCAATAAGGTACTTTCGAATGGACGACTGATCAGCATAAAGGAAAATAAAGAGGATAATTCGGTCACATATCACTGGCATCAAGACAAACCACATTCCACCTATCTTTCGATGGTGGCTATAGCCCCATTTGCAGTGGTAGAAGATTCTCTAGGTTCTCTGCCGATCAATTATTGGGTTTACGATAAAGACGCTGAGGATGCCCGGCGGATATTTAAAAAAACTCCCTATATGATCGATTTTTTCAATAAGCTTTACGGCTATGAGTATCCCTGGGCAAAATACGATCAAGTGGCAACCCCTACCCAGGGTGGCGGTGCGGAAGCGACTTCAGCGACAATCCTCGGCCAGAATGTGATTTGTGACGAAAAAGGAGATAAGGATTTTTCCTGGGAAAGAATCATCGCACACGAGATAGCCCACCAATGGTGGGGTGACCTTATCACACTGCGAACATGGTCGGAAACCTGGTTGAACGAGAGTTTTGGAACCTACTCGGATTATCTTTATACCCGCTTTGATAAAGGGGAAGATGAGGGAGCCTTTGCTCTCTTAGGTAAGAAGAATTCCTATTTGCGGGAAGCACATGAACGATATATCCGTCCTATTGTGTTTACGCGCTACGAGACTCCCGGGCAGAATTTCGATAGTCATACCTATCCTAAAGGGGCCTGTGTTCTTCATATGCTGCGATTTATACTGGGAGATAAACCTTTTTTCCGGACTCTTAAACATTTTTTACATAAGCATGAGTTTCAACCAGTGGATACGCATGATTTTATGATTGCGGTCAAAGAATCGACAGGTCAGAACATGGATTGGTTTTTCGAGCAGTTCATCTATAAACCAGGGCATCCAGAATTCGAAATCAGCTATGAATGGGATGAAAATGCAAAAAAAGTCCTCTTGAAAATTACACAGGTTCAGGATTTTTCTTTGGGAATTCCTGTCTATAAGATTCCTGTCATCATAGGGATCACCACGGCGAAAGGAAAAACGGTCAAAAAACTCTGGATAAAACAAAAAGAAGAAGCTTTTGAATTTACTGTGGATGAGAAACCTCTGATAGTGCGCTTCGATGAAGGTAATTTCCTATTGAAAGAGTGGTCTTTCGAAAAAGGATTGGATGAACTTCTCTATCAACTCAAAAATGACGATGTTATTGGGCGAATGTGGGCGGCTTCAGAACTGGCAAAATTTGAAAGGCATCCTCTTGTTACAAATAAACTGAAAGAAAGAATTCAAAATGATTCCTTCTGGGCGGTGAGGAGAAGTGCTGTTGAAGCTCTGAGCAAGGCTGAAGTGGATATGGATATCGATCTATTCAAAAAAGTGTGTGAGGACGAAGATTCAAAAGTCAGAACAGCGGCACTACAAATTCTTGGAGACAGGAAAGACTCAGCAATGGTGTCATTTTTTGTGGAACGGTTCGAAAAAGAAGACAGCTATGCGGCTCAGGCTGAGGCACTTCGCTCTATAGGGAAATGCGGAGATAGCTCACAAATAAATTTCCTGACAGATGCTGCTGAGATGGAATCTCCAAGAGAAGTTTTAAAAAGAGCGGCTGATTGGGCACTCAAAGAATTGATGAAAATTAACTAGAAAAACAAACCAGAGAAAATTGTGATATGTTGGATCAAGGAAAAAAATGAAATTCCTATCTTTTAAAACTTCAAAAATACTCTTCCCCTTAATCTGCCTTTTCCTCATTTCATGCACGCAAGGCCCACAAAAAAAAGTAGAGAGCAGGGATTTGGCTCAGAATATTCCCGCCTGGTTCAAGAACGGTAAATTTGGGATGTTTATTCATTGGGGGCCCTATTCCGTACTCGGGGGGGGATGGAAGGGACAGCAAATCGAACAGGGAGATATAGCGGAGTGGATCATGCAGCGGTTTCAGATCCCTGTGGAGGAATACCGGACAATCGCGTCCACATTCAATCCGACCGGATTCGATGCCCAGAAGTGGGTGTCACTCGCCAAGAAAACCGGGATGAAATATATCATCATTACATCCAAACATCATGACGGCT
>CAZLLG010000292.1:4642-4867 GCA_964560275.1 uncultured Eubacteriales bacterium | reverse complement strand
AAGGCTGAAATGAATCATCACAAAATATATGAAGATCTCTCTCTTATTATGAGGAGAGTTAAGAAGACACTTGTAGTTTTTATTTTGATTTTTATTTTTCTCGTTTTGTATTTCTGGAAAATTCAGGTTCTGGATCACAAGAAATATTGGGAGAAATCGGAAGACAACCGGATCCGAGAAGTCATTATTCCGCCTCAGAGAGGCCTGATCCGAGCAAGAGGCAGC
>CAZLLG010000292.1:0-4632 GCA_964560275.1 uncultured Eubacteriales bacterium | reverse complement strand
AGCAAGATATTGGCAAGGAATATCGGATCTTATAAAGTCTCCATTATTAGAAAAAATTGCATCAATTTTGAAGATTCTCTTCAGAAGATAGCGATTTTACTCAACCTTGAAATCGAAGAATTAAGAGAACGAATTGACAAATACAAGTCTCTTCCATTGTTCCGTCCTATCATCATCAAGGACAATTTGACTCTTCAGGAAGTGTCGCGCATTGAGGCAAGGCGCTTGGAAATGCCTGAGCTCCTTCTTCAGGCCGAACCCAAAAGGGAGTATCCTTTTGGATCGTTCGCTTCTCATGTTCTCGGATATCTTCAGGAAGTTTCCCCTGAGGAGCTCCAGACTGATGTCTATAAACAAAGACGTCCGGGGGATCTTGTCGGAAAGACTGGTATTGAAAAACAATATGAGGATCTACTTCTCGGTACCGAGGGGCAGCTTCTCGAAGTCGTCAATAGTCTTGGGCGTGTCATGGGCATGGTCAGCAAAGTAGACCCTGTTCCTGGAAAGACAATCTGGCTCACTTTGGATGTTGATCTCCAACAAATAGCCGAGGAAATCCTTGAAGGAAGGGAGGGAGCGGTTGTCGTTATGGAACCCCAGAGTGGAGGGATCCTTGCTTGGGCCAGTTATCCCAACTATGATCCAAACAAATTCATCAACCGATTTACACCGGAAGAATGGGTCGATCTCAGGGATAATCCCAACTTTCCTCTGCAAAATCGGGTTATTAGAGGCCTTTATCCCCCTGGATCTGTATTCAAATTAACCATGGGCTTAGCGGCGCTTCAATCTCGGACGATCACAACAAGGACATCTTTTCAATGCAACGGTGTTGTGCAAATCTACCGCCAACCCCGTCATTGCTGGTATGAACCCGGACACGGGAGAATGACGCTGGTTTCGGCTATAAAAGATTCATGCAACATCTTCTTTTATCAAACAGGTCGTTTAATGGAAATCGACACGATTGCTCAATTTGGGACGCTGTTGGGCTTGGGACAGAAGACTGGGGTCGATCTCCCTGGTGAATTTGAAGGGCTTGTCCCCACGACTGTATGGAAAAGAACAGCCCGGAATGAGCCCTGGTATCCCGGAGATACGATCTCCGTGGCTATCGGACAGGGACAGCTTTTAGTCACTCCGCTTCAAGTCGCCATCCATACAGCCATTATTGCGAATAGAGGTATGACGGTGAACCCTAATCTAGTCGAGAACAGGAGCTATGGTTCAGATAGCCTCGTCGAAAATCGGACACCATCATTAACAAATCGCGTATCTATAGAGCCAAATCATTTTGAAACCGTCATTCAGGGTTCCTGGTTGGCGGTCAACGATGGAGGAACAGCTGCTGCAGCTCGTGTGCCTGGATTTGATGTCTGTGGAAAGACTGGATCCACTCAGGTGATAGGAAGAGAAGAGGCAGAGCGGCTGGCTGAATTGGGTCAGGAAGTAAAAACTCATTCCAGGTTTACTGGATTTGCGCCCAAAATCGACCCAAGGGTGGTGGTGACAATTATTGTCGAATACGGAGGAGGTGGAGGAGCGACGGCGGCTCCGCTCTCCAAGAGATTGTTTGAACGATTCTGGGAAAAATATGTTAGATAGGACACAGATCGGAAATATCGATTGGATTCTCATTGGTCTTCTTATCCTTAATTCCGCAATTGGAGTAGCCTTCATTTACAGTTCTTCTCAGCATCTGCCTGGAGATTATCATCTGAGGCAGATGTTCTGGATGATGGTGAGTCTAATCGCTTTATTTGTCTTTTTATCCATCGATTACAACTCGCTTGTCACTTATTCTTCTCCTTTTTATTTTATCTGTCTTGTTATTCTTGCAGGGATTTTAATTTTTGGTGTTTTAATCTCAGGAGCAAAAAGTTGGATCAGACTGCCGTTTTTTCAAATTCAACCGTCCGAAATCTGCAAAATCACTGTTATTTTAGTTCTTGCACAGATTTTTTCTGGATTTAAAAAAGCCTATTTATCATGGGGAAAAGCTGTCTTATCTGGAGTTGTAATAGGGCTGCCTATTGTCCTTGTCGGACTCCAGCCCGATCTGGGGACGGCTTTAAGTTATGTTCCGATTTTTTTTGGGGCATTGATACTGGCAGGCCTGAATAAGAAAACCGCAATTATTTTTCTAATTCTAGCAGTTCTCCTCGGAATTGCTGGATGGAGCTTTTTTCTCAAAGACTATCAGAAGGACCGATTGACCACACTTGTTTTTCCAAGTAAAGATCCTTTGGGAGCAGGTTACCAGATCATGCAATCGAAGATTGCTGTCGGATCCGGGGGTTTTTTTGGAAAAGGATACATGAGAGGTTCCCAAAGTCAGCTGCGGTTCCTACCCGCCCGTCATACGGATTTTATCTTTTCAGTCATCGGAGAAGAATTTGGTTTTTTGGGTGTTGTCATTGTAATTCTGTGTTACTTCCTCCTAATCCTGAGGCTCTTTCAGTCCGTGTTTAAGGCGAGGGACAGAACTGGAGTTTATATCGTCTTTACGGTTGCGATTATGATAGCCTCCCACTTTTTAATCAATGTGATGATGACCATAGGTCTTTTCCCTATTGCTGGAATTCCTCTTCCTTTTCTCAGTTATGGGGGATCCTCCTTGTTAACGAACTTTCTGGCTGTGTCTCTTGTCGTGAATGTGAGAATGAGAAGATTCGTCAATGTTTGACACTGTTATTGAAGATATCTTGAAACACGTGCAGAGACCGGGAAGATATTTGGGAGGAGAATGGAATGAAATCAAGAAAGATCCCAAAAGTGTCCATCTTAAGATCGCCCTTGCATTTCCAGATCTCTACGAAATCGGGATGTCCTATCTTGGTCAAAAGATTCTTTATGCTATCGTCAATGAATGCTCAGACTTTTTGGCTGAGCGCGTGTTCGCTCCCGACACTGATTTCGAAGCCCTTTTAAAAAAAAAAAAGATCCCGCTGTTTTCGCTCGAAAACAGGATCCCTCTCCTTAAATTTGATGTGATTGGATTTTCGCTTCTCTATGATCTCAATTATTCAAATGTTCTTACTATCCTGGATTTGGGCCAAATCCCAATTTGGGCCTCAAAAAGAAATACCGTGAATCCACTCGTTATTGGGGGTGGGCCGGCTGTTTTTAATCCCGAACCTGTGGCAGAAATATTTGACCTTTTTTTAATTGGGGAAGGGGAAGAGGCATTTATAGAAATTCTGAATACAATATCTAAGCATAAAAAAAACGGAGCTTCCAGAGAATTTATCCTCGAAAAGTTGGTGAATATTAGGGGTGTTTACGTGCCTTCTCTGTACCAATCCTATCTACCATCCCGATCTTCCCTTCTTGCTGTCAAACCGGTCCGGACCGCTCCATCGAAAATCAAAAAAAGGGTGATCCATCCGTTCCACAGTGCACCTTTTCCAGACAAAATAATTGTTCCAAACATCAACGTAATATTTGATAGAGTCTCTGTGGAAGTTTCTCGTGGCTGTCCTCAGAACTGCCGGTTTTGCCAAGCTTCAAATATCTATTTTCCATCAAGAGTCAAGCATCCGTCTTTTGTTACAAATAAAGTTCTTGAATCCCTACAGTCAACAGGCTATGAAGAAGCTTCTTTGTCTTCACTTTCCATAAGCGATTTTCCCTATTTAAGCGAAACTATGAATGAGTTAATGGAAAATTTAGAAAAAGAGAAGATCTCTCTTTCTCTACCTTCTATGCGTCCTAAAGGGTTGACTAAACAGGTTGCGGAAAGCATTCTCCGTGTGAGAAAAACTGGATTCACTATAGTGCCTGAAGCCGGGACTGAGAGACTGCGCAGAGTCATCAACAAAAATTTACGAGATGAAGAGATATGGGAAGCGGCCTCCAATGCATTCTCTCAGGGCTGGAGGCTGCTTAAGCTTTATTTTATGGTCGGTCTTCCTACAGAGCAAGAAGGTGACCTCCGTGCGATTGTCGAGATGGTCAACAAGATTATGATCTTGGGAAGAAAGATATTGAAAAAATCCCCTCAGGTTAATCTCAGCATATCGTCATTTATCCCAAAACCTCATACGCCATTTCAATGGATGGCGATGGAAAACGAACAGATTCTTAGTGAAAAACAAGCATATCTCAAATCACACTTAAAAAAACATCGCTCTGTCCGTTTCAAGAATCATCCTGTCCAAAGTTCAATATTAGAAGGGATTTTTTCTCGAGGAGACAGGCGCCTCAATGCTGTTTTGGTTCAAGCTTGGGAAGATGGAGCCCGATTTGACAGCTGGAGCGATTTTTTTGATTTTGCTGTTTGGAAAAGGGCTTTTGAATCCAAGGATCTGAACTACAGAATTTATCTGTCTGAACTGTCCAGGTCTGCTGCTCTTCCTTGGAATCATATTCATACGGGGATTAAGAAAAAGTATCTTTTGCAGGAATTGGATAAGGCTTTTGCTGCAGAGAGCACTGAATCCTGTCTTGAAAAGGATTGTGGTGTATGTCAGGGGTGTACACTCTGGCCTTTGTATGAAAAAAAGTTTCCCGTAATAAAAATCCTCACTCCAAAAAAAAGACATTCAGTGGGAAAGGAAACAAAAATATCCCATCGGTACAGAGCTTCATATTCAAAGCTTGAGCGGGCTCGGTTTCTCTCCCACAATGACC
>CAZLLG010000291.1:890-4891 GCA_964560275.1 uncultured Eubacteriales bacterium | reverse complement strand
TATTGAAAATCAAGAATTTAAAAACGTCTATCTTATAGACCTTCCAGATGGAGAAGGGGACGACTTTCTTATTACACCCGAGCGAAGTCCCAATAATCGGGGTTTACAAGAGCTGGGCGTTGAAACAAAATTGATGACCTCAGATAAACTTTCTGAAAAGATAAAACTCGTTTTAGCATTTTGTCCTCCAAACCTTGATTCAGCAGGAATGGCTTCCGTTAAAGCAGTTTTCGACTTGGCTGAGATAAAAATTCTGTTTGCATCCAACGAAAATGAACTGTCTGCTGTTTCGGATATGGTTTTTCCGACGGCTGTGATTCCGGAGAAAAGTGGATCTCTGATTAATATCGATGGTGTACTGCAAAATTTCTCTCCGGCATTGGAAGCGCTGGGAGACTCCAGGCCGGAATGGCAAATACTGATCGATCTAGCTAAAGAAATTGACGCCGACTATAAATATTACAATCAATTCTCGTCACCTGAATCAATTCTACAGGAGATAAGAAAAGAAATTTCAGATTTTGGGAAGAAAAGTGATTGAGCCAATAGATATTCTCATCGTTTTTATCAAAACTGTTATGGCCATGATGTGGTTTCTTATACTGGCTCTCTACTTGACATGGCTAGAGCGGAAAGAGAGTGCTGTGATGCAGGACCGCATCGGCGCAAACAGGGCTAATCTTTTTGGTTTCAGGATTATTGGGATATTTCAACCGTTTGCAGATGCCATAAAGATGTTTTTTAAAGAAGATTTCACACCGAAATTCTCCAGAAAATTTTTACACAACCTTGCCCCCTTCCTCTCTTTCTATTTTGTACTTGTCACCATTGCAACCATCCCATTTGCCAGTGACCTGAAAATTGGTGAGAAAGTCATCAAACTTCAAGTTTTGGATCTCAATATCGGTATTTTATTTGTCCTGGCCATGTTGGGTCTCTCTGTCTACGGAGTAATGCTCAGCGGTTGGGCTTCAAACAGCCGCTGGACGCTCCTCGGCGGATTAAGAGGGGCTGCTCAGCTTGTGTCTTATGAAGTGGCCCTAGGATTGTCGCTTGTCGGATTGGTCATGATATATCCTTCGCTGAAGTTTTCAGCCATCGTCGAGGCTCAGGGAGCGCTGCTGTTTGGTTTTCTGCCCAAATGGGGTGTTGTCTATCAACCGTTGGGCTTTATTGTGTTTTTTATGGCAGCCATGGCAGAGTCAGAAAGAGTTCCATTCGATCTTCCCGAAGCAGAGTCAGAAATCGTAGGATATTTCACCGAATACAGTGGTCTCAAATGGGGCCTCTACATGTTTACGGATTTCATGAAGGTTCTGATTATCGCCTGCCTGCTGACCACCCTCTTTTTTGGGGGCTACCAGGTTCCATGGCTGGCTGCGGATGGCTTCCATTTCCCCTGGGGCGGAGAGTGGCTAATGGCCCATGGATTGGTTGTGGCTCTTCAGGTCCTGATATTCAACCTCAAAGTATTCTTTTTCTGTTGGCTTCAGATCCTTTTCCGATGGACCTATCCCCGGTTCCGTTATGACCAGCTCATGGATTTTGGCTGGAAATTACTCATTCCGCTATGCTTGATCAATATCGCTATTACTGGGATTGTAATGAGTTTTATAAAATGATAAAGCAGCTTGGATATTTTCTCGAAATCGTCAAAGGGAGTCTTATTACGGCCCGCCATTTTTGGGTGAACCTCTTTTTCCATATCTTAAAGCTCTTCCACATCAAAACGAAAAGGAAGGGCGCTCCGACTATTCAATACCCCGACGTCAGACAGCCCCTCGCCTCCAGGCACCGCAGTCTGCACCGCTTGATGAAGCAAGAAAATGGAAAGCCTCGCTGTGTGGTCTGTATGTTGTGTGCGACAGTTTGTCCTTCAGAATGTATCTATGTCGAAGCTGAAGAAGATCCGGATCCTGAAATCCAAAAATCCCCGTCTCAATTTATCATCGATCTGACACGGTGTTGTTTCTGCGGCTTTTGTGTAGAAGCCTGCCCTGAGGATGCCATCCGAATGGATACCGATGAGATCGAAATCGCTAGATATGACAAGGAAGAGTTAATCTTTGATCTGGATAAACTTCTCGGATGACCGCAGATTTCCTCACTATTGGACAATTCCAAATTTATGGCTTAAGAGATGGTTTTTTTTGTCTAGATGGTGGAGCCATGTTTGGGATTGTCCCAAAAACACTATGGGAAAAAAAGTATCCAGCAGATGAATTGAACAGAATCAGGCTGGGCCTCAACTCCATTCTTATCCGTACGGAAGACAACAATGTCCTTGTTGAAACAGGTATTGGAACTCATCTGGATAGAAAATTAGCTGACATGTATTCATTCGATCCCCAACCCGGTCTTGTTGAGTCTCTCAAAGGTGTTGGCCTGGAGAAAGAGGATGTCGATTATGTTATCAATACACATCTCCATTTTGATCACTGTGGAGGGAATACAGTTGTTGACAGCACTGGGGAAGTCGTTCCTACATTTCCTCATGCAGAGTACATTATTCAAAAAGGGGAATGGGAATCTGCCTGCCACCCTTCGCCTAGGGATAAGGCCAGTTATCTGGAGAAGTACTTCCGTCCTATCGAAGAACACAAACAGCTTCATCTTGTTGAGGGAGATACACAAATTTTAGAAGGAGTCGAAGTGCTGCTCACACCAGGACACACAGCTTCTCATCAGTGCATCAAGATCGAATCAAACGGTCAGGTGCTCTTTTTTCTTGGAGACATGGTTCCAACATCCGGTCATGTGCGGCTTCCCTATGTCATGAGTTATGATCTCTTTCCACTGAAAACCATAAAAAATAAAGAAAAATATTATAGTCTGGCCCAAAAAGAAAATTGGACGATGGCGTTCAACCACGATCCAGAATATTTTTTTGGAAAGATCGGAATAAAAGACGAAAAATATATTTTTTTCCCAATATCTAGGGGTTGAAATTAAGCACGACTCTGTGTATCTTGATAGTGTAATCATGTAACCAAAAGGGGAATCAAAAATGTCGTCAACAAAAAATGGGAAAGACCTCCGTCGAGATCCGCGACTTGAGATCCAGGTCCAACTGCGTCCAGTTGAATTTTTTGGGAAAGAGGGACGAGTTCAAAATGTTAGTGCAGGAGGGGTTCTGATTCTTGGGACTAAGGATGTCAAGGTAGGCACAGATCTCACAATTCACTTCGCTCTTCCAAGCCACGAATGGGTTATGGCTGGAGTCAAAGTGGTATGGTCAAAAGAGCGATCCTCACAATCTATCCTTAAATATGATATCGGCTGCCGATTTACCGATGTCCCACCTGAGTCGCAAAAAAATCTTGCAAAATATTTATCCAATTATGCTCCAAAGTTAAGCTAAAATTTATCTTGAACCGCAGACTCTCTCTGTGTATTCTAGATATGTGTGAATGCTCTTATATAGGGTGTCGAAAGATGTCTATAAACGAAACAAACGACGAACGACGGAGTCATCCTAGGTTGGGAAAATGTGTTCATCTTCGTCCATCATCTGTTTTTGGACAGACCCATCAAGTTGAGAACATCAGTTTAGGGGGGGATGAGGATTCAAAGCGAAAAAAGCTATTCGTTAGGAAAGACTCTGAAAATACAAATGTCATTAGATAATGCTGATTGGGTTGAGGCAAATGTACGTGTCGTATGGATCAACGAGAAAGATCCTGATGTTTCCAATAGATATGATATTGGCTGTGAGTTTGTCGATCTACCCTTCGGTATGCAGAATGAACTTTGGGTGCTATTAGATAAAGACACCAAGAGCCATTAACCACAGATCTCGGTCTTCATTTGTAATTTATCATATTAGTTCCTATAATTATAATTGAGTATTGGTTGAGTCTGAAGAAAAATAAAGTCAAAAACAAAGGATGTTATTATGAGTGAAGCACAAGAAAAAATTTCCTGCCATATCTGCAAGAAGGACATTCCCAAAGCAGCAGCCCTGACCGCAGAAGGACAAGAGTATGTTCTCAATTTTTGTG
>CAZLLG010000291.1:0-880 GCA_964560275.1 uncultured Eubacteriales bacterium | reverse complement strand
ATATCAGCTGTTTGGATTACTGGAAGAAGGAAAAAAAAGAAAAGAATTCTACACCGAAATAACGTCGAGGGATTGATATTTCATTTTAAATTTCTGGTTCATAATAAAAAAGGTGGTGCTACTTATTAGTTTTCAATAAGTTACAAAAATAGAGTTTTTGGCATAATTCCTGCATGATGAACAGTGAAGTTTATTAGGAACGTATTTGCAAATGAAAATTAATTTGAATGGAGGACAAGATGTGTAATGACGATCTTTTCTGTGGAGTGAATTCCGCAAAATCAACCGATATCGCAGAGATGAGTGATTTAGAAAAAAAGCATACACCGGTCATCGAAGCTCCGGAAACAGTAAAAAAAGAACAGGCTTTTCTTGTCACGATCGAAGTGGGAAAGCTTTTAACACATCCAAACGAAAATGGACATTTTATTGAGTGGATAGAGCTCTATTCAGGCGACACATTCTTGGCTCGGATCGATCTGGTTCCCCGTCTTACATCACCTAAAGTCAGTTTTACCATATCTCTCGATCATGAACATGCCCTAGTGGCTAAAGCACGCTGCAACATGCATGGAGTGTGGCAGAGTGTGCCCCGTCAGATCACGGTTGAGTCATAAAGAATATCTTTGAACCAAATCATACAAAATTTTATAAAATCCAATGTATGTGCCTCCTGTTAAGGGGGGACATGCTTTCCACCGGTTCTTCGTAAAATTATTCGGAGAACTGTAATTAAATAGGAACCTTTTTCATTCCGTTTTCGTCTTTTTAAGTGAAACCTGAGTATAGGAGGTGTTCTATGTTCCACAAAAACTATAAAATTTTTTATTTCCTGTCACTTTTGGTTTTTCTTTTTGCGACGAGTTGTCTGCAGGCCGAT
>CAZLLG010000290.1:0-4920 GCA_964560275.1 uncultured Eubacteriales bacterium | reverse complement strand
ATTTGTCTTCCTGCAGAGGCTGAAAAGTATTTTTCATGATGGAAAGTAATTTTATACATAGCACGCAGGAGACAGCAAAGTCAATGTGAGCATTTTATAATAAAACTTGACAAACCATGTACTTTGTATTACATTGTACTAGGTATAAACATGAACAACAAAATCAAGCAGCTTAGAAAAGGAATCCTGGAGCTGGCCATACTTGGCAGCCTTAACCAAAACAGCCACTATGGCTACTCACTCATTAAATCCATTTCCGGTGACAGCGATATCGAGCTGACCGAGGGTACGATCTACCCTATCCTCGCCCGGCTGTCCAAAGAACAGCTTGTCAAATCAGAATGGGTAGAATCCAAACAGGGACCGCCGAGGAAATATTATTCATTGACCCCTAATGGAAAAAAAGTTTTCACGGTCCTGAGTGCCGAATTCGAGAAGCTGGCTGACATGGTGGCCAACACAAACAGGAAGTCCCACTCTCAGAACAAAATTAAAGAAAGAAGAAGTATCTCTGTGAAAAAGGAGAAGGACGATGTCGAATGAATTCAGCGACACAGTAGATAAAATCGTCGAAAACTATTTAAACCGGTTTAAGCAGCGGCTAAAAAGTTTCCCCGAAAAAGACCGAAACGAACTGGTCAAGGAAATCCATTCCCATATCTACGAATCTTTCACAAACGATCCGACTGAAAACGAGGTTGAACGCATCTTTAATGTGCTGGATAAATTGGGTGAACCCGATGATGTCATCTCCTCAAGAATGCCTGATGCCATGGTGAGTATGGGGAAGAAGAAAAAGCGCCCCCTCTATATTCTGGCAGGTGTGTTTCTTGCTCTCTTTGGCCTTCCCCTTGGTCTTGGGGGAGTGATGTTATTGTTCGGCTTTGTGATCACTCTCGCTGGGCTCATTTTTTGCTATTATGCAATTGCAATCAGTCTGGTCCTTGCGGGCTGGCTGGGAGCAATCATCAGTATTATAAGAATCATCAATCCTTACTTTCTCGATTCCTATATCGAAATAACATCTGTAGTGTCCGATCCCACATTAAACGGCATCATCACCTTATCTGTTTGTTTGATCACAGCAGCCATGGGGATCCTTCTTTTCTGGCTCGGAAGACATATAATGAGAGGATTTAAATACCTTGTCGTCCTGCCGTTCGAAAAAATCAAAGAGATTAAAAAAAAGCGCCATCTCAATGGATTGAGCAGAGGGCAGGAGGTTGACCATGATTAAACTTTTAGTCATTTTGCTGGTTGTTTTTGTCCTGATTTTTACACTCTTGGTGTAATTCCGTTTCACCCCTAAAACCTCCAATAGCATTTTTCTTCTATTGACTAAAATATTTCAGAGTGGATAATCGTATTTTAGCTAAAGAGGTCAACATGAATGTTATCGAGATTGAAAACGTCATTAAAACATTTGGTTCGCTGACTGCCGTCAATAACCTGTCACTCAATGTTCCAGAAGGATCCATATACGGATTCATCGGCCCAAACGGTTCAGGAAAAACCACCACGCTGCGGATGATCATGAACATCTTCTATCCTGATGGGGGAAAGATCCGTATATTCGAAGAAGAGATGCAGGGATCCAGCACGGACCGGATCGGCTATCTTCCTGAAGAACGCGGAATGTACAAAAAGATGAAGGTGCGTGATTTCATCCAGTTCTATGGAGAGCTGAAAAGCGGCCGGAAAGTTAAAAAGGAGACAGATTACTGGCTGGACAGATTATCTCTATCGGACTGGGCCAATAAAAAGATTGAAACCCTAAGCAAGGGGATGGGACAGAAAGTTCAGTTCATCTCAACGATCGTGGCCAAACCCGAACTGATCATCCTTGATGAACCGTTTACAGGTCTGGATCCGGTCAACGTTGAGGTGATCAAAGACGCAGTGCTCGACCTGCGAAAAAAAGGAGCCACCGTCATTTTCAGCACACATGACATGAATGTTGCGGAGAAGATGTGCGATTTTATCTTTATGATCTTTAAAGGCAAAAAAGTCCTTGACGGAACACTCGTGTCGATCCAGGACAAATACGGCAGTGACACTCTCCGTGTGCGTACCGAAAACGGCAGTTCTGTCCTGCAGAACCTTGAGGGCGTTATGAAGATAACGGATTTCGGCAAAATTCAGGAACTTCGAATTCAAACGGGATTCGATCATCAAAAAATCCTCTCAGAAATCATGTCCCGGACACAGGTCTACAGTTTTGAGCTGGCAAAACCCACGCTCAACGACATTTTCCTCAGGATTGCCGGCCCGGATGCAAAGGAGGAGACCGATGCGTAAACTGCTCAGACTGGCAAAAAGAGAATACCTGGCCTCGGTCAAGACAAAAGGCTTTATCATCATGCTGGTGCTCATGCCGGTGCTTATGGGCGGCAGCGGCATAGCCATGTTACTTCTCCAAGATCAGGTAGACACAACTGACAAGAAAGTGGCAGTATTGGATCGTTCCGGCGTTATATCAAATGTCCTGCTTACCGCTGCCAAAGGGAGAAATGACTCCGATATTGTTTTTGATAAAGAATCCGGAAAAAAAATCCAACCGGCCTACATCTTTGAGATCATGCAACCGGATAATGTAAATCCTGAAGCCCAAAAATTGAATCTCTCCAATCGCATCAATGATGGAGATCTGCACGCGTTTCTTGATATCGGTCCAAATGTCCTCGATCTCGAAGGGAATGAAGAGACTGTTCGCATGGCCTATCATGCCGAAAATGCGGCCATGGACAACGTCCGTAACTGGCTCAACAGTACGATCAATAACTATCTTCGTTTGAGACGGATGGAGGACGCAGGAGTGGACAACTCCCAAGCCAATGAAATTCTGACATGGATCCAGGTGGAAGCCATGGGTTTGGTCTCGATGGATGAAGGCACCGGAGAAATTCAAGCCGCACGGAAGACAAGTGAAGCCGAGGCCCTCCTTGTTCCGATGATCCTTTTCTTTTTGATGTTTATGATGGTCATGATGGGCGCCATGCCTCTCCTGCAGTCAACCATGGAAGAAAAAACTCAGCGGATCGCAGAAGTCCTGCTCGGGAGCCTGACACCTTTTGAATTTATGGGAGGAAAAGTCCTGGGAGGCCTTGGAGTGGCCCTGACAGGGACGTTGTTTTATTTGAGTGGAGGAATCTTATTAGTCAGCAAACTGGGATTAGCGGATTTTATCCCCTTTGATATTATTCCTTGGTTTTTAATCTTTCTCATTCTGGAGATCGTCATGGTGGGATCGATGCTGGCGGCTATTGGATCGGCCTGCAATGATCCCAAAGACGCTCAGAACCTGACATTTCCAGCCATGATTCCTGTGATGTTCCCTATGTTTGTTTTTATGCCGATTCTCCAAGAACCCACCAGTGGTTTTGCTACCTGGATGTCTCTCTTCCCCATGTTCACTCCAATGCTCATGCTTCTCAGAAAGGCATCCCCTGTTGGAATCGCCATGTGGCAGCCCTGGGCAGGGCTTATCGGAGTGATGCTTTTCACTGTTCTCGCTGTTTGGATGGGCGGACGGATATTTCGTGTGGGAATCTTGATGCAGGGCGGCGCACCAAAGATTGGAAAAATTATCCGCTGGGCCTTCCGCGGTTAAATTGGAGACAGATAAATTGGGGACAGTCCCCATTTTTTTTAAAAATTAAAAAAATGGGGACAGTCCCCAATTTATCTGTCGCCAATTTATCTTTCTTGAATCCACACCTGAATTGATATATACATTTAAGCTGAATAAAAAATATAATACCGACAGGAGCTCCAGGATGAGAATGAAAAGATCTTTCAGAATTTTTAGGTCACAGCGGTTTTTAACTGCCACTATTATCTTTCTGGTTTTGTTTCTTATAGGAGTAAGTTTTGCTGCGTTGGCCCATAATTTTCAGGATAAGGGCAGGGCAGAGCAACAAACATTTATATTCCCTGGGGACAAATGGGAGCGGATTATCGATCCTGCCTCGATCGGATATTCTGTCGAGGGATTGGAAAAAGTCCGTGAATACACAGAGATCATAGGGACGACCGGTCTTTTTGTTATCGTCGGTGGGAAAGTTCTCTTTGAATACGGAGACCTCGAACAGTTGAGTTATTTGGCATCTTGTCGGAAGAGCATCCTTTCGATCCTTTACGGAAAATATGTGTCCGACAATACAATCCGATTAAATACAACATTGGAGGATTTGGGGATTACGGATATTGATGGTTTGTTGGATATCGAGAAAAATGCCACGATCGACCATTTGATAACTGCCCGTTCGGGGATTTATCATCCTGCATCAAATTCAGGAGATAATACAGCTGATGCACCGCCTCGCGGCTCCCAGAAACCTGGGGAATATTTTCTCTACAATAACTGGGATTTTAACTGTGCCGGTTACATTTTTGAAAAACTGACCCATCAAGTCATCTACGATGCCCTGGAACACGACCTGGCAATTCCACTCAATATGCAGGATTTCAGCCGTTTGGACCAGAAAAAGTCAGGTAATTTAACTCGGTCCCTGTACCCGGCCTATCACATTTGGCTCTCTACCCGCGATATGGCCCGTATCGGGTATTTGATGCTCCGCGATGGTTCTTGGGATGGACACCAGGTGGTTCCCCTCAGCTGGATCAAGAGAATCAGAAGAGTAAAAACTCCGGTTGAAGAGATGAATCCTGCTCCTTACAAAGAAGGGGCCTTTGGCTACGGCTATATGTGGTGGGTTTGGGATGGCCCTAAAGCCGGATCTCATTTTAAGGGCGCTTATACTGCCAGCGGCGCCTACGGCCAGTACATCACCGTTCTACCAGAACTGGATATGGTGATCGCCCATAAGACAGCTGTCCCACCCTATGACCATAGAGTTAGTATGGGCCAGTATAGAGGCACTATCGCCAGACTCATTTCGGCAAAAAATTAAATGGTTA
>CAZLLG010000289.1:0-4929 GCA_964560275.1 uncultured Eubacteriales bacterium | reverse complement strand
CGAATATGGTTGCTTTATAACAAAGTTATTTTTTAAAGTCAATCGAGTGAATCATTTATGAGAGATGTGCACATAGAAGTCCAACTCTTGTTGTTTTATTATGAATTTTTCTTTGTTCGATTCATTTTGAAAAAAATCAAATGAATAAACTGAATGGAGTGATGCGCAATTGATTTTCTTTGACAATCTTAATTTCTCAAAGATATAATCGTTGATGCTTGGAATTTTGAGAAATCCATTCCGGAATATCGGAGGAGGAAACATGAGTAGAGGGAAATATTCAACCTTATTTATTGTTCTTTTTATCTCGGTTCTTATCAGCTTTAGCTCCTGTAAAAAGGAAGTGGAAGAACCTAAACCTCCCGCTGATCTCATCCTTCTGGATGGGGATATCTACACTGTCGACGAGTCCAATCCGAGAGCCCGTGACATGGTCATCACCGGGAACACGATTACCGCTGTGTTTAATGTCGATGGAGAAGCCGACAAGTATATCGGAGAAAATACAAGGGTTATCGATCTAAAGGGAAAATTTGTCACACCTGGGATAATAGATGGACATGTCCATTACGGTCGTGCAGGGGCCCTCATCAACGATGCCAATTTGATGATGGTTTCTGAGGAAGAGGGATTAAAAAAAGAAATTGCTCGGGTTGTAGATCTTCTGGACGAGGGCGAATGGATCACAGAAGGACTTTGGGGGGCATATGAGCAGTGGGCTGCAGGGGATGCCGGAGAGACGACGACTAGAAGAAAGAAAGCCTGGAGGCCTACTCGCTATTTGATCGATGACCTCACGCCCGACAATCCTGTTTTTATATGTCGTTTTGATAGCAGAGAATATATGGCCAACTCTGTGGCACTCAATGAGGCCGGGATGGATGATAGTATCTACAATGGAATGGTCATTGGTGGGGATGGGAAACCGACCGGTGTGATAGTCAGGCCTTCTCCTGCGTACGATATGATGCGCAAGGCCGTAAAACGTAAATCCCATGAGCGACTTCTCGATGAAAACCGGGCTGCTCTCAAAGCTCTGAGGGAGGCCGGAATTGTCGAAGTCCACGATATCGAAAGGCCAGATCAAACGTTGCGTTTTATTGAACTCCAAGACAACGGAGAGTTAACTTGTAGAGTCTGGTTGAGGCCTGATCTGTCTCGAGGAAAACAACTCGGGGAAGATGGCTTCACCATGGGACTTCATCCAAAAACCAAACAAAAAGATTCCTGGCTGAGGTACGGGGCTCTAAAAGGCTATATAGATGGAATCATGGGGACACATGGTGCGCTATTTTATGAACCTTATGATGATCAGCCAGATAACTACGGCCACTGGAGACGACACACATCGGATGATAACCGCATGCAGATCCGCAATATGGAAAAGATGTACAACCTTATAAAAGAGGGAATTGAGGCTGGATTTGTGCCGAATGTCCATGCGATTGGTACAAGAGGTGTGGCCGAGATGCTCGATCTCTATGAGCGGCTGAAAAACGAAGGAGCAGATCTTACTGGATACCGAGTGATCCATGCTCAAGTGATACGTCCGGAGGATTTTCCCAGGTTTGAAGCACTCAATGTGATTGCCGAAGTCAATCCATATCATATCTCTGACGATATGCGCTGGATGGAAGAACGCATCGGCTATGAGCGGTGCAAAGGTGCGTATGCTTTTAAATCGCTTCTCGATAACGGAGCACTTCTGAGCTTTGGATCGGATTGGCCCGGAACGAGTGCGGCGCTTTACCATATGCATCCCAAATATCTCATCTATGCGTCTGTAGCACGGAAGACTTTGACAGGAGAGCCGGAGGAAGGTTGGTTTCCGGAACAGCGCATCTCGGTGGAAGAAGCTATCAAGGCATATACGATCAACAATGCCTACGCTACGTTTGAAGAAGAAATTAGAGGATCCCTTAAAGCGGGGAAGCTGGCCGACATCACGATCTTTGATAGAAATCTAATTGAGATCCCCGAGGAGGAGATCCTTCAAGCAGAAGTCACACACACAATTGTAGACGGTAAAATTGTTTTTGAAAAATAAAAATTAATTGTGGATTAATTGGGGACAGTCCCCATTTTTCCCCAAAAAAATGGGGACTGTCCCCAATTAATCCAATTAATCCACAATTAATTCAGGGTGACTTTGATGCGGCCGGTTATGGCGATAGTGATTTTGTATTCTCCCCAAGAATTAGACACAAAGATTGAAGCCAGGTTGGAGACCGTTCCGCCCGGGTGAAAAAAAGGATTGTTGTTGGCTTTGACCGTCACGCCGTCCAATATGTTTTCCAATTTAACCATCCACAAATCTTGATATTCATTGTACTGCTCAATTTTGTATTGTTGGGAATTAAAACTGACTCTCACTTTTTCCCCTTCGAAGACGGCTCTGTAACGAGCGAAGTTTAAACGTGACCTGATTTCCCAAACTGCTTTTTGGAGTTTGTATTTTGGAGATAGAGAGAAAAGAGATGAAGATGAAAGTCCAATCATAATGGACAGAATGAAGAGGCAAATAAGCACTTCAACAAGAGAAAATCCTTGGTTTGGAAAACATCTCCTGTTATTTTTCATTCCAGTCTTTTATTTTGAGGGAAGAAATTTTCAGCACAGGATGAAGAGTTTTTGGTGATAAAGCGAGTAGATCGCTTTCATTGATGAAGCGCTCATCAGGTTTGACCTTAAGTGCATTTCCATGGGAGAGGTAATCGGCCGTTTGGAGACCTCCAAGGAGATGCACAGTCTTGTCCCTGCCTTCGATAGAGAAACCATCTCCAGAGGCTGTCAGGGAAGCATTGACGACCAGGTCTTGTGGAGCTTTGCTGTCTATAACAATTTGTCCTGCCTTTTTTGTGTCGCTAAACAATTCTTTTCCAGTCGCAAAGATGTTTAGCATGGATTTTGATTCTTTAATATAAGGAATTCCCTCCCACCACTTGAGCCCTTGATGGATGAGATGAGAAGAAATGGTGATTTTATCAGATGAAATGAATGTGAGATTGACTCCATTGAGAAGACTGGGGATTTCTTCATTTTTAATGAGCACGGCCTGTCCTGATGGATCTATAACTCCTCCACCGAGAGATAGTATCGATCCATTGACTATCACGATCCCTTCTGGGATCGTTTCGAAAAACTTGATCTCCACTGGAGTGACAAATACAGTGTTTTGTGGATTCAAACTGAATTTGAATACCCACACACTCTCTCCTATAGTAAAAGATATAACTTGAAAATCCCCTTCGATGGCCAGGATTAATTTTTCACAGTCGCCCTGGACAAAAATACCTCCCAGTCCATAATCGTCCTGAATCAGGTAAACACCTTCCGGAATGGATTCATCCGTTGGCTCCAATCCAAGTGCCTGCCGAAGTTTGGAGATAGACAGAGACTGCGGCTGGAAAAGATCGATTCTTAAGGCCTCTTCTATCTGGGGAACTGCAGTTTGAGGGAGGATACCATCTCTAGAATAACTGATCTGTCCCGGGAGTTTGTTTTCCTCCGAGGGCGCAAATTCCACAGGATTGAGAGCGATAAAATCGGATTTTTGCTCAGGTGGCAAATCTTGATCCAGAAGAAATGGAAACTTTGCCAGTGGGAGATACCCAGAAATAAGCTCCATCTCCAGATCCAATGTGGAGGTTTTGTTGAAGTTGAGGTTCTGAATAGTTCCCTCTGATTCGATTGTGACAGAAAAATTGGCTAAAAAGGATTCTTCTGCAATATCCATGTGGTCCAGCACCCAAGAAGTTTGGCATGCCCAACTCATCCATTTCCAGCTAGAAGTCTTATAAATCGGAATTTCCGTTCCTAGTACTTGTTCTAAAATATGAGTCCTGCCCAGGAGAGTCTCTTCTTTGAGAGTTACCATCTCCGCATCGGAAAGCACGATGGTGCTCAACTGTCCAGAGATACTGTCTATGAGGAACTCATAACCGTGCTTTATTCCATTTTCAGAAGCATAATTTAAAAGGATTGTATTTTTTTTGTAGGCACTGATCTTCATATGGATTTGTGACATCAGGAGCATGCTCATTCCCATCGAACAAAAGACAAATGAAATGAAAAGAGAGAGAAGCGTGATTGAACCTTGTCGCCTGGAGAACCGTATTTTACCGAGAAGTGGAAAGAGTCGTATTTTTAGGGAAAACAGAAATTTCATAGATTTTCTCCGGATCTAACGTTAGAGTGAGAAGAATTTTCACCAGATTAGTATCGGATAAATAAGAGCACTCGAAGGAGTCAACTTCTTCACATAATGGTTGTGCAGGGCTAGCATTGACTTTCCTTCTGAGGATCTTTTTACTTTTGTCGAGATAGAAAGAGATCTTATTCAGCAGATTGAGTTCAGATTCATCAACTGAATAGGAATTTATTAAGGGTGATGACAGAACAACACCGGTGCTGTCGACAGAAGTGATTGTCTGGATTTCTCCATGGGTAATATCAGAGAAGAGAAGTTCCTTCCCCTTTTTGAAGTTTAAGGAATTGATGAGCGCTATCTTTGTCTGTCCTGCAAAGAGGGAATTTTTAAGAAATAGATGTCTTTCGACACTTCTCAAAGTCAGAATGTTGTTTTCTGCTTTGAGTGATCTGACTAAACCTGGAATACTGAGCTCAGAGAATCCCATGCCACATCGCTGGAGATCTGTCTTGATTTTGTCTAAAGCAGCATACGCCGCTGTGTTGGTTTCTTGACTGGACATGATTTTTTTAAAATGATCTCTACTCAGGGAAAACACTTCGAGCACTCCCACTATGATAAAAAGAAATAGTGCCATGCTTAAAAGGTTTTCAATGAGGGAGATCCCCTTCTTGTGCCAAAATCTTTTGTATTTACTCATCGTTTTCTTAAAATCCGAGATCCCTGGAAAAATAAAGAAGAAGTCGAATCTCTTTTTGAGGAGAGTTTTCCGGATAACA
>CAZLLG010000288.1:0-4940 GCA_964560275.1 uncultured Eubacteriales bacterium | reverse complement strand
ATCTACTTAATACACAAATTATTTCTGCCGATCTTCTTGATTAATTTTGAGGGTGTATCATAGATCTTTTCCAGCTCCAGACAGTGTCGTTTTAGCCTCTCATTTTGAAACCAGCGAAAGTCCCATCCGATAAAACGGCGGCATTTTAACTCGAAGTAATAGCGCAGTTCATGAATTTTTTTCCAACTGTGCAATATTCGATACACTTTTGTCAAAAACCAGATCACCCAGGAATTTTTTATTTTTGAGTAGTATTTTCGAATGTTCATTCCTTCTAAGACACTTTGGGCATCATCGAGGCTTTTATTCATTTGATGCCAGCGGAAGACCCCCAGGGGGCGAGGGATATAGATGAATTTTTTTTTCGCCATGGCTAGGCGGAGAAAATATTCCAAATCCATGCATATATTGTAACCGCGGTTAATAAAAAATCCATCGGAAATCAATTGTTTCCGAAAAAAAGTGGATACTGTCGGGATGTAGCAACCATAATCGTTATAGAGAAGTGTTTTTAGATGAAAGGAATGCCCAGCCTTGAGTCTCCAGAAATCTCCATCCTGACCGGTAAATACAACATCTCCATAAAAAATATCATTCTTTTTATTGACAATAACATGGGAAGAAAGATGGACAAAGGTTCCGGGCATATAAAATTCATCGGTATTCAGCCAGCCGATGATATCTCCGCTTGCTAGATCAAAACCCTTGTTCAAGGCATCGGACTGTCCTTCATCAGGCTCCGAAGTCCAGATTAGATGATCATATTTTTTTAAAATCTCGAGTGTTCCATCTGCTGAGCAGTTGTCGATGATGATATGCTCGAAATTGGGATAGGCCTGTTCTAGAACGCTTCGTATGGCATCTTCGATAAAAACACCTTGATTAAAGGATGGTGTTATGATGGAAATTTTGGGGAGAATGTGTTTCATGTGGCTCTTTCTTCCTTATTTAGATCTCTGTTAACAAGCACCGAAACGGCGAGTCCCAGATAGGCCCAATTCAAAAAGCCGATCTCTGAAGTGAAGGTGATGTAGAAAACATGCATGGAGACCAGTATGACAAAACCCATAGTGAGAAGTGCTCGATCCAAAGGTATAAGAAAAGTTTTATATCTGTTTGATTTAAAACGGAAAAACAGCATCCCGACAAAACCCAGGTAAGCCAAAAATCCCGGGATCCCAATTTGAAATGGAATAGTAATGTAAAGATTATGTGGAGAAGTGATTACAATCTCACGGTTCGTTCCAATCACAATATTAAAATGTGTGCCAAGTCCTAATCCAAAAAAAGGATTCTGTCTAATATCCTGAATAGCTTCTTCCCAAAGTAAGAGGCGCCAGTTGGACGTTGGATCATTGACGGGGTTCGTGAAAGCTTTGAGTCGCGAGGAAATAAAAGTCTGCGGCTGGTGACCGGCTTTATCAAATGCGAAGAAAGCGGCCGAACCAACCAGAAGAATAAGCAGAAAGAATGTCACCAAATTTTTTTTTCTGATATGGCGCGTGAAAAATAAAGCTGCAAATGCGGCTACCGATGCCAACCATACCGAGCGGTGTGAGGTGATTACAAGAATGAATCCACTCAGTGCAAAAATCGGAATATACCAATAGATTCGGATGTTGACAATGTTCCGTTTCGTGAAGATGTAAAAAGCGATAAGTCCATTGAGAAGCGCGATGGCACCAAAAGCACGCACCCAGCGGATTCCAAATTCTACATCTGGCGAAAACAGAGCGTTGATTATGGATACAGGAATCAGAAGGAAAGCCATCCAAAGAAGAACCTTCAACATACGCAGACGTTTCTCTGGAGCGGTCATGAAGGCACAAAGATAGGGGACTAAAAGAAGCGGCCCGTAATAGGTTCTGAATTCACCAAGAGTATAGAATCCAAAATTTCCGATCGATCGCAAAACCTGAAGAAATAGAATAAGAAAGAGGATGCTAAAGAGAGGAATAGATTTCAAGAGAGCTGTTTTCACTCTAGGATCTCCAGACAGAATCTTCCATGCCAAAACGAATATCATCCCGAATATCATAGGATCCCACAAGCGTATGTTAAATAAAGGCAGTTCGATAAAGGGCTCAAGAAAAGGAAAAACATTCTTCAGGCTGTTGGCATATAAACTGAGGAATACAGTAAGAATAACTGTGAGGATGGGGTGGTTGAGAGCAAGATAAACAGAGGCAGCTAAAATCAGAACTCCCGCAAAAAGCATCGGAGTCCGAAGCAGAAAACCAGCAGTCAATCCCGCAGCCAGCACTATCCCTGCCTGTATCAGGCCTTTAGTGTTGAATTCGAACCGAATCTGATTGGATGGATTTAAAATCATGAATTTCAAATATTATTTATGTCTGTATAAGCGTTTTAAACTTGACTAACATCGTTTTCTGAACAATCGCTATGGATGCCATATACAGCAAAAATGATAGGCCCGAAACCAGAATAATCCAGTATGTAGTCAATTGATTTGAGATGAAGGGAACCAGAACTATGGAAAGGAGCATGGGAAGTGCGTGAATCCCCAGAACATCCACAATGTATTTTTTCAGTGAAATGTGGATGATCTTCACGGTGGTGTAAGCAACAAAAGTGAGATCTGGGAGGTTGTAGGCAAAGAAGACTGAAATCACAGCTCCCAAAATTCCCCACTTTGTTGTGAACAAAGGAAGCAAGGCCATAAACAGAACTATTTCGACAAGGGAAAAATAACATTTGACCTTTGTATAGCCCAATCCTATGGCCATGTAGTAGGGCACAGTTGATAAATAGCCTAGAAGGGCGGTAGCGCCGATGATGCTAAGAATGATCCAATTATCTGCAGCGAAATTTTTGCCCATCCAAATGAAGAGAATGTGTTTGGAAAAAACAATAATAGTGAGAAATATCGGGATGGATATGGATGCCAGGATTTTGGATGCATTCTTATACACAGACTTTATCTGCTGCATCTGATTTCTGGTTTGAAGTTCGCTTGTATAGGGTAAGAGAACATCCGATGCATTATTGAGGAAACCGCCGACGGCTTCTATGATTTTTCTCGGTACTATATAGAATGTTACTGCGGATGGCCCAAGATAAAAGCCGATGACGAAACGGAGGATGTATTTTGTAAACAAATCCGATATTTTACTGATGAACAGATACCCGCTGAAGTTAAACAACAGTTTATAATATCGGGAGGAGATACCATATCCAAATCCCAATTCTCCAACTTCCCGGCGGGTGACCACCATCAGAATCAACAACGAAACAAAGACCATGGAGACTTTCCACATGACCAATCCCAGAAGGCCGTACCCCCAAAAAAGCAAAAAAACACCTATTAGATGAAAGATGGAATTTGTCCCGGTCGCAATTTTGGCCGTAAGATCATATCTTTGCAATCCTCGGAGTACTGAGGATAAGGTAGTCACAAACATCTGACAGAGAAAGCCAAAAGAACAGATATACAGTCCGTATTTTGCCGGGCCGTAGAATTCTACCGATATCTTTAACAGGTGTATGATTTTGTCTGCAAATATTACAAGAAGCAGTGATCCGATAATCCCAAGTGTTGCTTGGACAGCCAGTGCTCCATTTATGGTTTTGTGAAGGGCCGGTTTATTTTTTTCCGAATGAAACTGGGCGACGTATTTTGTGACGCCGGTTGAAAGTCCCAGATCCAATAATTCATAATATCCCATAAAGCCAAGGATTAAAGCATATATTCCATAGCCTTCCAGAGTCAATTTCTTAACAAAAAAAGGCGTAGTCAGCACGACAATGAAAACATTGATGCCCCAACCTCCGGAACTAAACAGTGCATTTTTAAAGAGATGTCTTATACTTGTGCTTTTGCTCATAGACATTCTGTCTATTTCATATCAAGGCAATAGTAGATTTTTAAAGAGAAATCGTCTGCAGGCAGGCTACCGCCGTTGGCTTTCTAAACGATTTTGAAGCCTATCCAATTTTTTCTATTCTGCTGCGACTAAACTAAAAAAATGTTCCTTACAGGTGATTTCAATCTTTCTGCGTTTTTCTAAGGAACGAACGGAGTTATGAATAGGGAGGTGGTTCGACTTTAAACCTTTTGTAGACGATGTAAAAGAATATGAGAAAGCCGAATCGATGAGGGAGAGACCTTGTGTCGGTAGATGAAATCCGGACAGTCTGCATCTGTTCGAACGGATTTATTTTCCATATACGCGAGGTGTTCAGAATATGAAAAAATGTAGAACTATTAGCAAGACTCAACCTTGGCGGCATCTCTGCTCCTCCTAAAGAAAAAACGTAGTTGAATCAAATTCAACTATAATGGAATGGTTTTCCAAACCAAAAAAATTTTAAAAAAAAAAAAGAGAGATGTCAAGTTGGAACTTTATTTAATCCAACTTATTCTCGATTAAATCATTTTGAATTTATTATCCGAATCCAATGAGAGGCAAGATCTAAAAAATCCAGGAATAGGCAGTTCTTCTCAAGTAGTTTATCTGATAATACTGTCGTAATAGTCCTGATTGTCTGGAAAAAACACTTTAATTCAGAAATCCGTTCTTTTCCCAATTTCGGAGAGGATAGATCAGGAAAAAAAGGCAAAAGAGTCCAGCACCAAGAGAAAGGATCCAACCGATTTTAAAAGAAAGAGGAGAAAAAACAAATTCGACTCTATGAGTCCCTTTATCCAAAACAACAGCCCTCATTACTCTGTTAGCCCGATAAATTTTTATAATTTTCCCATTATCACGTGCTCTCCATCCAGGATAATAAGTGTCAGACAGCACTAAATATCCCCGCTTTTCCGTAGTGACATCCACTACAAGAGAATTTTCCTTGACATCCACAAATTCAACCTGATTTTTGATAGGTTCCTCCATCCAAATTAAGTGCTTATCTGGCAGATCTTCAAAATATATAAAAGAAGCACAGAAAAATTGCCCCACTCTAAAAACCAAACG
>CAZLLG010000287.1:0-4984 GCA_964560275.1 uncultured Eubacteriales bacterium | reverse complement strand
CGTTTTCTGTCCCCATTTTTTAAAGCCAGGCCATAAATTTTAAGCGGAGGTAGACAAATGCCATTATGGCATATTTTTTTATGTCGCCGAAAGAATGGATGTTTTTAAAGATCTGAGGGATTTTTTTTATAACTGAGGATTTGCTGCTGCTGAAAGACCAACGAAAAACAAGTTCGCTGATCTGAGCCCAAGTCAGTTTATCTACATAGAGAGGGACATCCCCCTGAGCTGTGGGAAGAGTGATTATTTGAGAGTGATGTTTTGTAGTCCAGGAAAAATCCTTTGGTAGAATACCTTGCTCTTTCGCCATTTTTTCCAGCGGTGTCCCCGGATAGATATGAAGGATGGCAACACTTCCTTCGATCCTTTCCTTGTACATCTCAATAATTCGGATTGTCTCCTGAGCTTCTTCCCATGTTTCGGTGGGATGGCTGAAGATGAAAAATGCATTGGGGATGATATCCAGTTCCTGGCACCACTCGACCATATGTTGGAAATCTTTTAAATCCACTTTTTTATTGACGATTTCGTTTCTGATCCTCTCCGAACCGGCTTCCAAACCAAAAGACAGATGAAAAAGGCCGGCCTCCTTCATCTTGGTCAGTAAGGGCTTTTCGAGGATATCCATACGGACATCACACGTCCAATAGATATTCAGATTGCGTTCGATTATAAGATCACAGATGTCTTCGACTCGTTTAGGGCTGGCGTTGAAGGTGTCATCAAAGAAGAAAATGACCTTGATATTGTTTTTGTTTTTGAGAAACTCAATTTCATCGAAAACATTTTGAGGGCTCCTCATCCGCACGGCTCTTCCCCAGTTGATGGGGGTGGCGCAAAAACTGCAGTTGAACGGACAGCCGCGGCTCGTCATTATATTGACCGCCGGATGTTTTCCCTGTCCCGGCACCTCAAAAACAAAATTGTATTTATCAAAAGGGACTAGATGAAACGCCGGGTAGGGTAGGCTGTCGAGGTCCTGGATGGGCATACGCAAAGGAGAGGATTGGATCTTTCCTTTGTTCCTGATAACGAGACCTGCAATCGAAATCAAATTCGGAAGCTCCCTATCCTCCTCTAGTTTTTGGCAGAGTTCGAGCATGGTCATTTCGCCTTCGCCCTTAACTACGAGATCCAGTTCTGGAATGTGTTCGAGACAGTCTTCGCCCGCCATGGACGCATGGGGGCCACCGAGAACTGTCAGAGCATCGGGATTGGCTTTTTTTGCCTCTTTTATAAGCCGGAAGCTTTGAAATCGATTTTCTGTTGTAGCTGTGACTCCGATGACATCGGCACGATATGTCCTGATCTCATCTCTGATCCGGGACCATTTCCACTCCAGTATATCCGTCGGCACAACACGGACTTCAAAACCGTGTTCTTCCAATACAGCGGCAATATACAGCAGCCCCAGAGGAGGCATGGAGGATCCCTTAGACCAGCGTTCGGCAAAGTACCCCCCCGGAGGGACGAAAAGTTGAACTTTCACTACCTATCCCGCTTTATTTTTTTCCATTCTGACCGAGAAAATGGACGTGATACTGGGTTCGGCCATCGTGGTTCCATAGATGTAATCGGCAACTTCCATGGTTTTTGAGTTATGAGTGATTATGATGAATTGTGTCTGGATCTTGATCTTATTCATGAGATTGAGAAAACGGCCCAGGTTGGCCTCATCCAGGGCAGCATCCACTTCATCAAGAATGCAGAATGGAGTGGGTTTGTAACGGAAAAGAGCAAAAAAGAAGGCCAGGCTTGTCAGCGTCTTTTCCCCTCCTGAAAGAAGTCCGAGGTTCTGCAGCCTCTTCCCCGGTGGTTGAGCGATGATGTCCACTCCGCTTTCCAGCGGATTGTTGGGATCGGTGAGCTTTACTTCTGCGCTGCCGCCCTCAAATAAAAGAGAAAAAACTTCTTTAAAGTTGTCGTTTACTGCTTCCAGTGCTGTAGCAAATTGGCTTTTGCTTTCTTTATCGATCTTAAATATTGCTTCTTTTGTGGAATCGATGGATTCTCTTAAATCTTTCTGTTCCTGCAAAAGAAAGTCATAACGCTGCTGCTGAATCGTATATTCTTCTTCTGCCATGAGATTGACATTGCCAATTCTTAGAAGCCGCTCCTTATTTGATTCGAGTTCATCCTCGATATTTTCATCTGGAATAATATCTCCTGAAACCTCTTCTTTGACTTCTTGGAGGGTTTTCCGGAGTTCCTGCCAGCAGGATTCCTCCAGATTAACAATGTCCCGTTCGATCTCCGCCTTTTTTATCTCAGACTGAACTCGTGTATCTTTTGTGCTTTCATGCTCTATCTTTTGTTTGGCCAGCAAATTCTCCAATTTCACTTGGTCGTTCTGAATCTCTTTTAGTTTGGTTTCACTAAAAACCAGCTCTTTCTCTTTCTGTTTAATCTGACTCCCAAATTTTGATATGTCGCTTGAAATTCGGGTGAGGGTGTCTTGGAGTCCAACTGATTGCTGTACAGAATTCAGCATCTCTAGGTCTAAAGTGCGCGTTTTGGACGAGATACTTTTTGTCCTCTCAACGATCGTTTGTATCCGGTCTTTATGGATGTTTATCTTTTCTTTAAGTATGTCGGTTTGGGACTTGAGCTCAAAAAAATCATTTTTTTCTTCCGCTGCTTTTTCTTGGAGTCGATTTATTGCTTGCTCTTCTTCTGCGATTTTCTGTTTAAGGGCGTTGTCCTGGTTTTCAATACTATCCACACTGTTGGATAAGGTGGAAAACTTTTCACTAATAGAATTTCTGTCTTGGGATAACAGTCCAATCTCTTTTTTGATGAGGATGAGGTTGGTCTCAGTTTTTTCCTTATCCAAAAGAAAAAAGCTTTTCTCTTTTTCTTTGGCAGCGATTTGTTTTTCAAGATTCAGCAGTATCTCTTCTGATTCCTCTTTCTGAAGGGCCAAATGTTGTTTGTCTCTTAACTTTTCCTCGATCTCTAAAGCAAGAGGGATGATTTTTTTGCTAAGCGCCTCTATGGTGGTGGCGAGATTTTTTATTTCTTGTTTAAGAGCGAGAATGCCTTCTTTTTTTTCTCCCATATTGAGAAGACCCGAAGAGTAAAGAACATCCCCGTTCATGGTAATGTAGCTAACATTTGGGTGAAGAAGCCAGAGTTCTACTGCATCTTTCATGTCTTTGACAATGGCAGCGTCCTTCAAAGAAGGAAGGTGGTCTTTTATTTTTGGATGAGATTTTATTTTAGTTTTTAATCTCCCAAGAACTCGGCGGTCTTGGAATACTTCTGAAAGGAGTTCTTCCTTGTTCGGAGTGCCCATGATTAAGAAATTCCCTTCAAGATTTTTCCCCTCCAAAACTTTTAGTAAATCAAAAGCTTGGATGACATGTGCTTTTGCTTCTTCTCTCCAGAAGACATCAACAGCTGGAGTGTACTGTGTATCGCTTTCTATCAAATCCGCCAACAGACCTAGGGATGAAGAAATCTCGGCTGAAGAGCCTGTATCTTGTTCTTTGTTAAGGAGCTGCTCCAGGGCATGAATGTGGTGATGGGCTTTGTCTTTCTGTATCTCAAATTTCGAATGCTGAGTTTTAAGTTTTTCAAGCGAATCAGCCAGTTTCTCAGCTGCTATTTGGTTATCCTTAAGACTTTCTTGTTTTTCTTTGAGGTTTTTGTTTCCGAGTTCTATCTCGTCATCGATAAACGTCAATGCCTTTTCCGTCTGCTTAAGCTGTATCTGTTCCGCTTCAAGATTGGATTTGAGTTTTTCCTCTTGACGCATAAAGAGTTCTAGCTCTTTTTCAAATTTGGCTTTGGAATTTCTGGATTCTGTAAGCTGAGCGAGATTCTCCAAGGAATTAGCCCTTAACTTTTCGATGTGTTTTTGACGAGTTCCGATTTCATCCTGAACCATCCGGCTGGCCTTATCAAGGGATTTCATGCCCTCAATTTTTTGATCCAAGGAACTGCTCAATATTTGGATGTTTTTTTGGGTGTCTTCTTTTTCTTTTTCTATGAATAAGTCTTCCTGCTTGAGCTCTTCCTGGAGTTCTTTGTCCCGATTCTTTTTTTCTTCGAAAAGATCGATTCTTTTTGTTTCTCTCTCTCTTTCAGTCTCCAATTGAGACTGGCGATTTTTTAAAAGATAGACATTTTCCTGGTCTTTCTTGTTTGCTCTTTCGAGTTCCCACAACTCTTTTCTTTTATCTGCCAGAGCCTTTTCCATGTTCTTCAATTTTCGTTGAGTTTCCTTTTCCAGATTAGAGGTATTCTGGTAGGTGGTTATGGAATCGTGCTGAGATTTTTCTGCTATGTTGATTTTTCCTCTATAATGAAGAAGCGTGAGCTCCCGGATTTTCTCTCTCAACTCTCTATACCGAATTGCTGAATTGGCCTGCCGTTTTAAGGAATTTTTTGCCTTGGATACTTCCGCAATGATATCTTCCAGACGAATTAAATTCCTTTCGGTGTTTTCCAGTTTGAGCTCTGCCTGACGTTTTTTATCTTTATAAAAGGCCGTACCTGCGGCCTCCTCGAGAAGAGTTCTTTTTTCATTGGGCTTGGAGGAGAGGAAAATCCCAATACTGCCCTGTTCGATCACAAAATACTGTGAATCGCCAATTGCATTTTTATAAAGAGTGTCCTGGATGTCTTTTAGCCTGACTTGTTTTCCATCCAGCCGGTACTCACTTTCTTTCGAGCGGAAGACTCTGTGGCTGAAAATGAGTTCTTCGTCCTCGTTTGCAAGGACGAGTGTAACATCGGCCATGCCCATGGGAGCGACTTTGGCATTGCCGTTAAAGATCACATCTCCGCTCCGTTCTCCTCTGAGTGCTTTCATTCTTTTCCCGCCCAATACCCAAATGAGGGCATCGACGATGTTGCTTTTCCCGGTGCCGTTGGGGCCGACAATGGCTGTGATGCCTTCGTGAAAGTTAAGTTTAGTTCTGTCAGGAAAAGATTTGAATCCTTGAAGCTCCAATTTCTTGATATTCATTATTTCTTGTTA
>CAZLLG010000286.1:0-4996 GCA_964560275.1 uncultured Eubacteriales bacterium | reverse complement strand
GAAACTCTTCGGTTTCATAACTCACACCGGTGATATAATGCGTGGCGGAACCTACAGGAATGTTGTCTTTATCCGATAAAACCCAGAACTCCCTGTTGCCCTGCAGCATATCTTCTCTAACCACTTTTTTGGTGAATTGATAGTAATTTCCCCAAGCCCCCTTGAACCGGAAAGTATCTGTAAGCTTTAGATTGAAGGAGAATCTGGGTTCATAGTACCATTCTTCTGTCAAATCGAAATAGCTGACTCTTAGTCCTGGAGTGATAGTCAGCCTGTCGAATAGAGTCCACCTGTCCTGCAGGTAAAAAGAATACAAGGTGCCTTCATCTTCCCGGTCCAGGATGCCCACGAGTTGTCTTCTGCCACCGGGCTGGGGCCTATCTGTTGCGTTTTCGTTTTCTTCCTGAAACTCGTCCAGTTCATAATCGTATGTGACGTCGTTTGCTGTCACTTGAATCCCGAATTCCAAACGGTTATGTGCGGTAAGTTCGAGGCTATTGTCCAGACGAAATGTAAGATCGCTGAGATCGTTATCCTCGATCGATCCGCGTTCAAAACTTCGGGGCTGGTCTGTGTTCATCCATGGGGGTGGTTCTATACCTGAATCAGGGTCAAAAGAAATGGTTGTGGAGTTGGTTCTGTCACGGTTATTGAAGTAATTTGAATAGGCCGCTGTAAACTGACTGTGGAATGATTGGTTCCAATTCCTATTCCACTGAAAGCTCAAACCCATATTTCCCCATTCTGTGACATCAACCACCTCTCCTTCCATGACCATTCCTCTATCAGCCATCATTGAGGGTGTGGTCATAGTGCGGGAATTATCCAGGTCGTCCTTCCCGTTGTAGAAACTTAGAGAGAAAGTGTCCTTGGACGAGATAAAAATTTCGGCTTTTGCATTCAGATCATAAAAATAGGAAGTGGGATCGGATTCATACATGGAGCCAAATCGTCCTCTACTGGGACTCTGTCTAGCCGTCATTCCTCCCTGCTCATTATCGAACATGTCGGCTATGTTGTTGTAGAGGGGGCTCTGAAACGACCTGCGTGCTGCAATCACTATCGATCCTTGCTTAAAAAGAGGAATTTCTGCATAACCGTTTACGCTGATCATGCTGAGTCCCGTGCCGTAATGGAATTCCGTGGGGCTCCCTGTCTTGCCAAAAAGCTCCACGATACTCGACAGGCGTCCTCCGTATTTGGCTGAATATCCGCCCTTATTCAGCCGGACCGTTTCTACTGCTTCCATATTAAAGGCGCTGAAATAGCCGAAGAGGTGATCGACATGATAGATCGTAAAACCGTCATACAGTATCAAGTTTTGGTCAGGAGTCCCCCCTCTGACATAGAGCCCAGATGATGTTTCGTTGCTTCCGCTGATTCCAGGCAAAAGCTGAAAGGCCCGGAAGATGTCCTTTTCCCCTAGACTGGGAAGAGTGGAAATCTGGGATGGTGTCAGGATAGTTTCGCTGATTTCTTCGGTATTGCTGAGCAGTGGCTTTTCAGCCACAACGACGACCTCTTCTGATATTTTCAGCATCTCGACTGTGAAATTGACAACAATTGTTGTCGCACTTTGGACTAAAACCGTCCGCTTCATCTTTTTAAAGCCATCCAACTCAGCCACAAGCATGACTTCACCCTGGGTTATGCCTGTTAAAGTGAAGAATCCGTTCGTGTCCGTAAAAGTAGCGATCTTTGTTCCCTCAATAGTGATGGCCACTCCGGGAATCCCCTCCCCATCTTCGAGGGATACTGTTCCACGGATTATTCCTGTCTGGGCCAACAACGAATTGAGGCCAAAGAAAAACAAAATAAAAAAAAGAGCTGGCTTTGTAGAATTCATATCTCCTTCCTTTTAAGAATTTAAAGTCAAGTTTTCCTGTTCTTCTTCATCCACCTCTTTTTTATTCGTATTTCAAGGCTACAATTGGATCGAGCCTTGAAGCTTTGCGGGCCGGGTAAAAACCGAAAAAGATCCCCACAGCTGCTGAGAAACCAAAGGCCAATATCATGGCTCCAACCGATATAATCGTTTGCCATCCGGCAATTTGTGAGATGAGTTTTGAAACTGAAATTCCGACAATTATCCCTATAAGGCCTCCAAAAACACTCAGCACAATGGCCTCAGCCATAAATTGAAGAAGAATATCTTTTTCTTTGGCTCCCACGGACATCCGGATTCCGATCTCCCGGATCCGTTCGGTGACAGACACCAGCATGATATTCATAATTCCGATTCCTCCAACAAGGAGGGAAACCGAAGCGACACCCCCGAGGAGAAGTGTGAGTACTTTTGTGGATTCCAAAGCTCCTTCGGCGATATCTGTCATATTCCGTACATTGAAGTCATCCTCTGCACCAGGCGCGATTTTATGCCTTATCCTTAGGAGTTCTTCGATCTGTGTTTGGGCGAGGCCTGTGACTTCTGCAGATACGGCAGAGACATCTATGGATTGAACCGTATCAGCCGTACCGAGAATTCTTCGCTGAGCTGTTGTGTAGGGGATGAGAATCATGTCGTCCTGACTGCCCCAGCCCCCTGCCTCGCCTTTTTGCTCCAGAACTCCAAGAACTTTAAAAGGTATGTTTTTTATGCGGATTATCTGCCCAATGGGATCTGAGTTTTCAAAAAGGTTCTTACTGACATCCTGCCCCAGGACGCAGACTTTTTGCCCGGATTTGACCATGGATTCGTCAAAGAATATGCCAACCACAGTATTCCAATTTTTAATAAGAGGGTAGTCTTCGCTGGCTCCTTGAATGGAGGTGTTCCAGTTTTTGTTTCCATAGATAACCTGTGTGCGGGTGGATACACTCGGAGAGACAGCCAGAACAGACTCACATTCATCGGCGATAGCTTGGGCATCTGCGTTTGTCAGGGAGTTGGTTGTTCCTGATCCTCCGGAAACACCTCGAAAAGACGAGCTTCCCGGACGGACGGTGAGAACATTTGTCCCGAGCGAGTTAAATGTTTTTTCCACCTGCTCTTTTGCTCCCTGACCGATGCTGACCATGGCGATCACTGCACCGACACCAATGATGATTCCCAGGGCAGTCAGAAAGGACCGCATTTTATTCCGGGACAGGGCATGCAGAGATACATGTGCAGTTTTTGTGATGTTCATTGTCTTTCTTTCTAGCGCATCATCCTCATCATTTGATTCATGGAGCTGCTGGAATTTGAGTTTGATGTTTTAACATTTGAGACTTCTTCTCCTGTGATGATGAGCTGCCCTTCTTCTAATATTCCCTCAAGCAGTTCGGAATAGGAGTTATCTGTAACACCGGTTTTAACTGGGACTGGTTTCAAATTGTTGTTTTCATCTAAAACCCAGATACGTAAACTTTCCTCTCTGCTCTGGTTTGGACCTTCACTATTCCTCTTTTTAGAGGGAAGACTACCCGATTCAGAGCTTTCTTTCCTTCGATCTTCCTTAATCTGCGCCAAATCCTTTTCATCAAACTGGGGAGAGTACCGAAGGGCTGCATTTGGAATGAGCAGAACGTCCTCGGCCTGAGCGACTATAATGGACACAGTCGCTGTCATTCCTGGCAGGAGTTTAAGATTTGGATTTTCTATAGCAACAAGTGTTGTGTATGTGACGACATTCTGAGTGATGACAGGTGAATATCTAACCTGATGGACTTGTCCAACGAAGTTTTCATCGGGATAGGCATCTACAGAGAACCGGACATCCTGACCTTCCCTAACGATCCCGATATCGGCCTCGTCGATGCTGCATTCTACCTGCATCTGGCTCAGGTCCTGAGCGATACGAAAGAGCACGGGAGCCTGCATGCTGGCTGCAACGGTCTGACCTACATTAACTTTTCGGTCGATAACCACACCATCCACAGGGGATTTTATAATCGTGTATGTTAAATCGACCTGACTTGCATCAAGCTGAGATTGGGCCTGGGAAAGCTTGGCTTCTGTGGATTTGAGGTCGGCCTTAGCATTGAAGAACTGAGTTTCTATGGTTTCCATTTCTTCGTAAGACACGAGATCTTTCTTAAACAGTTCAGCATACCGCTCGTGTTTTTTCTCTAGATTTTCGAGAGTGGTCTGGGCTTTTTCCAGAGATGCTTCCGCACTTAAAAAGTTGGCCTTATTCTGGTTCAGTTTTGTTAAAAAAGCGGATTGGTCCAATATTGCGAGAACCTGATCTTTTGTGACTAGAGAATTAAAATCTACATAAATTTCTTTAATGATTCCGGAAACCTGGCTGCCGACATCGACCTGCATAACAGGATTGAGTGTTCCTGTCGTGATAACCTCGTTTTCAACATTGCCTCGTTCGATGACATCGGTCTTAAAAAGGGAAATGTTGCTTTTATCGTTGCGAAAAAGTGCAAATCCCAAAACAACACTAGTTGCTGCCAAAATGAGAATTGACCCAAATACGACTTTCTTTTTCATTTTTCTGCTCCTTTCTGAATGTGTTCCTTCATAACATCGGTTAGACAGTCAATATGCTTGATTTATTCCAAAGAGGACAAATTTAATTAAAAAGAAAGGCCGGGGTGGAGGAGGATTGCCCCGGCCAACGGAAACTAGTAAGGAGACGTGAACATGAGATTCATTGGTTTTACAAAGATTGGACAACAGAAAAAAGAAATGTATTCCAAAACAGTTTAATTAGGAAAATTGCGGAAGTTACCCGGCTGTCTTTTTCGTCGATCTTTCATCAGTTCGTCGTACTTTTTCTTTTGTGTCTCGGTTAATATTTTTATTATATCTTCTTCTCTTTTTTCTCTATGAGTGCGAAAATTCGAGCTTTTCTCTTTTGGTGTTCCTGTCTTCATTTTATCGGGGTGTATCATTCTGGATTCTTCAAGAATCTTTTTCAACTTCGAAGTTTGCTCTTCCGATAAACCGAGTTCTTTGGAAAGATAAGTGAGCTCTTCTTCTGTAGAACGCCTATTAAAGGGCATGCGGCCTCTAGAGGATTTGTCTTCGAGCCGCTTGAGTTGTTCCGGGGAGAGAACAGAT
>CAZLLG010000285.1:0-4999 GCA_964560275.1 uncultured Eubacteriales bacterium | reverse complement strand
TTTAGCTTCATCTGTTCAGAATATTTATTATCAGGAAGAAAAAATTCAAAGAATTGGATAGCTGGTTGACAAAATACCATAGGAATAATTTGAAGTCAAAATGACAAATTCTTCTCGCAATTTAAATCCAATTCTGGCAAACTGTTTATTGCGATATTTTACTAAAATCTTCGCTTCTTTGGATTGATTGTCTTTATGAAGAAACTCGTCAAAGACTGTGTCTTTACCATTGAAAATTATGAGCCTGGACTCCCTATTGAAATTCTTCAGAGGAAGCTTTGTCTAGAAGGCGATATCTGCAAGCTGGCCTCAAACGAAAATCCACTCGGCCCTTCGCCTAAGGCAATTGAAGCCATAAACAAATCTTTGAGTGAAGGGCATCTCTATCCTGATACTAGCTGCTATGAATTGAGAGAAAAGCTATCCGATTTGATGGGAATTCCCAAAAACTGCATCTGTGTCGGAAACGGAACGACAGAATTGATATATCTCATCGGTGTGGCTTTTTTAGATGTTGGAGACACTTTCATCATGAGTGAATCCTCCTTCATCATGGGTAAAATAACCGCTCAAATCATGAATGCGAACCTGAAACAAATCCCCCTAAAAGACTATCAGCACGATCTCGATTCCATCCTGAAAGCTGTTTCTATGGATACGAAAATAGTGTATTTGGATAATCCCATGAATCCCATTGGATCGATGAAGGGTCGACAAGACATAGAGTCTTTTATGGCAAGGATTCCCGATGACATCATCGTGATTTTTGATGAGGCTTATTACGAATACGTCAACAGTGGGGACAATCCTGACACCCTCCAGTATGTCAGAGAAGGCAAAAATGTGATCGTTCTGCGGACTTTCTCCAAATTATTCGGTCTGGCCGGGCTTCGTATTGGATATAGCGCCGCACACACAGCATTCACACAGGCCATCAGACAGGTCAGTCCTCCTTTTTCCGTGAACAGATTGGCCCAGCAGGGGGCCATTGCAGCCCTTGGAGATGTCGGCCATATTCAGAAATCCAAAGACGTCAATGCAGCCGGAAAATCGTTTTTGTATGAAAAATTCGAGGAAATGTCGGTATTTTACATCCCTTCTGAAACCAATTTTGTGACCATCGATGTCAAGGCTGACGCGAATAAAATCGCAGGGGAGCTTCAGAAAGAGGGAGTCATCATCCGGCCTTTAACCATGTATGGCAATACGACCCTTTTAAGGGTGACTATTGGGACTGCGGAACAAAACCAGCAGTTCATTGACGCCTTTCGGCGGCTTTATAACCAGGCCAAATGACACAAAAGAACGTCGTCCTGGGAAATGTGGCCGTAGCAAGGGGAATCGTCGAAGCCGGATGTCAAGTGGTCACTTCGTATCCCGGAACTCCAAGCTCTGAGATTCTTCCTGCCGTGGTGGGATTTAAAAAAAAACTGAAACTAAACACTTATGTCGAATGGTCGGCAAATGAAAAAGTCGCCTTTGACAACGCCTTGGCCGCCAGTTTAACCGGCAAGAGAGCAGCGGTGGCCATGAAACAAGTGGGACTCAACGTGGCAGCCGATTCTTTGATGAGCTCGGCCTATACAGGGGTGATTGGTGGAATGGTCATCATCAGTTGTGATGATCCGGGCCCCAACAGTTCCCAAACCGAACAAGATTCCAGGTTTCAGGCCATGTTTGCCAAAGTCCCGGTCTACGATCCATCCACGCCTCAGGAAGCTAAGGACATGGTCAAAGAGGCTTTTGAGCTGTCGGAAGCTTTCGAGATCCCTGTGCTCGTTCGGCCAACAATCCGAGTCTCTCATGCCCTGCAGGATGTCGATTTTTCTCCTCTGGAGAATGTAAACCGATCCGCAGACTTCAAAAAAAATCCGGCCCGCTGGGCGGCAACCCCGCGTTTCAGACTCGTCCTACATACCGAGTTGAATAATAAGCTAAAAAGAATTCAAGACAGATTCGAGAAAGAGTCCAATTGGAATTATGAAAAAAATTCTCATCCTGATGCCAGGCTGGGAATTATCACCTGCAGTGCCAGCTATGTCGCCATTATGGATTTATTGGATGAATTCAATCTGCTTGGAACCATCAATGTCTTGAAGGTAGGCACTCCTTATCCACTTCCTCAGCAAACCGTGATCAATTTTATAAAAAAGCATAAACATGTGCTCCTAATCGAGGAGACCGATGCTGTAATCGAATCTCAAATTTTCGATAAGAGCCGGATATTCGGACGGCTATCCGGTCACATCCCGCTGCAGGGTGAACTGACTCCTGAAGTGATCTATCAGATTCTAACCGATGTACTCAAACAGATTGGCTTAAAACATTTACAAAAGATTGGAGATGACCGGCTTTCCAAACTGATCGATAACCTCGACCTACCTTTAAGAAAACCGACACTATGTGCGGGTTGTCCTGAAAGGGCAGCTTTTTACGCCATAAAAAAGGCACTTCCTAAAGCGATTTATCCCAGTGATATAGGATGCTACACCCTCGGATTAAACCTCAATGCTGTGGATACTGTTCTCGATATGGGGGCCGGGATTACTATGGCCAGTGGGTTTTATCAGGCCTATCATCAAGATGGAAAAGATATCCCCATCGTGGCCACCATGGGAGATTCGACTTTCTATCATTCCGGAACTTCATCCTTGTTGAACGCGGTATACAATAATGCAAAATTTATCCTTGTCATCTTAGACAACGAAATTACAGCCATGACCGGGATGCAGCCAACTCCCGGTATAGGCATAACGGCCGATGGCAGCGATGGTGGAAAAATCCCTCTAGAAGAGCTTATTCTAGGCTGTGGAATTGGATGGCTCAGAACCATCGATCCTTATCAAGTTTTAGACTTTGTAAAGCTTTTAAAGGAAGCCAGGAAGTACACACAGAGAAAGGACGGGGGAATCGCCGTTATCATTGCTCGACACTCCTGCCTCCTCCGATGTCCGGACACGCACATGGAAAAACCCGTGCCCGTGGAAATCACCGAGGACTGCAACGGCTGCAACTACTGCGTTGACTTCTTTGAATGCCCTGCGCTTGTCGTGGTTAAGGAAAAAAAACTTGTTGAGATAGACAGACAGTACTGTGTGGACTGCGGCGTGTGTATAAACGCCTGTCCGAAAGGCGCGATTGTTCCCGTTAAAATTTAGAATAGAGACAGAAATGAAAATTCAGATCGTTTGGGCCGGGATTGGGGGACAGGGAATACTTTTTTCATCCAAAATATTTTCCCATCTGGGATTAAGGTTGGGTTTAAGAATTATGGGATCAGAAACACACGGCATGAGTCAGCGCGGTGGCTCGGTGTTCACTCATCTCAAGCTCGGAGATTTCCAGAGTCCTTTGATCAGGACAGGCTCTGCCGATATCCTCTACTCCCTCGATATTGTTGAGACATACAAAGCCATAAAATTTCTAAAAGAGGGAGGTGTCTGTTTTGTGAACCTCCCTTCCTTAGAAAAATTCGACAGCGATGTCTTGGATTATCTAAAGAAAAAGAAAATCGCTGTTTTATCCATCGATGCAAGTCAGGCAGCTAATAAAATTGGATCGATATTATCGACAAATGTTGTTTTAATTGGATTTTCTCTGGGGACAGGGCTGGTCCAATTTGAATACGATGACCTGAAAGCCGTTCTCGGCATTGTCAGCAAGAAAAGAAACACCGCTTTAAATTTGCGCGCATTCGAGATAGGATATCAACAGGGCAAAGAGATAAGACAAAAGACATAAACTTCTTCTCAGGCAGATAAACAATCTATTCGATTTTTTATTTTCACCGGAACGTTTACTTTTTTTCTTTGGACTCGATGGCCTTTATCATCGAATCATAGATCTGGAGAATCTTGGGCTTGGCGGGTTGGAGAATAAACGCGATCTCCTCTTTCGAATAAGAATTCTGGATATAATCTTCGACGGCAAACACCTCGTTCCAACAATCTAGGATGGATCTGCAAGGAAGATTTGTATTTAAACTGCTGCAGTACTTAAAAGGAACTCGATGACCGAGCGATCGGCAGTACTGCTGCAGTTGATCTCTGCTTTTATTCTCTTTTGTTACCATTTCCCGGACTTTTTTTTGTCGGGTTTGGGAAGGTCTTTCAAGACTTCTTTGTACTGGGAAAGTTCTTTTTCTCCAAGAGAAAAGTCCGTCAGTTTTCCAGCGAAGAAACTTTCATAACCCGTTAGATCCATCAGGCCATGTCCGCTGTAGTTGAAGAGAATCACCTTTTCCTTGCCTTCCTCTCTGGCTTTTATTGCTTCATCGATGGCGCAGGCCAAGGCATGACTCGTTTCAGGGGCAGTGATGAATCCCTCGGTTGAAGCCCAGAGCACAGCAGATTCATAGCATTTGATCTGGTGGTAAGCTCTCGGGGTGAGCAAACCTTCATTAATGGCCTGACTGACTAAAGGAGCCATTCCATGATAACGGAGGCCTCCGGCATGAATCGGTGGAGGGACAAAAGTGTGGCCAAGTGAATGCATGGGCAGGAGTGGAGTCATCCTTGCTGTATCTCCATGGTCATAGGCGAAATCTGCCTTGGTCATCGTCGGGCAGGCTTCTGGTTCAACAGGGATAATCTCGATATCTGCACCATTGATCTTATCCTGCACATAGGGAAAAGCCAATCCAGCAAAATTGCTTCCGCCCCCGGCGCAGCCAATTACGATATCCGGCCTGCTTTCACCGATAGAATCAAGCTGTTTTTTGGCCTCGAGACCGATTATGGTCTGGTGGAGCAAGACATGATTCAGTACGCTTCCAAGGGAATAACGAGTTTTACCTGTTTCCTCAGTCACGGCAGCTTCAACCGCTTCGCTGATCGCGATGCCGAGGCTTCCGGAAGTGTCGGGCATTTTTTCTAGGATATCCCGTCCGGCCTTTGTCTCTGAGCTAGGGCTGGAAACACAATTGGCGCCCCATGTCTCCATCATAAGCTTCCGGAACGGCTTTTGATCAAAACTGATCCTGACCATATAAACCTTGCAT
>CAZLLG010000284.1:0-5018 GCA_964560275.1 uncultured Eubacteriales bacterium | reverse complement strand
TTAACCGCCTTTAATGCCTCTTCTTTTGTTTTGACCATCGGTACAATCACTCCGTACGCGCCTGCATCCATAACACGCTTAATTAAAGCAGGATCATTGGCTGTTAACCTTACCAGAGGTGTTATTTCCTTTAAATCAATGATTTGAATCAAATCTTGGGTTCTTTGCATATCTATGGCACTGTGTTCCATGTCAATGACGAACCATTTAAATCCTGCTTGGGCCATAATCTCCGGGATAGAAGGGTGTCCCAAGGTTATCCAGCTTCCAAATGATAATTCATGATTATTTATGATTTCGTTTAATTTTTGATTCATGTGTTCCTAATTTTGATCTTTGGATTTTTGATGGGCTTTTTCATTGATGTTCTTAAGACATTGAAGCAAGCCTTCACCGAAATCAAGGTAATAATGACTCGTGTATTTTTTTGCCACCTTGGGACTGAAGTGGTATGGAGTTATCTTATAGTGAAGATTTGGATCGGCCGGAGAGAAGTCAATTTTAATCTTATTTCCAAGGATTTCATTGATCATCATCAGCATATCAATTCTCCGCATAGGCTGAGATCCACTGATAATCACATACTGATTTTCAAATTCTTTGGATAAAATCTCTACGCTGCATCGTGCCGCATCCTCGACATGGATGTACTCTCTCAGGTCTTCCTCTTCACCAAAACTGGTGATTTTTCCTTCAGTAAGGGCCTGTTTGAGAATTTTGTATATGTAATTGTTTTCGGTTGCCCTTGAACCGTAAAGCGAGCCGTATCTTAAAACAGTATATGGCAGGCCAAAAACCTCATTATAATTTTCGATTATAAACTCGCAGGCCTGTTTACTGCTTGTGTAGAACGAACCCTTATCGCTGTATACATAAAGTGTACTAGCAAAAAACAATCTTTTTACTTGATTTGACCGGCATGCCTCCAAAATGATCGTATTCCCGAGTATGTTAGATTCGACAGTTTCTAGCGGTTTCTTATGAGCCTCCTCCATATCAGCCATCCCCGCAAAATTATAGACAATGTCACAGTTTTTTACGGCCTTTTCAACAGCCTTTTTATCGAGAATATCTCCAACAATCATTTTTTGCTTTTTATGCAAATAGGGAGATTTCTTGAGATCAAAGATAGTGACATCATGGTTTGCCTCCGTCAGAGCATCTGCTGTGTGGCTTCCGAGAAAACCCGAGCCTCCAAAAACGATGGTCTTCATTTTACCTCCTTTTACGCATAATAATTAGACTTTGGACATATTAATATTTAGTGCTGTTTGATAAACCACCTTCCTAAATTTGAGTCGAAATTTCCGAATTCCTTGTTCAAGAATCTTCTCTGGCAGTAGAGACAATTTTTCATGAGGGCTCCCTTCATTATGTCTTTACGGAATTTTACCATCTTTGGTAGATTCACATTATAACCTGTAAACAAGTTGCCTATCTGCTTATCATGGACCAGCTGACAGCAGTATGCGATGTCTCCTACAGAGTTAAAATTGAATTGGTACCAGGGCTGTATGCACTTTGTGTTTCGGAATAAAGGAGAATCAGGATCAAAAATTACCGGCAGATCTATATTAAAAGGATAATCGCATCTATCTAAAATTTTTTCCAAAAATAATTGTGTATTTTTTTCCTGAGCAATTAAAGGACTGTATTCTTTGCTGCCATGAGGATTGATATTGTGAAAACTCACAAAATCCGGTTTTATATCCTCAGCTAATTCAATCATTTTGTCTGTTTCGGATAAGTTTTCAACTGAAAGAAGATAAGACATTGAAAAATAGACTCCTTTTTCTTTTAATGCCTTGAGTCCTTCTATCACCAAATCAAATTGTCTCTGGGTTCCGCCACGGTACTTTTTGTAGGATTCGTAATCATAGCCATCCATGGATACATTGACATAGTCCAGTTTCGAAAGAGAAGAAATTTTATTTTTCAAAAGAATGCCGTTGGTCGATATTTTAACAGAGCAATTGTATCCTTTACAGATGTCTATGATGTCGTCAATCTGTGGATGTAGGAGAGGTTCTCCACCCGTTAAAAAAATCACTTCCAACTTCTTTTTTTTGTTGTGTTTCTCCAATGCTTGAAGAAGCCTATCTGGGCTGATATAACTTGGAACGAATATATCAGGATCCTGAAGTAATAAATAACAAGTAGGACATCTTAAATCACAATTGTCAGTAATCATTGCAACAAAAACAGGAGGAATAAAATCAATTTCGGATTTGCACAAAACGTTTTTATCGTATTGAAATCTGTTCATGTGATTCCTAAAGTTTTTTGGTTTCTTGACGAAATTATAGGGCAACCTTAAGAAAGTTTTTTGTCTGTCAGATAACCTAGATATAATATTATGCTTTATCCGCCCTGCTCTATCCGATAAACGGTTCATCGCCTAACCTTTTGTATCATCCGTTGTCAATGAGTGAGCCAAGATTGTTCTCCACTCAGCAATTCTTCCCAACGTTTTAGAGACGGATCTAAACACCAATACTTGGAAACAAATTCCTTGGCTCTGTTGAAATTTTGTTTTTTTAGGTCATGTTCAATAGAATTCTCAATCGCTTTTCTTAATTCAAGTGGATTATGAACCTTTATATAAAATTCTTCGAATCCTTTCATTGGACTCATAAACATTTTATTACTGAAAACTGGGGTGATGACTTCACAGCTTCTTGCCAGCCCTTCTATAGCTACAGTAGAGCTTCCCACGATTAAAATTTTTACTGTTTCAAGAAGTTTAACAACGGGATCATGTTTAATTATGTAACCGCAGTCTCGAACATCGATTTTTAGCTCTCTAAATATTTTCTCAAAGGGCAAAGCTGGATGTCCTTTTAACCAAACCTCGAATCCCCTGGTCTTTGGGAAAGCGGCAAAAAAGAATGAGATTAATGCTTTTGTCTCCTTTATATCTGTAGAACCGACAATGAGCAATCTGTTTTGCTTCACAGAAAAATCTGAGGGCCCTAAGTAGTCATTTAAGTATAAATACCTTATGGCCTCAACTTTTTTTAAATTGGGATACTTACATTTGGATAGAAGTTGAAGCGGCAAATCTCCATTACAAGCCAGAATATCTGGAAGCGGACAAACTATCGATTTTTTTTCCTGAACGATCTCGCTTGGATGATATAAGTACGCAAGATTTCTGAAAAAGGCCACATGTTGGTAGCCTATGGATATTACTCGAGGTGCGTTTATTAGTTTGGCCGCATTGAGGGCCTTTTCCCAGGCCTGCATTTCTAAATAATATATGCAGTGAGAGGGGTGGGGGAAGTGTGAAAAGACTTCTTTAAACAGACAAAAAAATAGAATACCGTTCAATCCAATCCAGCCAATAAAAGAACGAGCCATTAGATTTTTAATAAAGACGGCTCCTTCTGGGATCGATAAGTTTTCAATAAAAATTAGGTCTGGCATAAGCTTTTTTAACTTTAAAAAAATGATGGACTGGCGGACCCAAAGAGATAGAATCTTGAGTGAAATTTTGAATGACGTAAATTCTTCTAGAAAAAAATTGGTTTCCCCGTTTCTTTTAAACATTTTTGCGAGCTTGAGGGCATCGCCATATCTCTGGCCATCTAAAAAAGCGTACATCCATATCCAAATAATATTTTTGTTCATCTTAGATAATTTTTCCTGGAGAGGGACAGCGTACTTGTTTTTCAAGAGGCCGTCTTTTGCTGCTTTTTTATCAACAGCCGGAAAATAACTCACAAATAGAACGGAATTATTATTTATGTCAGTTCTATTTTTTATGGAGCCCATCGCCAATTTTGACCGAACTGCTTTTAAAATACGCAGGGAAAAATGGATAAAAGATTTCAAAGCGAAAGAAAAGGTATTTTGTTTGTTAAAAAAAGATTTAAATTTTTCTCTTATAGGCCTTTTTATTTTAAGGGCAGACAAGCGTGATGTTTTAAGGAGATGTCTTTTACATAATTTTTCTAGAGACAATAAGAAGACTCTATTTTCGACAGAGACAAAGCAAAGGTCAAAAGAATCAGAAGAGATAGCTTTATCAATGGCTTGAAGCTGTGCAAGCCTGAGAAACGCATCTGTTTTGAAAGAATTTTTTTCTAGGAGCAGAGAGAACCACCAGGTGCTGACATTGTCCCTTGGGAGCAAAAACCACTCTTTTATAGATTTATCTGCAATCTTGTAATTTCCAAAATCAGCCGACCATTTAGGAACTTTTTCTCTAATTACATCCACCTCTTTATCTATCAATTTCGCAGATTCCATCAATTTCACTTTGGTATTTTCACCGAATATCTTCTTTGCGGCGGATTTTAAATCAAAAATTAAACGCCAGTTTGAGGTGAGAGGAAATAAGTTGACATTTCTTGGAGATAATTTTGAAAGCTCTTTTTGAATGGAATTTACATCGATGCATCCATCAAAAATTATTAAAATATCTGAAGTATTTTTCAAAAAAGTAATTCCATCACTATTTTCTCAAAATTTTTTCTGCATTTGTCCAGAGGTTATCACGCTTTCTTTCGTTTTTGGTTTTAAAGGAGAAAACCTTGTCTCTACCCCATTGTTCCTCATAGTCTTTGACCGCTTTTTCTAATGCCGTATCCCTAGTTTCACCTTCATCGATATGAGTCATAAATGTTTTGATAAATTGTCCAGCCCGGAAACCAGCTTTACCGTCTCTATATGGATCAAGTAAATCATGCCAAGGAGAATAATCTCCGATATAGGAAAAAGAGTCTGCATCATTGGCCACTAATTCCAATGCTTTAAGAACCGCTTCTTTTTCCTCAAAGATAATGCGATCTTTTCCGTGTATATAATAAAAATGTCTTCTTGTTCTATTTAGGCTCCAATTTATGGCCTTGTATCCTGCGATGCCACAGATAGTACAGGCGCTATTGTTGGAACAACCGATACAAATATCTGAACTCGCAGCGGCTAAAATCGGATGAGTCCTTGAGTCCATTATTACGCAAAGTTTTTTAAGAGTTAATTCTTTAAGGAGATTAGCAATTTTTAATCCATTATTA
>CAZLLG010000283.1:0-5039 GCA_964560275.1 uncultured Eubacteriales bacterium | reverse complement strand
GAATATCTTTAGAAAAAATCTCTTAAAAAAACTTAATTGATGACTATTTATGTAATACTTTAGCAATAATTAAATGAATGACTTATTTAGCGTCAGGTTTATGATGCTTGATTTTTTCCCATGCGGCATCAAAATCAAAAGGTTTATCATGCGGATTGTTTTCGTGACAGCCGGCGCACTGCTTTTTTATGGCATCGGGAGAGCCATATTCCTTCATTCCTTTTGCAACGGACTCTGCATGATCCTTCATAACTGACATACTTTTGTAAGCGCTTCCTGGTCCGTGGCAAACTTCACAGGTGACACCTTCGGCCTTAAACTCTTCGAGGGGGCCATGACATTTAAGGCATTTGGCATTGTCCGGAGCGTCAACGGCGAGGGACTTTCCTGCATCCGTAGAGAGCTGTTCAAAAGTTTTGGCGTGGGCAGAACCTTCCCAGATGGGGAACTGCTGGCCCTGTGTCTCAGTCCTGTGGCAAATTTTGCATTTAGCGGAACCAACATATGTGAACTCCTGGGCAAAAAGATTGGCAATAAATACGCAAGCCGCAGCCAGTGTCAGTACAAGTATGAGTTTTTTCATGAAAACCTCCTGAATTTTTCTCAAAACGTATACATATTTATCATAGATAAATTTAAGATTGCAAGTTTCATGCCAAAAAAAGACACAACATCTGGATAGTTTTCTGCTGATAATAAAGAGGTTATGTCTAATCATTTTTTTTTTGATTCAACCAGGGGAGCTCATTGGGTGATATGCCCCATTTGCGGGTGATTTAACCAATAGATCCCAATCTGCTTTTTAGCGAGCTGAGAGCTTCTTCGATGAACATATAATTGTGGATGCCGAGGCTTCCATCCAATTCGATTTTTTGCAAAAGCCTGCGAACAGTGCTGATCTCAATCTTCTGTTCGTCTGAGAGGGAGAGATTTTGTTTTTCGATTAAAAGTGTTTTGACAGCCAGAATGAGATCTTGCGTGCTGTTCTGCCATTCCGTATGCAGCTCTTCATACCCCTCTTCATGGCAGTTCAGGCAATTGTTTTTATCAGGACGAAGGACCTTATCTTCCCCACTGACATGGCAGTCCACACATTCCGCGCCGGCCATTGACATGATATCCTCAGGCACTTCCATCTCATTCAGCATTCCACCCTTATAGAGTGATGTCTGCAGTACGTGACAAGATGAACAGTCTTTGCTGGTGTCTCTATGGTGGCAGACCGCACAGCTTTGTTTTGTGGCGATAAATTCGCCGTGCCGCCGCACATTGGAATGGCATGTACTGCAATTGATGTTCTGTTCTACCAGATGTTCATCATGAGGGAAATCGAGTCCGAATATCTGTTCGTTGAGTTCTTCGATCCCGGCATGACAGTTGGCGCATTCGGTGGGGACAACTTCGGATTCCGTCACGAATCCAACAGGTTTGTAGGAAGATCCGACGTTTTTCAAAGCTTCCACGATCTTATTATAAGAAGCAAGCAGCAGTTCCTGAGAATAGGATACATTATGAACACCCTTGCCCCTTTCGACAATATCCATATTAAAAGCGGCCTGGTCCAGCAGACTTAGAGCTTGTTTCTGCTTTTCTCCGCTGCTCCTGCGGATTTCCAATCTGGCTTTTGTGTAGATGTCTCTGACCGTGCTCAATTTTTTTTCTGTTGATCTTTCCCACTGTGCCATTATTCTGGCAAATCCCTTTCCATGACAGGATTCACACGCAGCTGCCTCGGATGTCGACGTGTCGCTTTTGACAATTCGACCGCCTTTTTCTTCATGGAAAATATGGCAGCCCTTACAGCTTAAACCTTTTTCCAGCATGATGTTGGGCATGGCATGAGGGATCCCCATCCCTCCATCTCCGGCGTAAAGGATTTTTTGGGATTTATGCGTATCTGTGTGACAGGCCTGGCAGTCCGCGATGGTTTCAATGTCTTTAAAAATTTTGTGTTGAATATCGATATGGCACTGATTGCACTCGATTTTACTTTTGGCGATATGCTCTTCATGCATGAGGTCGGTATCGTCGTATTTGTCGAGACGCTCCTGCTCCATGTGGCATTTGTAGCAGTTTTCTCTGGGGACGGCACCATCACCCATAATGGTATTGCTGTGGCATTTGCTGCAGGTGTAGCCGTTGTCGAAGACCAGGAAGTGATTATACCTGGATGTTTCTTCTGACACGAGCTCCTCTTGATGGTGGCAGTGAGAGCAGTTATCGATTTGCGGATAAAACTCACTCTCCTTAAAATGGCAGATAAAACATGAGCTCTCCGTAACAGTAATATGTTCTCCCTGAACGATTTGTGAATGACAGCTTGTGCACTGCAGTTTCTTCCCTCTTTTTAAATCTTCAAAATGGACCGTGTGGTCAAAGGCGACCGTTTTGAACATGACCTTCCCTTCGAGCAGCCGTTTGTCGTGGCAGCCGCTCTGGAGACAGCTGTCGTCACGGATTTCAGCCCAGGGTTTGGACTTCACATAGAGTTTTGTCCAGTAGCGGCCGAGCATCACAAGACCTTCCATCTTTTTACCCAACTTAGAAAATATTCCGCCTTTGGGAGGATAATGGCACTTGCTGCATTCAAACTGCCCATGAGAGCTTTCTTCCCAACTCTCGAAATAGGGCCCCATGTAGTGGCAGGAGGAGCAAAATCCAGAATGGGATGTCAACTGAACGGCAAGCACTGTAACGATTAAAAACGCTCCAAGAAGGATGGCTGCGATGATGAGCCTTTTTTTTCTTTTTTTCTTCTTCTGTTCTTTATTTTTTTCCATTTTGAATGAATCTCCAGAAAATATTTACCTGTATGAGAATGAATATTTTAACTAGTGATCAGTCAGAATATTTCTGTATTTTTATTATTATCTGATTATGCGTAGCTGTGCAAGCCGGCCAAGAGATAATTGACACCAAAATAAGTAAAGAGGGCCGCCAAAAAACCGAGAATGGCGATAACGGCCGAGCGGCGGCCCTTCCAGCCCATCACCAGGCGTGTATGCAGATAGAGAGCAAACACAAACCATGTGATCAAGCTCCAGACTTCCTTGGGATCCCAGCTCCAATAGCTGCCCCATGCCTTATAGGCCCATACCATGCCGAATACCAGCCCACCGAGTGTAAAGAGAGGAAATCCGATGGCAATGCATTTATAGGAGACACTATCGAGCTTTTCGGCGGAGAGTCCGGTTTTGACGCCTCTTTTCTCTTTTGAATCAGCGATCAGGTACATGAGGCTGGTCACAAAGGCGACGGCAAAAAATGCTTCACCGATCATCGTGATGGACACATGAAGCCACAGCCAGTAGCTCTGCAGAGCGGGCATAAGCGGGGCCGCATCTTTGGGCATAAGAGGAGAAGAAGCTAAAGCCATCAGTCCAAGAACGATCAGCATAAAATAAGGGCCGGCTTTTCTGATTTTGAACATCCTTTCGATGATCACATAGGCCAAAATGGATGCCCAGGCCAGAAAGGACAACGATTCGTACATGTTGGTGAATGGCGCATGGCCGCTGATAAACAGTCTCCATGCTAGGGCGGCCGTGTGTGCGACAAGCCCGATAATGGCCAGTTGATAGCCTGTCTTGGCCCAGCCTTCTTTTTTGGTAAAAAGGAAAACGAAATAGAAAAAGGCAGTAACAATATACACACCAAAAGTGATTGTAAACAGCAAGGCTTCGTTCATTTTTGTCTCCTGAGAGTTGTCATTATGTGTTCAAATTCTGTAGCAAAAGCATCTTTATTTTTGGTCGCGATCCCGCCCGCTGTGATGGTTGTTTTGGAATCGCCTGTTTCCAGTATCATTTTAATCTCCCGGGGCGGCCAGTAAAAGGCCAGGCCGAGGCCGGCCATGAGAAAAGCACATCCCAGCCAAATAAGATTGGCACCCGGATCTTTGGAAACCTCGAGGACGGAGATCTCTCCACCTTGAAATCCCTTGAGCTCAAAAGTCAGATCTGTCTCTTCTTCAGAGTGGATGCGCGAAAAATCAGGGAATTGAGCGAATATCCAACCAGTAAAAACCTGAACCTCATCCTGCCAGCCTTCGATATAAACGGCAGGATTGTTGGGCTGCTGTGAGCGCGAGACAACCTGTCCGCCTTCACCGATGATAAAATCCGGGATGAACCGGAGGGCCGCAATTTCGAGACCTTCGTCTCCAAGTTTGGCTCGTTCCCCTATACGGAGCTGGACCTTACCGGAATAATCGGGATTGTCTTTTTGCTTGGCCCAAATCTCAACAATAGGATTCTGCCAGTCAAAACCAACGCTGTACTGATAGAACATGTATCCTTTATAGGAGAGAGGATGGTTGACCTCGATAATTTTACTGAGTTTTTCCTCCTGGTCTTCAATCACAGTGACGGTACTTTTCCAGTCCTTGACACTGCCGTTTTCCCACAGTTCGGTTTCGAAATTGTCTAAGCGGATAAGAAATTCGGCTTTGGGAACGGGTTGGGTTTGTCCCTCGTAGAGAGTGATTTCCCCCCCGGTACTGGTCATCCCGCTGAAAATTCCTCCGAACAGAATGACGAGAAGGCCAAGATGGACAACATCGGCCCCAAAATGCCCTGATGTCTTTTTTCTCGCGAGCAAGGACGCTTTTCCGTTTTCTGAGGCTTCACGAACCTTGTAGCGCTTCTCCCGGAGAGATATTTGGACCTCATCTTTTACTCTGGATAAATCCCAGTTCTTGTTGAATTGTTCATGAAGCTTGAGAACAGTAAGGTTCTTTTTATCATTTTCAATTTTGGGATGGAAAGCACGCTTCCATTTTGGGGATAGGCGGGTAAGCGTGCAGACAAGAATATTCAGGGAAAAGAGCAGCAGCAGCCCGACATACCAGAATGACTGGTAGATTTTTGTAAACTCGAGGCTTGTGAGCACTTTGGCGAACTGCCCATACTGGAGAACATACTCCTGCATGGCTCGATTTTGTGGTATGAGTGTGCCGATAATGGACGCGATTGTGATGATGATGATCAGGACAATCGCCAGCTTCACAGAATTAAAAAATTGAATAAGAGATTTCATAT
>CAZLLG010000282.1:0-5063 GCA_964560275.1 uncultured Eubacteriales bacterium | reverse complement strand
ATGTTTGGCTATCCTTCCATTCTTTGGATGCACACAGCATTGCTGCAGTGCGCACGTGATAATCTTCATTTTCTAAGTAATTCTTCAAGACGGCTATTTTTTCCTCGGATCGGCTGAACAAGTATTGAACGGCCTGAATTTGCACGGCCTGATTTGAACTGTTTACCAAATTTTTAGCATCTATAGAGAAGTCGAGGTCATCATACATAGGGGCGATCTTTAATATCTGGGTTTTGATTTCATCTGAGGGAAAAGCGATCAACCTTTTGAGATGAGGAATCAGATCTCGGTGTTGGGAATCTTCCAGCAGCTCCAGCACATAGAGTATCTGCCGCTCGTTTTTTGTCTCCAGAACCTTAATGAAACTTTTAAATACAGATGCATCTTCTAAATTGAGAGCCTCCAGATCAAGGTCAATGGTTCGTTTTTCAATGGCCTGTCTGAACGAATTGACATATTCCTCCTTCTCTTGTTTGATCAAATAGAACCACACGACAATGAGGATCAAAATCACCAAACTGATATACGTAATGGGTAATTTAAGAACTACAAATCCAAGCAAAAGAACTCCTGCAATTCCTTTTGCCAGATTTTTTATAAAAATATCAATAAAAGCTTTAACTTTAGTTTTAATTTCTGGGGAGATTGGTAGGGCCAGGAGTTCGATACCGGCCTTATTGATCGAATGTTTGAAACTTCCATCGCTCATCCTGATTAAAATGGCTGACCAAAGAGCTGGACTGACAAGAAAAACAACAGATCCAATAAATAGTCCTATGGGCATAAAAAGCAGAGAAGTCGCCACACCATAATATTTTAATATCCAGCGTGTAAAAAAGAGTTGAATGACCAAAGATACGATATTCAGGGTGGACATCCAGAAACCAAAAAAAGCAGTCATGTCATCTTTGATTGGTTTGTGAATTTCTACAAGAGCACTGAATTGATAGTCAACAAGGTTGGCCACTATCACGCTTACTAATATGAGACCTGCGAGAAAAGTAAGATGACGGGAGCGAAAAATCAATTTTATGGGATTATCGGATGCTTCTGCAGGACTCGCTATTTTTTTCCTTCGGATTCGTTTTTTATGCGCAAATTGGTGTTGGATGTTCCATATCTTCCAGAGAAGAAAAATACAAATGACGAGAAAGCCTATGCAGAAAAATATCATATTTTCTGTCTTTAAGATGGGGGCTAGAATGTTTGTGAGATATCCACCAAAAATACTACCTAGAATAGCACCTAATCCGATAAATCCAAAAAGACGTTTAGCCTCACGTGCATTCAAAATGTGGTTTGCCAACAGCCAAAACTGGCTGCCTGTGATCACTCCAAAAAGCGCCACCCAAATGTAAAAGGTATAGAGAAACCAGCGGCCATCATTTCCGCTGTGGAGAAAAAACCAAAAGAGAATTAAAAAGGCGATCGATAAAAGAAGTGTGTTCAATATTTGAGAATTAAGTCTTGCCTTTTTCGAGTTTTTTGCGTACACCGAAGCCACTACGGCTGAAAAGAGGGCGACGAGCATATAGACATAGGCGAGTTGTTCCACACCGAGATTGGAAATGAAAAGTGAGCGTTGAACTGGTTTAAGGATCAAGAATGAGGCAATGAGGAAAAAAATGAAAAAAAACATCAAGGTTACAAGAACGCCTTCCCCCTCCCGGATATCGAACAGTTTTCGTGCAATCCTCTTCATTTTTTTTGTTTTATCCGTCAGTACTTTCCCTTTGATTTCCTTTCGTTTTCAAGAATAAGTTCTAGATTCATGGGTAAAATGACCGTAAAAGTCGTTCCTTTTCCTAATTCACTTTCAACTTTAATTTCCCCTCTGTGAGCCTGAATGATTTGGTAACAAATGGAAAGTCCGAGCCCTGCTCCAATGCCTCGTCCCATTGTCGTGAATCCGGGATCGAAAATTTTGCTCAGGTTTTCCTTCAAGATGCCGCTGCCACTATCTTTCACGACTGCATAGACTTTATTGTTTTTTAGGGCTGTTGAAATTTGGATAATTCCTTTTCCTTTTATGGCTTGCTTGGCGTTTATGAACAGATTGAGGAAAACCTGATTGAGTTGGCCAGGGAAACATGAGATGAGAGGGATATCGCCATAATTTTTCTTCACTTCGATATTAAGCTTGAGTTCGTGATGGATGAGTGTGAGGGTATCCTCAATCCCTTCATGGATATCGGCATCTTTAATATCAGCTTCATCGAGGCGGGCAAAGCTTTTTAAGCGCCTCACGATATTGGTCACTCTATCAGTTCCGGATTTAATAACCGTTGCCGAATCGTTTATGATGTCGTATGTGGCCTTTAAATTTGGAATTTGCCCCAATTCTTTCGGAAATATTGATTCCAGTGTATCTTTGAGTTTGTCCAGAGTTCTGAACAGTGTGTCATACATGCTGCCGACCGCACCGATAGGCGTATTGATCTCATGGGCAATGCCGGCAACAAGTGAGCCAAGTGCAGCCATTTTTTCGGATTGGACGAGTTGGGATTGAGTGTCTCTCAAAGTTTCATTTGTCTGGGCCAAGTCATCCAAAACTACTTTCATATCTGAGATGTCATGGGCCACACCGACAACTTCCATAATGCTGCCGTCCTCACCATGTATGACAGATGAATTGGAATTAAACCACCGGATGCTCCCATCTTTGTGTTTCATCCGAAATTCCAGACCTCTTTCAGTCTGACCCTTTTTTAATCCCTTTTGGAATTCTTGGATAGATTTGTCAACATCATCTGGATGCATGAGTGTTGCGAAAGATTTCCCCAAAAAATCGGAAGTTTTAAATCCCAAAAGATCATGAAATTTTGGCGATAGGTATGTGATGGTTCCTTTGGGTGTAAGAGAAAAAATAATGTCGTTTGCGTTTTCAACAAGGCTCCTGAATCTCTCTTCACTCACACGCAGCGTTTCTTCAAATTTCTTTCGTTCGATATAGTCGTCTACAATATCGGCAGCCGTTTGCAGAAGTCTGATGTCTTCCTCACTCCATTCCCTTCTGTTTTCATTGTCCTCAAATCCTATCAATCCGTACCACTCTCCTTCTACCCAGAGCGGAAGGATCAAGATAGACAGAGCTCCCAAGGTTTCCAGGAATGCCCGTTCGCTTGGCGGGAAATTCTCAAAATAACCTCCGATAGGTTTGCCTTGGGAAAGCAGCCGCTTCCATCGGTTGAGCCCTTGGCTGTAGGCAAACTGCTGACGTGGGCCCATATCCTCTCTAGTGACAGCACAGGAGGGGCAAACTTGATGTGTCAGCCTTGCACACAGGCCTTTTTTTGGATCCACATAGTTTTCAAGGATATAGACGCTACTCGTGTTCGATGCTTTATTCAACTGCAATAGAGCTTCTATAAGAGGATCTTCTTTTGTGCTTTCTTTCATCAGGGCTTTGGAGCAGGCAGCCAATCCTTCTTCATATCTGAGGCGAGTGGCGATGGCTTCTTCTGCTTGTCTGTGTTCGGTGATATCTGTGCCTGTTCCAATGATGAATTCTACAGATCCGGCATCATCGAGAAGAACAGAATTTGACCAGGATATTAATCTCTGATCTCCGTTTTTGGCAATCCAGTAATTTTCCGATTTACTTGGAAATTGGCCGGCTTTTAATTCATTGAAAACTTTTTTGACCTTTTTCATTTCTTCAGGCAGTAAGAAGATATTCCAGAATAGTTTTCCTCTGACCTCATTCAGAGTGTATCCAGAAACGTTTTCACAGGCTAAATTGAATCTTACAATGCGTCCCTTTGTATCGAGAACAACAACAAGTGCACTTTCAGTCTTAAGCACTGCAGAGACAAAATTTCTCTCTTTTGTGAGTGCTTCCTCGGCTTTTTTCCGTTCGCTGATATCATAAAGCCATCCGATGATGACATTTTCACCCTTCATCTGTGTGATGACCAAGGAAAATATCATCCAGATCACCGATCCGTCCGCCTTTTTTATCTGTGTTTCAAAATTACGGAGATAGCCATCACGTTTTAAACCTTCGATAACTTTTTTCCTGTCCTCGGGATGGTAGTAAAAATCAGGAGTAACCCGACCGATGAGTTCTTCAACTGTGAATCCAATAAGATCTGCGAGTTCTTGATTGGCCCAATGGATTTTCCCATCCTCGAGGCGGCTTATGATTGTGGGAATGGGGGAAGATTCGACAATTGTGTGGACCTGTTCTTCGGCATGTTTAAGGAATGAAATATCGACAAAAATCCACAGGTGGCCGATTTTTTTGCGGTTTTTATCCCGCATGACATACCGCGTGGGTGAAATAACTCCTTTTTTTTGCTTAATAATCTGCACACCGCGTTTAAAAATCTCGGCCAGTCCTATATGTTCTGCGGTATCCGGATTTTTGTTGAGGTTTTCGATGAGTGTGCTGAAAAGTCTTGTGTCTTCAAAATTGTTTTTAATTTTCGCTATAAACTTATCAAAACTAAAATTGAGGATTTTTTCGGCTGGGAGACCAAAATATTCTATAACTCTTTTATTAAAGACTTTGATTATACCGGAGTTGTCTACCATGAGGATAGCATAGGGATTCACATCGATAATGTTTTGCAGTTGATCTTTATTTTTAGACAGATCGGCAAGAAGTTTTTTCATCTCCAAGTTTTGCTTTTTTAATGTCTCTTGAATGGCTACAAGATCTAAATTGGCCTTGGCCACATCTTCGTGGTACTGCTTCAATTTTTCCTCGAGTTGTACGGCATGTGTGATATCCCTGGCTATTCCGTCATTCCTGATCATCTGGCCGTCTTTGTGCACTATTTTTCGCCGGATTTCAAAATGTTTGGTCTTGCCTTTTTTTGTTTTCATCCGGAACCGGATTGTCTTTACTTTTGTATCTCCAGACTTAACAGATTTCATGAAAGTCTCTTTGACTTTTTTACGATCGCCGGGATGAATGACGTGGAAGACAGATGTTCCGATCAGTTCAGACGGCAGATACCCCATAGCTGATTTGACGGATGGACTGAGGTTGATGAATTCTCCTTTGGGATTGAGTGAATAGATGATATCCGGCACATTATCGGAGGCTTTCCGAAGAT
>CAZLLG010000281.1:0-5070 GCA_964560275.1 uncultured Eubacteriales bacterium | reverse complement strand
TTTCCTGATCTTTTTTTCACATGCTCTTAATCCCTAAAAAATTTCGCATAATGTCACCATATATTCCCCATAAAATAAATCCTGATGTCCTCAGTTTTTTTTCGCTGAATTCTTCTGTCTCCTCTCTGGGCATTTTAAAAAAATTATCAGGACAAAGCAAGATAGACAAGTATCTCGAAATTGCACTTGTTAAATTCTTGGTATAAAATCCATCGGAGTCGAGGATAAAGGAAATCTCCTATGAACATAAGAAACAAACTCAGGATTGGAGTGATTGGAGGGGCCAGCCCGGAAGACAAATGGTGCCGTGTGGCTTTTGAAGTCGGCGCACATATAGCAAAAAACAACGGTGTCCTTGTGTGTGGTGGCCTCGGAGGAGTTATGGAAGCGGCCGCCAAAGGGGCCAAACAAGCTGGGGGTCAGACATTAGGGATACTTCCAAGTTCATCTCCTCAGGATGCAAACCCCTACATCGACATCGCTATCGCAACAGGTTTGGGTTATACACGAAATTCCCTTGTGGCCATGAATGCTGATTCTCTCATCGCTGTCGATGGCCAGTATGGAACCCTTTCGGAGATTGCCTACGGTTTAATCTATGGAAAAAAGATTATCGGCATTGGAACCTGGAACATCCAAGGAGTCCAGATAGTTCCTTCAGCCGAAGAGGCCGTTAAACTCGCTCTTATGGCTTAGTCAAAACTTCTGCGATGTTTCAAAACTATAACATCCTCATCAGCTATGACGGCACGGATTATTTTGGCTGGCAGCGCCAGCCCGAAAAAAAAACCATTCAAGGCCAAATAGAAAATGTCTTGGCCAAAATTGCATCCAGGCCTATCCCTATTATGGGAGCGGGAAGGACTGATGCGGGTGTGCATGCCTTGGCCCAATCCGCTCACTTTAAAGCCAATTTGAAACTCGAAGACAAACAGCTTTTCCAGGCTATTAACGGCAACCTCCCCAAAGATATCCGGATCACTTCACTCAGGAAAGTAGACTCAGAATTTCATGCACAAAAATCCGCCAGATCCAAAATTTATCAATACCGGATTGTCCAATCCCCTTCCATCAGTCCGTTTCTCCTTCGATACACCCTGCACTGGCCTTCTTTGCTGGATATTAGAAAAATGGAAGACGCCGCCGCTCTTTTTGTACGTGAGGCCGATTTTACACCTTTTTCCTCAAACCGACTGTTGAATCCCATCCGAACGATTTTACGATCGCAGATCCATACGAGGAAGGACGAAATTCTATACACTGTTGAAGCCAAAGGCTTCCTCCGCTACATGGTCAGGAGTATTGTAGGGACACTCCTCGAAGTGGGGAAAGGGAAAATCCCGCCCCAAACAGTCGAAGATATGTTCAAATCCAAAAAAAGGACTCTTTCGAGCCCAACTGCTCCCCCTCAAGGATTATGCCTAATTAAAGTCATCTATTGAGAGGAAATTTTAATCATTTCAAATTTTTTCCCATGATCAGGGCATCCTCAACAGGAGACTGATAATAATTTTTTCTCACTCCCAGAATTTGGAATCCGAGCTTCTCGTACAGAGAGCGAGCGATATGGTTTGAAGGCCTGACCTCTAAAAATATTTCTGCGGCTCCTTCTTTTGCTATCTTATCTAAGACATCAAGCAGTACAGCTTTTCCAATACCCATTCTCCTAAAATCAGGATGAATTGCAAAATTGCTGATCTGTACTTCTTCATGAATAAACCAAAGAATGATATAGCCAATTAAACGTTCATTCGGGTGGTGAAGGATCACAAAGGGGATGGACATAGGATGATTCCCAAGCTCTCCAATAAATGTCGATAGGCGCCATGGATGAGGGAACGAGAGATGCTCAATTTCCAGGACGGAATCCAAGTCATCCTCCTGCATCCTTCTTAAATAATAGGCCTGTAAAACATGTTCGGCTTTACTGATATTTCTCCTCCGCCTGTGATTTTCGGAAATAAAGAGGCTTCACCTCCCCGCTCTGAACGCCCCTATCTTCTTTAAAGGCTTTGTATCCGAGAAGGCCGACTTCCCGTGCAATAAAGAGGGAGCGTGAAGATAATCTTGCTTTATCTTTGAGGTAGTTCAAGATTTTTTCACGATAGATATTCACTCCATTTCCAATGAATCCTATAATCCGGTTAGAGGGAAGTCTTGACAAAATATCGTCTGGGGAATAAGCACCTTGCGCAACAATGTCTTTGAATTTATCGCCTTGGGATTCAAAAAGGGCCGAATAGACTTCTCCCTTTTTCGCATCCAGAAAGGGACAGACAAGGCGTCCCCTTCCATCCATATGAAGCTTCAATGCATAGGCATCAAGAGAAGACACCGGAGCAATGAGTTTCCCTGACGCAAAGGCCAGTGATTTGATCGTGCTCACGCCTATTCTAATTCCTGTAAATGAACCCGGCCCTACGGCCAGGGCATAAGCATCTATGTCCGTGCTCTTCAATCCTTGAGTCTCAAGAATATAGTAAACGGACGGCAGCAGTCTTTCTGAATAGGTTAGACTTGAATCACAGTTGACTTCAGAAAGCAGGGCGGTGTTTCTCAACAGGGCGACAGAACCTGCAGGTGATGTTGTATCCACAGACAGTAAAAGCATGGTTCACTCAGAGCGGAGTTTTTCAATAGCCAATCTTAATCCATCTTCGATCTTCTCAAGTTTATAGGCAGGAAGATCCCCTTCGGCATCAAACACAACTCGGGCGACGTTGGCTTTAAACATCCCTGTACGAATAGAAGTGATGCCAAAATCATTAATGTCAATCGAGCGGCCGGCTCTAATCCCAGTGATATTATGGATGTCAATAACAATCCTTTTTGGTGGCATATCCGTTATTTCAAAGATCTGATGCAAAGTGTAAGGCTGAAACAATATTCTGACATCGAGTGAGTCTGTTCCTTTTTGAATCCGAATTTCAGACAGAATCTTTTCCTGAACAGGCTGATCAAGAATAAAGAGCTCTTCCAATCCTTCGATTTGAGATTCCTTCTCCTGCCTCTTTTGTACGGGTTTCTTTTTCATTTCCTTTTTTGACGGAATTTCAGCTTTTTCTTTTAGCTGTTCTGGCTGTTTTGTTGTTCTTATTTCAATCAGTTGAGCAATTCTTTCATCGACTGTCTTAGGCATCGTTTTCTTTTGCGCCGCGGTTTTCTTATCGACCGATTCCGGTATATTTTTCCTTTCCGGCACTTTCTTTTCTGGAGTTGGAGGCGGCTTTTCAAGAAGGCGAGGATCTTCTGCTAATACGGAGGGAGCTGTTGCAGCTCTAAATATATCGAGATCCTGGATCAAACTTTCCAGTACTCCCCTGTCAGTATCGTCAATATTCAGATCTAATTTCTTCAGCTCTTCTTCACTTAACAATCGAGTTGCTTCTACGAGAAATTTTCCAGCGCTGTCACGATTATTTAAGTGATAATAACTTAAACTTAATAGGACGTAAGCCTTTGCGGCTGAGGATTTTCTGAAAAACAGTCCAAAAGCAGCGATTTCTAATACTTTTACAGCTTTTTCGTATTCTCCTGACAAAAAGGCTCTTTCTCCACTGATCAAAAGGTTTTCGTAAAAAGAGACGGGAGACTGTTCTCCCTGTACGGAATAATTCTCTCCAAATCCAGTCAACAGAAAACAACCCATCAAAACAATACAAAGAGAAATGATTTTTCCCCAGACCTTCTTGCCTATCATTTTCTTTTTAGAATAACTTTTTGCAGGCTAGATGGTCAAGTTTTTCCTTAAATTGGAAAATCTTATTTAAGCCATATTTTAATAACTATCCCCTCCTCATCATCCTTGATTTCAAAAACCTTTCCTTTGAGTTTCGTCAAATCAGCAACAATCCGGTCGATATCAACACCCTGTTTTTTCATGGAATTCCTGCTCTGCTCAGGAATGATGGAAAATATCAAATCCGCCAGTGACCATGGAATACCGATAAAAAATATCTGCTCCATATTCTCGATTTTATGGACACTGAAATTGAGAACACGCACATTAAATTCTGGGGATTCCTCTTCCTCCAAATCTTCGACAAATTCCGGATCGATTCTTAGCAGGCAAATCATAGCTCGATCTTTGAGTCTTTCATCATTTTCTTCTTGGAGTATGCGCTGCAGAACGGGAACCGCTCTGACAGCAATATCTTTGTCCTCGATATAGCTCATCTCAAACGCGGCATAATACCGAATAGCGCTGTATTCCGAGAGGAGGCGATCCTCGACCTCACGCAAATAAAAGGCCCTCCCTTTTTCAAAGAGCTGAAGGGCTAAATCGATGATGGATGTCTCGGCCTCTTCCGTGAGGTTCCTGTCACGCCCATTAATTCGCAGATATTCTTTATAGGTTTGCAGGGCCTCGACCTCATTGCCATCAAGTTCTTTCAAACAGATGGCTTTATTGAAGACCGCCTTAGTAAACAACGCACTGTCGGGATAGTTTTCAATAAGTTCTTCGAGTTTCTCCAAGGCCTTTTCCCATTCCTCGTCGAAAATGAGAATTCTTGCTTCACGAAAAAGCCTGTTTTCCTTCTGTGTCCAAAAAGAGGCCTGCAGCAGAACTGCGCACAGAAAAACAAACATTAGGCCTATTGTTATTTTTTTCACTTTAAACCTCGCTTTTCTTTAATTCTTTCTTCACGAGTTTGATCTTGAGCAACAGCTGTCGTTCTTGAATAAGATCCTGGATTCTTTTAATGTCCTCCGGCGGCAGATTTTCGCTGAGCTGAGTGAGTTCATAAAACAAGTATTCTATTTGGTCACATATTTTTTTCGCTTTCGCCAAACGGAATTTATCCAACTGAGGATCGATGAATTTTTTCTTGGACAGCAGGTCTCTTGCTTTTTGAAGAGCAAATTCGTCTCCCCACGTCTCTCCTGACATCCCTGATGAAGACTGGATCAAATCAAGTAGGATATACTGACTTCTTTCAAGATACTCCAGAGTTTCTCTGCGGGCCATTTCGAGTTCTGCTTTTTCTAAAAAATCATTTGTAAAAATAAATTCAGGGATTCGAGACACCTTCAGGCGAGGAGATCGGAGGACTAAATATGTGGCGAAAG
>CAZLLG010000280.1:1596-5078 GCA_964560275.1 uncultured Eubacteriales bacterium | reverse complement strand
ATAAAAATTAGGAATTAAAGCAAGGTTCATTCGAGGCTGGAGGTTTGGAATTTTTATTGAAGTTAGAATCTGGGTAATATTTTCTTCATAAACATGAGAGGGGGAAATGGGAATTAAAAGTTATCTAAATCAAAAGGAAGAAGACTCGAGTCCAAGCAAAGATATTCAAAATGGAATAAAAGAAAAGACAAAGCAGGAACAACCGGAGGAAGAAAATACAGGTCAAGCTTCACATGAAGAAAAAATCAAAATAGACTCTAAGCAAAAGCAAGATAAAGAACCAGAGAATCGGAAAGAAAAGATCCAGAGTCAACCTGAAAAACCCCTGGAAATAGATAAAAAGGAAGTCATCGATGGTCCCCTCGGGCTAGACATCGGAACAACCGGTATTGTTCTCGCCTACAAGAATAACACTGAGGTGCGCATCTCTCGTCAATTGAATGCGTTTTTCACGCTGCCCTATCTTCAATTGACAAAAGAAGCACTGGTGAAAGATGGAATCATGTTTTTTCAAAAAGACTCCATGCTCTATGTGCTCAGTCATCCAGCTGAGGATTTTGCCAACATTTTTGGCGGCAGCACGAGAAGGCCGATTGAAGGAGGGATGCTGAATTCCAAGGAATATGAGAGCGAAAGTGTCATTAAAGCCATTGTGAACCAACTCGTTCCCAAAGCAAAAAAGCAAGGAGAAAAAATATGTTTCAGCGTACCTGGAGAACCTCTCGATAATCCAGAATCATCGCTGATCTACCATCAATCCATTATCAATCGTCATCTCACTACGCTCGGGTACTCTCCGGTCCCCATAAATGAAGGATTGTCTGTTGTCTACTCCGAGCTGTCGGACAGCAATTTCACGGGATTGGGAATAAGCTTGGGAGGAGGAATGTGCAATGTCTGTTTCTCTTATCTCACTGTGCCCGTGGTCTTCTACAGCATCCAAAAGGGGGGAGACTACATCGATTCAATGGTTGGTCAATCCGTGGGAGAATCTCCGGGCAGTATTAAGGAAATCAAGGAAAAAAGACTCGATTTATCCGTCTCTCCCAGGGATAGGATCGAAAATGGACTGCATATCTATTATGACGATCTCTTTGCAACACTAGCGAAGAGTATTCAGCAGGTGTTGGGAAAATCTGAAAATATCCCTCGTTTGAACAGACCTATACCTGTCGTTCTTGGGGGAGGAACTGTATTGCCCCAAGGAAGCAGGGAAAGATTCGAAGAGGCTTTAAAGGACGTTAGGCTGCCGATAAAGATATCTGAAATCATCCTATCAAAAGATCCTCTCCATTCAACGGCAAAGGGTGCACTCATGATGGCACTTTTAGATACCTAAAATCGTTTCTATGGTTCCAAAGATTGTCATATACTCCCCCGATGATATCAGGGGACGTATACTCCTAAAGACTTTTTCTTCGAACGGATATACTCCATTCTTGTTTACCCGTCATTTCGAATCTCTGCAGCCTATTCAAGGGTTGGAACCGGCCATCATTATTTTTGATGCCAAAAAATCACACACCAATGAACACCGACTTCTTCTGGACCTCAGCATGTCTCTTCCTGATACTAAAATGATGGTCATTGCAGATCCATCAACTCGTAGGGCTTTGGAAACTCAGAATATTTCTCAAAAAATATGTTTTTTTGAGCAACTGGATCCGGACCGGCTGCTATCTTTTGTGAAAGAAAGCCTTATTCTGGCTAAAAAATTCAGTTTGAAGAAATTTCTACTCAAATTTCAGCGCAAAGTCATTATAACCAAACGGCTTCTCTTCAAATCTGTTCCCATCGCTGTTGCCCTTTTTCTTGGGGCAGGGGGGGGATATGTCTATTGGTGTCTGGCTGATCTTCCAGATATAAAAATACTTGAGGGATACGCTCCCTTTGAATCCTCTAAACTCTATTCCAGTGACAATATACTTCTTGCCGAATTCTATGTGGAAAGACGCACTTTTGTCTCTCAAGAGAGGATCCCCGATCAAGTCAAGAATGCCTTCATTGCTGTGGAGGATGCTAATTTTTATACGCATCCAGGGATAGATATTCTCCGTCTCATGAGAGCTCTTTTCATAAACATTAAGGAAGGCCGTTTTGTTCAGGGAGGGAGTACGATCACCCAACAGCTGGCCAAGATGCTTTTCCTAAAACCCGAAAAAACCCTAACCCGGAAGATAAGGGAAATAGCACTGGCTTTAAAGATCGAAAAAAAATACCCAAAGGAAGAAATCTTAGGCTTGTATTTGAATCAAATCTACTTTGGAACACGGGCTTATGGGATAGAAGCCGCCTCTGAGGCCTACTTCGGCAAACCGGTTGAAAAAATTTCTCTCGCTGAAGCTGCTCTACTTGCCTGCCCTTCCGAAAGCCCCCTCTTATTATTCCCCATTTAGAAGTCCGGCCAAATCTCTGGGAAGAAGAAATTTTGTTCTCGAAAGAATGCTGAAACAGAAATTCATCGATAAAAAGCAGTTTGAATCGGCCGTATCTGAGAAGATTACAGATTCATACCATGGATCCAGGTATCTAGCTCCCTATTTTGTGGATTACAGCCGTTCTGTACTCTTCGAGAAATATGGGGATAAGCTGTACACGAAGGGTTTTAAAATCTATACAACCTTAGATTTTGAAGTTCAGCAGATTGCTGAAAAGGCGGTTGAAACGGGCATTGTAGAGCTTGAAAATCGAGGACTTTCCGAAGTACAGATAGCACTCGTTGCCCTGGAATCCCAGACCGGCAGAATATTAGCTATGGTAGGAGGGACTGATTTCTGGAGCTCTCAATTCAATCGGGCCACTTTGGCCAAGAGACAGCCGGGATCGGCATTCAAACCGATTGTCTATTTAGCAGCGTTGAATCAAGGCTATAAACCTGACGATATGATTGTGGATGAGCAATTGACTCATTTAAGTGGAGGCCATCGTTGGACGCCCAGGAATTACAATGATGTCTATTTTGGTGGAGTGACATTAGAAACGGCCCTGGCGCTTTCATTGAACACAGCAACTGTAAACCTAGCAAAAAAAATAAAATTGAGGAATGTGATCAAAACAGCACACACTATTGGGATAAAAAGCCCGATCCAGCCGTACTATCCTTCAGCACTCGGTGCTTCAGAAGTGAATCTTTTGGAGTTGACCAATGCCTATGCGACACTCTCACATGGGGACAGAATCGAGGCTACGTGTGTAGACCAAATCATTGATAGAGAACAGTCGGCAGTTCTTGCTTCTCAGGTAGTAAAACAGACTGTAATCGGGGAAAATATTCTTGCCAAAATGAAATCCATGTTGAAATCCGTTGTTCTAGAGGGGACGGCAAGAAAAGCGAAAATGCTAAACAGGTCAGTTTACGGAAAGACCGGAACCTCTAATGATTTTGCCGATGCTTGGTTTTTAGGCTATGATGATAATATTGTTGCGGGAGTCTGGGTTGGGCGTGACAATCGCATTCCCATAGGTGACGGAGAAACGGGCAG
>CAZLLG010000280.1:0-1586 GCA_964560275.1 uncultured Eubacteriales bacterium | reverse complement strand
GCCGCTCTGCCTGTGTGGATTGAGTTTATGAGAAATATGAAATGAGATGAACAACTTATCGGTTGTCTTGAACGAGAAACGCCGCCTTAAACACTTTTTTTAGGATGTCGGTAACCCTAGCAGCAGGATTTGTCCGTATTTTTTTCTCCTCCTCTTAAAGCATATAAAAAAGACCATCGAGCGCTTTAGTTGTCACAAAATGGTCGAGGTCGATGGACTCTTTTTTGACAAATGGTAAAGAGGAAGACTTATCCGTTATAGTTTTATACGTTTTGGTGACTCCAACTTCTTCCATGCTTAGGGAGATGATTGGTTTATATGCGTCATAAATAGTCTTGCTTGTCTTTGTCTTGAAATAATCCGTGGCCGCCGTGTCTCCGCCTGTTGATATACCTTTAGCATCAGCGAAGGACATCTCTTTAATTGCATTCACAAAGATGGATACGGCTTCAGGTGCGGCTTTTTCAGCCGCCCTGTTCATGCTGAGGACAAATTCATCGACCTGCTTCTGCATTCCGATCGTACCAAGTGTACTGGCTAATTTCTGAATTTTTTCAGGCCTAAGGATTTTGATGACCTCACTGGCGAAGTAGCCGTCCACTTGGGATATCATTTCAACAGCTTTTTTTGTTCCTACATTCAGTGCTTCTTTCAGTCCGGCCACCAGATCACCTTGATCCGAAACCAGGACTCCGGACAAAATGAAAATCCCCAAGATCAAAAATAGAATGCTTTTAAAGAAATGATTTATTTTCATGCTTCCCTCCTATTGCTCAACCAAACCTCCTAATTATGAATATTAAGACACGATTGGAAATTCGTGTTAAAAAAATGATTGAATTAAGCTTGCTTGATTTTATTACAGCAGTTTTTTTCTAAAGTTAAGAAATTGAGAAAAATATAAATCTCATATCAGAAAATACACAGCCGCTAAAACCAAGGCCATGTTTATGGATGCAATACAGGGATAAAAAAGCGGACCCACTTTCCCGGTTTCTTCCTTGGTCATCTTTTTGTACTGATGCATATATTTGATGACATAAAGCCTCAGCCAAAGAATGTTGATTTTGACACCCCTTTTGGAGACCTCATGGACCATTTTCATGGCCAGAGCGACGAAAACACCTGCGGAAACTAGCAAACAAATTAAGATGACGTTTTCCATTTTATTCTCCTAATCTAAGTACGTTTTTGAGTATTCAGTTATTCATGGAGAATTATTGAGATTTTTTTTCCTACACCCAATTCAATAAAATTTTTACCCCACTCTTCTCTGAACATTTGAATCGCCTCATCTCCAGTGCAGTGTGTGGCGCCCACTTTTTTTACACCCAATTCCCTGAAATTTGCGATGATTTTTTTAATTTGAGGCTCGGGTGTCTGCATCAGGTGAAAGCCTCCAAAAACCATGTAAACTTCCTTATTCATTTGTTCTTTAGCCTGTATTACTATCTCGGCTATTCCTGGGTGTGCACATCCTGTTATTACGACTAATCCCTGGTTTGTATCCAGGATCAACGCCTGCTCCTTGATTGTTGCAGCAACGCGATAACTTCCGGATTGAGCAAAGCAATAATTTCCGGTTT
>CAZLLG010000279.1:0-5103 GCA_964560275.1 uncultured Eubacteriales bacterium | reverse complement strand
CGACCGAGTTATCTGCGGCCACAATAGAGTGCATCGAATGCCACTCCCAGGACTTCCCTATCATCTATTAGCAGTGGTGACGAAGCAAACACTACCTAGCTAATGTAGGTTGCTATGAGTGTCATAAGGCCCAGAAAGACGATGTGGATGCCTTTGAACACGGGGATTATTTTATCTCTGTCATTGTTTCTCCTACAGACTGCGCGCAGTGTCATTCCAAAGAAGTTGAAGAATTCACAAACTCCCATCACACCAAAGCCGGACGAATTATGGGCTCCTTAGATAATGTCCTGGCTGAAGTTGTCGAAGGAAACCAAGGTTTTAAAACTCAAGGCTTTCCTGAGGGCATCTCTGCAGCCGCTGTCAACGGCTGCTGGCAATGCCACGGCTCGCAGGTTAAGGTTCTCGATGACGGAACTCTCGATCCCGCCACATGGCCCAACACAGGCATCGGACGCATAAATCCTGACGGTTCTGAAGGAAGCTGTACGGCCTGCCACCAACGCCACAGGTTTTCCGCAGCCCTGGCCCGCCAACCTGAAAACTGCGGCAAATGCCACATGGGGCCCGACCATCCTCAGATTGAAATCTATCAGGAATCCAAACACGGCATCGCTTATAACGCTCACCGAGAGGAGATGAATCTGGATTCACCCAAATGGATTGTTGGTGAAGATTACAGCGCTGCTCCTACCTGCGCCACCTGTCATATGTCGGCCACAAGAGATATGCCCGTCACACACAACGTGGGGCTGCGCATCAAATGGAACAACAGGCCTGTCCTATCCATTCAATCGCACGAAACCGATAAAAAATGGGGGCTTTCCTCGGCTTCAATCACAGGAGACATGCGAAAAAACAACATGAAGAAAGTCTGTCTTTCCTGCCACAACGAAAACTTTGCCGATAATTTTTACCTGCAGTATGAAGCCCTGATCGACCTCTACACTGAAAAATACGCCATCCCCGGCCAGAAACTGTATGAGAAAGCTACTGCCGTTCTTAAAGACGTTAAAGGCGAAACTTATGCCGCCTTTGCCCAAATGATCGACTACACATGGTTCGAACTCTGGCACCACGAAGGAAGGCGTGCCCGGCATGCCGCTTCCATGCAGGGGCCAGACTACACACACTGGCACGGCACGTATGAGATCGCTAAACATTGGTACGGGAAATTCATTCCTGAATTGGTAGAAGTCATCGAACTGGGAAAAAAGAACAACGTCGGGCAGCCAGTCAAAGAGCTGGAAGACTTGCTCTTTGAAGTGATCAACGATCCCAACCACCGCTGGTCCATCGGGAAAGAAGATCCTGAAGCTAAAGCTCTCCGGCTAAAAAGGCAGCAGGAATTTATGAAGCGCTACAAAAAATGAAGTTCGGGGCCTGGCTTTGAAGATGTGAAAGATTTGAATATCTTTCACATCTTCAAAGCCAGGCCCCGATCATTTAATTCTTTTTGTTTCTGTCTTTGTCGGCTTTTTCAAAATAGGTTTTGTACCAGTTGAGCATGCGGTTCCACTTGTCTTTGTATATATCTTCACTTTCCGCGGCACCTAAGCCATGGCCGTCATTGAAATAATTTACCCAAACACACTCCTTCCCAAGACGCCGCAGGGCATAGTACATCTCACGTGTATTGACAGCCGGAACATTCCAATCCCCATCCCCGGATATTAAAAGGTGTGGTGTCTTGACACGGTCCGCAAACAGAACAGCGGAATGGTTTATGTATTTTAAGGGCTGTTCCCAGAGAGAGCCCCCTATCCTATCCTGGGAAATTTCCGCTGCAGTATAGTTACGTGCTCCAATCCGAGGGCTGTCACCCAGAAAACTTATGATATTGACCTTCCCAGAGATATTAACAGCCGCAGCAAAGCGAGCCGTCTGAGTGATGAGCAAGGAAACGGCATATCCTCCATAACTCGTGCCATGTACACCCAGCTTCTTGGGATCCACCATTTCCTTTTCGATCAACTTGTTGATAACTGACGTCACACCTTTTATCCAAGCTTCCCCGGGATAACCAATCTCCAGGTTGACCGAAGGCCTGAGGCCGAACCAGCCCTGGTTAGTGATAATGTTCATATTGGTGTTGAAGCCATTGTCAAAAAACTTTTCATAGATCTCACAGACAAGGGGATATTTTTTTCCTGGCTCATAGTCGACAGGATAATAGAGAATCCCATAAAGTTCGTTCCCATCCACATCCAGATATTTGACAAGTTCACTCTTGGTAAGTCTACGTTCTTTTACCCAAGGATTGAGGTCGGTCAGCACAACACTCTTATTGAAATCCTTATCCACCATAGCAAGCTCGTTTGGAAGATCACCATTAGAAATGCTATAGAAAAACTTTTGTCCGTCTTTAGTCATACGGAGTCCTCGGTAAAGATTGCTGTCCTTTACAAGGTCCTCCATTTTCCTCTCATCTAGGTCATAACGTGTAAAACCCCGCTCCCATTTATCCTTTGCCGAATAGGAGATATAGAGATACCGTCCATCCCGACTCCAGGCATGAATGCCTCCCCGACCTGTTGAGCTCTCCTCAGCACCTTCCATTTTCTCCGGGAATTCATAGACCATTTCCAACTCTCCGCTCTGGTGGTCAATTAGCCAATATCCTTTATCTGTTTGTGCCAAGAGTTTTTTCCCATCCGGACTGAAACGGTTTAGAGAAAATCGGATCTTCTTCTCTTTGGTCTCTTCCCCATCTTTCTCTGACTTTTCTTTTTCTTCAGGTTTCACCTTATCCTTAGTCAGGTTTTTGGGTTCTTTTTCCTCAACTGTTTGAAAATAGATATCCCCTTCATCTGCCCATGCAAACATCGTGTTTTCTTCATTCCAGGAAAATCCGAGGCGTTTTTCCTCCCATTTCACAAGCAATTCAGGCTCAGAACCGGTTTTAAGATCCAACCGGGACAATACGGATTTTTCTCCTTCTCTCTTCCTTGTATATAGGGTCTTCTTGGGAGTTGTCACAGAATAGGTGATAAAAGAGTCGTCTGCGGCCAGCCTGATGCTTCTGTAGCGGTCCTCCGGCAACAGTTCATTTACGTCTCCGGATTTGACATTGACAGCTGCTGGCACAATAAAGCTTGATTGATTGCGTATGGCATCCCATTTGAGAAAAGGTTCCCTGGAGTCGTAAACAGTGATAGGGCCAACAGTGGCTTCCTTATACATCGCAAAGCTTTTTTCTTCCCAATCCTTGGCTCTGAGAGCCAAAAGAACATGAGTACCATCATTTGTCCAGATAAGAAATGAGTTACTCGCAATCGCATTTTCCGTTGTTAATTTAATCTCTTTTAAGCTATTTTCAACTCGGTCATAAGTTTGGAGATAAAACCGATTTTCTTTATGAATAAAAAAGGCCAATGTCTTACCATCCGGGGACCAGGTCATCCCTCGAACCCATTCTTTCGTGCTAAAGAGAGGAACAAACTCCTTTGTTTCTGTATTCAATATAACTACTTCAGCCGCACGGGGAGACAGATAAGTCGGGTCCCCATAGCGTTTGTGGTCGGTCCCAAGACGGTCCAACCTGATGCTGAAAGAACCGGCGATGAAGCGCCCATTGTCAGTAATACTCTGTGCACTGAAAGACTTAACTCGTAAAGAATCTCCAACTGTAAAGGCGGATTTTTCCGCTGCATAAAGGTTAAATGCAAACAAGATAAAGACAAAAATCCAGACATTTTTAATAAGATTACCGGTTTTTCTGACTTGAATCATAGTTCTCTCCTTTTTTAAATCAAAGGTTTTAAAGTCAACGTCCCTCATCGCAAAATCGGAACTAGAATATAAATTCGACTCCAGGATGTCAAACATTCAATGCCTGTTTTTGATAATTTGAATCCACAGAGTGATGAGAGACCTCCCCCTAAAAGAGGGGTGAAAAATCATTCCCACATCCACCTGAACGGGTTATATACGATTCAGAAAATCGACTTATATTTATAGATAGAGGCTAAATGATAGACATGAGCGCAGACAAGGAAACGAGAAAAGAAAAAACGATGAACATCATCGTCGAAGGCTGCGTCGTCTTGACTTTACTGATATTTGCCACAGTTCTTAATTCTTATCCATCTATCCAAGAAGAGAATTCCCGAAAAACACCGAGTCTCTACACAAATGAAAAACAGTCGAATGTTTATGATCTGAATATCCGTGCCTCGCTTCAAAGACAGAAAGACTTTGGGGATCCGGTATTGGCTTACAAGACTCTGGAGCCATTGTTTAATAAGATTAAAAAAGAAATTCAGCCAAAACCCAACTACAATAAAAAGGAAGCCCTGAATATCCTCAATACAATTGGTTCTATCCTAAAAGAAGACGGGCAATTCGAATGCAAAAGCAATATGCTTTTAATTGAGGAATTGAACAAAAAGAACAGTGGAAAGAAATTCCTCGATTGTGATGATTATTCCTCAATCTACCTCGTCGCTGCAGAACAATTAGGACTTGTTTTGGAACCGGTCTATTTCCCCGCTCATGTCTTTCTTAGGTGTGAATTGAGCAACAGCAGGAACTTTTATTGGGAACCGACGGTTGCCCAAGAGACAAACTTAAGTTATTACAAAAAACGCTTGAATATTCCCGAAAAGAGCTTTTACCCTAAAATCTTAAATGAAATCCAGTTCGGAGCGATAAAATTATGTGATTTGGGAACCGCATGGTTTAAAAAGAAAAACTACTTGAAGGCAATTGAATTTTTTCAAAAGGCGATTGAAGCAAACTCCGACTTCGCACCTGCCCTCAACAACCTGGGTGCCGCTTATGCCAAGAAAGGGGAATTCGGGAAGGCTATAAATTGCTATAGAGACGCCATCCATCAAGATCCCAATTACGCAACAGCCTTCGCCAATATGGGAGTGGCATACTATAAGTTGGGCAAAATGCAGCAAGCAATGAAATATTTCGAAAAATCGCTCAAGATAAATCCCAAAAACAAAAAGGTGTCCCGATATAAATTTCGAGTCTTGTTTGAAAAGGGGAAGCTCAAACAGGCCTTTCGATACATGAAACAGTTTAACCGTATGTGAGAAGGGGATCTGCACGAATCGTGCACCATTAATAAATGATGTTTTTTTAATAACGCCA
>CAZLLG010000278.1:0-5107 GCA_964560275.1 uncultured Eubacteriales bacterium | reverse complement strand
CTTTTATTCCAATAGCTTTGCTCCCAATATCATCACACTTTTTGTTATAGAGCCAGGCTGAATTATTTAAAAACTGTCCGGGCCTTTGGAGAAGATAGCGAGAAGAAGTCTTCTGTCTTTATCCGTCAAGGCCAGACGTCCGAACAGGTCGAACACTCTTTCAGTTACATGCTGTTTGTTATCCGGATGGATAAAATTCTTATCCTCCAGTTTTTCGAGGATTGTATGGATGCATTCTAGCTGTTCTTTCCTGGTCAAGGGCCCTTCATCCGATGAACCGGAGGGTTTTTGGTTTTGTGTAAAAATCGTAAACAGGGTGAGAATCACGGCAAAGGCCAGATTGTAGGACGGCTGATCTCCCACTTGGGGGATAGTAAAATGAAAATTGGACAGAGATAGTTCGTCCGATGTCAAACCCGTGATCTCGTTTCCAAACAAAAGCCCAAATCGTGTCTCTTGTGGATACTCGAAAATCTTTGAGATGGCATCATCCAAAGAAAGGAGGGGAAAGTTTTTTCTCTTCTTCGAAGTGGAGGCCAACACAATGTTTGTCTCTGCCGTGGCTTCCTGAAGAGTGGGATAGAATTGGGCATTGTCGAGAATCTCTTGAGAATGAACGGCCGTGACATAGGATTTCCTTTCCAGTTTGTCCAGCCCCACCAAAACCAGATTCTCGAATCCCGTGTTTTTCATAGCACGGGCGGCCAATCCGATGTTATCGGGTTTTTCAGGACGGGAAAGTATAATGGATAGCCTTTGATAGAGCGATGTCATCGGAAATCTGGATCAGAGGATATTGGCCACAAGTCCACCCAGCAGCGCCCAGTAGATTGTGGATATGTAGGGATTGCCGGTGATCATACATGTTCCGGTTTTACAGCCGACAAAGCGGTAAAAGAAATACCCGAACACACCACCTATAACAGCCCCTATGACTATTTTAATAAGCATTTTTCGTCCTGTTGCATTCAATGTTCTTTGCAGTATTCCTATCGGAGATTGCTGGTTAAGGATACTAAAAAAACGCTTTTAAGTCAAAATTTCGGCTTTTGATTTGCTCATTCATTTTTTTCAATTGGAGATATGCAATTTATCGACGATAGATTTCGCGGCGATGGCCAATTTTTGTGATTATAGCAGACCTATCTTCATCAGATATGGAATAGACAATCCGACAAGGCCCCTGACGCAATCGATACTTCTCTTCTTATGAGAGTTTTCGGCATCCTCGTGGTCTTGGATTTTCAGACAGAGAAGCTATCCTGGAGATAAGTTTATCCAGTTGAAAAGAAGGAATATCTTATAGTTTTCCATCCCTTTGAAGTATCTTCAGCACATCTTCAAAACTGACCAAGGGCTCATCCACCCTTTCTTCAAATGCCTTTAGATCTTGAGAATCCTCAAGTAAATTTTTTCGAACGGCTTCGTTAACAAGTCCGGAAATTGAAACCTCAGTTGAGGCGGCCTTAATCCGAAGGGCTTTGAAGAGATCGGGATCGAAATAAATTGTCGCTCTTTTTTTATCCATTTTTTCGCTTAATCCTGTCTCAAGGTCTGAACTTAGCTTAGAACTAAAACGTTTTAACGTCAAATCGTCATCTTTTCTCATGAGTTTCTCCATGCAGGGGTGTCAAACCTTAAAAATGCTGGGCATTGAACTCCTTTCTTCTTTTATCTATCATATTGATATATCAATATGAGTTTAGAAATCAGGGAAGTCAAAACTCAAAAAGATTTAAAAGCCTTCATCCGCTTCCCTTTCCACCGCTATAAAAACGATCCCTTCTGGACACCACCTTTGTTCCGCGATGAGTACGCCTTTTATAATCCAGACCGGAACAGCAGGATGAGAGACAATCCTCACATTTTGCTCCTCGCATCTAGGGACGGAAAACTGTCAGGAAGGATTTTAGGGCTTGTCAACAAGAAGGCCAACAGTCTTAAGGACCAAAAGTACGTCCGGTGGACATTTTTAGACTGTTTGGATGATAAATCAACGGTCCATTCCCTTCTTGAACGGGTAGAGAAATGGGGGAAGGAAAAAGGAATGGCGTTTGCCGTTGGGCCCAGAGGATTTTCCGATCAGGAGCCTCAGGGTGCCATTGTCGAGGGTTTTGAGGAACGAGCCGCCATTGGCACTCACTACAACAGGCCGTTTTTAATAGATCACATAACAGATTTTGGGTATGAAAAAGATGTCGATTGGGTCAGTTATAAAATTTACGTTCCAGAAACCCTGCCGGAAATCTACCAATCTATCCGGGAAGAAACTTTGAAAAAGACGGCTCTTACGCATTTGAGTTTTACTAAAAAATCCGAATTGAAACCCCAAATAGTGCCTATTTTCCGCCTTTTTAACGAGACCTATAAAGTTCTCTACAGCTTTGCACCGATCAGTGAAAGCCAGATGAGAAGCCTGGAAAAAAAGTATTTGCCGATTCTCGATCCGCGCTTTATCCAGGTCATTAAAGATAAGGACCGCCTTGTGGCCTTTGCCGTTGTGATGCCCGACCTCACTGAAGGACTGAAAAAAGCGAAGGGCCATCTGTATCCTTTTGGTTTTATCCATATCCTCCGTGCCAAAAAGAGGACAAAAGTGATGCAGTTCCTCATAGTGGGAATACATCCAGACTACCAGGGACAGGGAATTTTTACGCTTTTTGCTGAACACCTCAAAAAAGTCATCCATGAGGCGGGGATGGAGTGGATCGACAGCCACCTCGAACTCGAAGACAACATGGCGATTCGAAAATGGATGGAGCGGCTGGGGGGCAAAGTTTATAGAAGGCACAGAGCCTTTATCAAAGCCATTTAGCCTGAATTAACCATAAAACTCTAAGAATCCGGACAAAAATATCAGAACTTGCCCGTACTCCCAAAGCCCCCTTCTCCTCGTGAACTATCCTCAAGGTCTTCGACTTCCACGACTTCCACATCTTCGATTGTCTGGATGAGGAGCTGAGCTATTTTCATCCCCTTCTCTATGACAAAAGGATCTTGACCCAAATTGACCATAACAACTTTTATTTCACCCCTATATCCTGCATCGACAACACCGGCAAGCCGATGGGCTCCCTTTAGAGAAACGCCGCTTTTGTCCCAGATCAAACCAACGTATCCCTTGGGAATTTCCATTTTGATCCCGGTGGGAACCGCATAAACTTCCCCCTTCTGTAAGACATATTCGGAAGAAGAAAAAAGATCCATGCCAGCATCATCCTTGTGTCCATAGCAAGGAAGCTTGGCATCCGGGTTCATTTTTTTGGCTTTGATTTTCATGATGTTATATTCCTTCGATCCTAACTTTTTCGAAATACGGGCCAGCTCTGTCTGCAAAATCCTGAAGATCTTCCCTTCTGTAGGGTTTTGTCTTTTCAAGTGATTTGTCTAATGTGTTGACAGGTTTAAACTGCTGAATCTGGAAATTTTTCGATCCTTTAAGAAATAGACCGATTTTTTCTATATCATCTCCATCTATAAAACCGGGAACAGCCGTTGTCCGGAAGATGTAATCCAAATTGGAGTTTCGAACAATTTGAATGCTTCTTTTCAAATTATCAATATTTACAGATACGGCGGTGACTTTTTCGTATTTGTCCAATGGAGCCTTTATGTCCATGGCGATGTTATCCAGCAATTCGGCCTTGATCAACGCCTCAAGTCTATCGGGAAAGGCTCCATTGGTGTCAATTTTTACCAAAAGACCTCTATCCTTGATAACCTGAAGTAGAACATCTAGGTCATTATGGAGTAGGGGTTCACCACCGCTGATACAGATGGCCTCCAGCCAGTTTTTCCTGGAATCGAGATAACTGAGAAAATAATCCAAAGGGAATGAGGGCAGGGATTGAGGTTTGAGGACTAGATCGGCATTATGACAGAAAGGACAGCGAAAATTGCAGTCACCGACAAAAATCGTAGAGGAGATATAACCGGGATTGTCTAATGGAGCAAACTTTTCTAGCCCCTTGATTTCAACCAATCGTCCAGTTCCTCATGACTATTGAGCACGGTTTTCAGCGCCCCTTCTTCTTGGACTACCAACGTGGGAATGATAATGCCGCCGGATTCATCCCGTTTGACATCGGTGAGGAAATCCCGGATCTTCATTTTGCTCTCTTTTTGGACCAAATTGTATTCCTGCCATTCAATGGGTGTGTCCGTCAGATAGTTTTTTAGCTTTTCACAGTCCGGACAGTTAGGATAAGTAAAGAGAAGATAGTCCATCAACTCGCTCCATGGACTCCTTCGGAATAAGTGCAGCGTTCCTTGAATTCCTGTTTTTTCCCGTCATTCCAAGTCGAAACCGGCCTGAGATAGCCCACAATCCTGGAATAGACCTCCGTGTTCTCTCCACATTCAGGACACTTATGGGCTTCTCCTTTTATGAAACCATGACTCAGGCATACGCTGAAAGTGGGAGTGATAGAAAAGTAGGGCAGTTTTGTTTCCGATATTTTTTTCACGAGCTTCTTACACGTCTTCCCATCGATGGATTCAGGGAGGAAAGCATGGAATATCGTGCCTCCCGTATAGAGCGGCTGGAGGTCTTTCTGGTGTTCCAGGGCTTCAAAAATATCTCTCGTGGCATCCACATTGAGCTGAGTGGAATTTGTCATAAACGGATATTTTTCTGTTCCCGACGTAATGATCCGGGGATATTTAGCTCTATCCAGTCTGGCAAGTCTGTAAGATGTGGATTCTGCCGGAGTCGCCTCGAGGTTATACAGGCTTCCCGTTTCCTCCTGGAACTGCTGCATGGTTTCCCGCATAAACGTGAGTACCTGGATCGCGAATTTTTTTCCTTCCGGAGAACCGATTCCTTTGCCGAGAAAATTCAAACAGGCTTCGTTCATCCCTACGATACCGATGGTTGAAAAATGATTGTCGAAGTGCCCGAGATAGACTTTTGTATAGGGCATAAGTCCTCTCTCCATCATATTGTTGACAACCTCTCTTTTGGTTTCGAGCGCATCTTTCGCCAATTTCATAACACTCTCTAACCTGGAAAAAAACTCGGACTCGGAACCGGCTTCATATCCTATCCTATTGAGGTTGACCGTGACCACTCCGATCGAACCCGTGGAATCTCCGGGTCCCCAGATAT
>CAZLLG010000277.1:0-5115 GCA_964560275.1 uncultured Eubacteriales bacterium | reverse complement strand
TTATTTTGTGCTGACGGAAGAGTGCCGGGCTCATCCAAAGTTTAAGCAGTCATTTATTAGAGCTAAAGCCCGCAATGCCATCTCGACCCCTCAAATTGGCTCCGAACTCAGAATTGTCGCTGTCCGGGCTCTCAAAAACAAGGGGCACGACGAATTTTCAGACCTCCAGATGGATCTTATTCAGAAGCGGAGGAGTAACGAGATATCACATGCAGACGCCCAATTCGAAGTGGAGAAATTTTGGATGGGAGCACTCAGGAAGGCCGTCCAGGATGGAGATGTGGATTTTGGCTCTGTGATGGCCGGCCAGAGCGTTGGGCTCATGGACAAGGTTCGTCCACTCAAAGACGCACTCAATCTTTTAATCAGCGAGGCCAATCTGGAACTGGGCAGCATCCGCAAAAAATGTCAGGACATCTAAGCACAAAAATCAATTAAATATAAAGGATTTAGTGATGATTATAGCTGAATTATCCATTTTTCCGACAAGCGAGGGGGCCTCTGTCTCCTCATACGTCAAACAAGCCATTCAGATCATCGACGATTCCGGCCTGAAGAGTAAAACGGGAGGGATGTCAACGGTCATTGAATCGCCTGACCTCAAAACTCTCTTCCTAGTAATCGAAAAAACTCATCAGGCCATGGTCGAAAGGGATGTCAAAAGGATCCACATCGATCTGCGTATTGACCACAGGTTGGATAAGAACGCCACGGTGGCCACAAAACTCAAATCCATCGGAAAAAGTTAGTCCCCTTCCAATCTCAGAAGAGGTCTAGTCAAACATGTGGGCCCACCCGCCCCTTTTAGCGAAATCTCTTCCCCCCTGTATTCCATAACTTCTACCTCTTCATCCAAAAGTTTTTTCCGTGTTAGAGGATTGCCCTCGATCATAATACACCGTCTTGGAGCAAGGGCAAGAACATTGCATCCCATAGATTCGAATTCCGAATCCGGCACTTCAATGAGCTTAACAGACCTCTGGACAAGCCAGTTTCGAAACGGGACAGGAAGCAGGCGGGAATAGACGACAGCAAGGTCATAGTCGATCGGGCTGATCAATGACATCAAGTGAAGAACATCGCCGGGCCCTTTCCAGTGAGGCAGAGGAACGACTATAAACTCCTCAATGTCATTTTTAGTGAATCCCCTAAGCTGGCGGATCCCTTCTTCATTTGTCCGGTATCCCAAACCCACAAAAAGAGTCTTCTTGTCCCACAGGACGATATCTCCCCCTTCCAACAGCCCCTCGCCGGAAATAGATCCGATGATAGGAACATCCAATCGTTTAAGGAACTCACCGACGGCTCCTGGTTCCCCTTCTCTCTCTTTTTTTCCCATCTTTGTCAAAATAAATCCCTTTTTTGTCATAATGGAGGAATCATGGACATAGATGGAATCTAATCCTGTCTGTCCGTGTTCAGGCAGAAAAGAAATGTCCGGAACAATATCTTTGAGAAGGCTGACAAAATTTTCGTACTCTTGAAGAGCCCTTTCATAGTCAGGAAGTGCCAAATAGTTCAATCTCTGCCACTGCTGTTGAATATTTTTTTGCCCCACGAATGCTGACCTGGGATGTTTGAGCAAAAGACTCTGGATTTGTCCGACTTCTGAAACACAGCCAAATTCCACGAAATTATTCCTTTGAATCGATAATTCCGCCTCCGACAACAGTTTCCCCATCATAAAAGACAACGGCTTGTCCTGGGGTGATAGCTCTCTGCGGAGACTCAAATACAACACGCACCATGTCTTTCTTAACTGGAATAACATGGGCATCTGCCTCAGAGTGTTTATACCGAATTTTTGCTTTAATAGTCATATCTTCTTTTAGTCCAGACACAGAAATATAATTCATCTTTGAAGCTCTGAGTTCGTTGTCAAAAAGCTTCTCATTAGTCCCTGCCACAACTGTATTATTTTCTGCATCTATTGAAACCACATAGAGAGGATTAGGCGCCGCAATGCCCATCCCTTTTCTCTGGCCTATTGTATAATGCAGGATTCCCTCATGTTGTCCCAGGATTTCCCCATCACTATCAACGATCGGGCCCGGACGGAACGCCTGGGGAATTTTTTCCTTGAGAAAGTAAGGATAATTATTGTCCGGAACAAAGCAAATCTCCTGGCTCTCCGGACGTTGTGCAACAGGAAGGTCAAATTCTTCAGCTTTTTTTCGGATGTCATTTTTTTTGAATTCGCCTACGGGCAACAGAGTATGGGACAACTGATCTTGTGTCAGGGTGTAGAGGAAATAGGACTGATCCTTTTCTTTATCTTTACCCTTTTTAAGAATATATCTTTTTTTCTCTTTGTCATATTCAACACGAACATGATGGCCTGTAGACAAATAATCGGCATCCATTGTACCCAAAGTTCTCTCAAGAAGGTTTTCAAACTTAATGAACTCATTGCACCGGATGCAGGGATTAGGAGTTCTACCCATTCTATATTCGGCACAGAAATCTGCAATCACTTTTTCTTCAAACTCTTTGCGCATATCGATGACATAGTAGGGAATACCTAAAACCATGGCCACCTGAAGGGCATCCTCGGCTGCTCCCCAGCCACAGCAGCTCTTGACATCTTCATTCCTGCAGTATTTTTTTGAAAGAGAGAACAGATTCATCGTGACTCCCACGACGTCAAAACCCTGTTCCAGAAGCAGTGCTGCGGCCACAGAAGAATCCACACCTCCACTCATGGCCACAACAACACGCTTTTTCATCATTTTCTCCATGTATAGGATACCAGATTTTATTTTTATTATCAGCTGTGAGCAGTAATCCAACAAGAAGCTTCTCCTTTCCGTTGATTTTTCTAGAGTTCTCTAAAAATGACAGAGAAATCCGCATATGATGCCTTTGAGAAATAGGAGTGGATGGCGTGGATGTATCTTATCCCGAAGCGAATGGTGGTGAGGTGGGTAGCAAGCCGGGTCTTCACGCAGGGGAAGATACTCCGCGCCGGGTACCGCCCCTTAGAGGAAAACTCCAGGGTTTCTCATAACATGACAGAACTCTAGAAAATCACGGAAACGGAAAAGCTTCTCAAAGCACTGCATTTTTTGACAGAGAAAGTGAGACGCTGTAAACTGGATTCTCTTAGCAGTCCCGTGAATCTTATAAATCCGGAACTAGAAAGAGGAAAGGAGAGGCCGGTGAGCCAACATTTGAAAACATTCCACACAAACATCCTGGAAGGCATAGGACACACCCCTCTGGTCAAACTCAATCAATTCAGTAAAGACGGCAAAGCGGAAGTATTCGCAAAGCTCGAATTCCTGAATCCAATGGGAAGCATCAAAGACCGCGTTGCTTTTCACATGGTGGCAAAGGCTGAAAAGGATGGCCGGTTGCCCCCGGGAACAACGATTATCGACAACTCATCAGGGAATACAGCCCTGGCGCTGGCCATGGTCTGCGCAATCAAGGGGTATAAATTAAAAATGGTTGTGAGAGACAACCTCAGTTCGGAAAAGATAAAATTCCTCAAGGCATTAAATGTCGGACTTGTTTTCGTTGACCACACCCTCCCGCCGGAATCCCCCAAAAGTTACAACAATATCACCCCTCTCATTGTCCAGGAAACTCCCAACAGCTATTATCTGGACCAGCACAATAACAGTGAGAACAGCGAAACACATTACCTTTCGACAGGACCTGAGATTTGGGAGCAGATGGATGGACGGATCGATTATTTTGTGGCCGGAGTGGGAACCGGCGGCACCATTTCAGGGGTGGCGCAATTCCTTAAAGAAAAGGATCCGAATATAAAAATTATTGGCGTCGATCCTAAAGGTTCGGTGTTTTATGATTATTTTTACTCTAAAACACTTGTCACACCCGGCCCTTATCTTATCGAGGGATTGGGAGACGAATTCCTTATTAAATGTGTGGATTTCAGCCTTATCGATGATATCTATCGAATCACGGATATCGAGGCGTTCCGCATGACTCGAAAGTTGGCCTTTCAAGAGGCAGTTTTTGCAGGAGGATCCAGCGGAGCCGCCCTTTGGGCCTGTTTGCAGATGGCCAAAAAAATCGACAGCAAGGCCAGGATCGCCACTGTATTCGCCGATGCCGCTACACGATACCTCAGCACAATCTACAATGATGAATGGCTGATGGAGAAGGTGGGCTTGGATATCCAGGAAATCGAATAATAAAATCCCTCTTATTCTATTGAATAAAAGGGATTTTATTAAAAATCTTTGGGATTATTTTTTCTTTGTAGTCATTGAGCAGCAAGCGCCTTCTTTTGCCAGACCAGCAAGCTCTAGTCCGTTGCTTCCATTGTCTTTGATATATTTTGTTGGATCAGCCTTGAATTTAGCCTCGCAGCCGGCACAGCAAAAATAATAGGTCTTCCCCTCATACTCCATGGATCCGGCAGCATCAGCTTTTTTGATTGTCTCACCGCTGACAGGACAGGTGACTTCCTCAATGGCTTTAAGGTACTCTTCGGGATTTTCCATAAATTTTTCTTTGCAGCCTGCCATACAGAAATAGTAGGTCTTATCCTTATACACGTAGGTGTGTTTGGCACCCTCTATTTTTACCTTCATACCGCAGATAGGATCGATAGCATGGGTTTTCTCTTGCTGTTCGCCTTGTTCTCCGTGCTCGTGTTCACCCTCTTCACCATGCTGATGTTCACCTTCAGTTTCTTTGTTGATGTATTCTTCAGGATTCTTGACGAACTTTTCCTCGCAGCCGGCACAGCAGAAATAATAGGTTTTTCCTTTATACTCCATAGATCCGGCAGCTTCAGATTTTTCAATTTCCTTTCCACTAACCGCACATTTCACTTTTTCTGCGGCCTGGAGCTGTGAAATTCCTGCTAAAACCAGGACAAAACTCAGCAACATTAACATGGTCAATATTTTCGATTTTTTTGACATTGTTACCTCCAAGATAGTTTTAAAAAGGGAAACTATTATTTTTACTTATACGATAATTTTTGTCAACTATTTTTAAATATTTATTCAACCAAAGATTAATTGGATTAATTGGGGACAGTCCCCATTTTTTTTATTAAAAATGGGGACTGTCCCCAATTAATCTTTAATATTCATCCCAGGAACGGATGGTTAGATCATCGAGGTTCATCTTGGA
>CAZLLG010000276.1:0-5193 GCA_964560275.1 uncultured Eubacteriales bacterium | reverse complement strand
ATGCAGGCCATCTAGATCTTTAGGATGGATGAGCCCTTTTTCCTGGCATTCCATAATCCAGCTGATGACCTCGGATGTTGAAATGGAATCCATCCCCATCTGATTGAGATAGGCATTCATTTCCAGAGCAAAAGCAAGATTTTTATTCCCAATTCGGGATGTAAATCCACAAAGAGTTTCAAATTCTGGCCCTTCGGCTTCACTGTTTTTAACCACATAGTACCGCGAGCAGTGAAGAAAACAATTGAAACAGGATTTATTCTTGACCTTGTAATCAGAGGCCAATTTCTGACCGGAAATTTTATCAAGATAATCACACTCGCCCTTTTGAAAGTGATTCGTAGGCAGGATACCAAGACCGTTAAGATCTGACATCAACATCGTGGTCCCCATATCGTACCGCTTCTTATACTCTGGGTGGATATAAATATTTTTTTCCATTTTTTGGACTTCACTGAGAAATCCAAGGGGATCAGCCACATCCAGAGAAAGAACACCCCTGATCGCAATGGCTTTTAGGTTTTTTGATCCCATTATCGCACCCATTCCTGTTCGCCCATTGACTCTGTTTCCACTGGACACAATTGAGGCAAAAAGAACCTGATGTTCTCCTGCAGGACCAATAGCTGCCACCTGAATGGCATAGTCTTTATGGTTCGTACGAATCGTCTGTGTGGCTTCGATAACCGTTTTTCCCTCTAATTCCGGACATGCGATAAATTGCACATCATGTTCTGATATTTTCACATAGGAAAGCTCTTCTGCTCTTCCTGTCAATATAATCTGATCAAAGCCCGTCGCTTTCATTTCCGCAGCAAACTGTCCTCCGGCTGCGGAATCACCAAGGATTCCTGTAAGAGGAGATCTGGCGGTCACTGTGTAGTAGGCCGATGCTGGAAGAAGTGAACCTGTAAGAGGTCCTACCCCAAAAATCAGGATGTTTTTCGGATCAAGAGGTTCACAGCTGAAATCAAGCTCCTCAAAAAGTCTTTTTGTATTGGCAGCCCGGCCTCCAATCGAAGACTTGATCCATTTCGAATTCAATTCTTCGATATAAAATCTGCGTTCCGTTAGATCTATTCGCAGGATTCGACCGCCATAGCCATATTTAAGCATTTCGAGATCTCCACTTCTTTCGAATCCTTAATCCTTGTTCTTTAAGAAACCATTCCCGTTTTTGGCTGGCGTTTTTCCCTTTCGTTTTTTTAAAAGCTTCGGTGAGGGAAGGAGATTTTTTTTGATGTTGTTGAATAAACTCAATAGCCCCTTCTGAACACGCTTCGATGCATTTGGGTTTCCCTCCACAGAGGTCACAGACATAGACAATCTCGTCATAAATTTCTAATGCACCGATCGGGCAGAGTTTTTCACATATTTCACACAGGGTGCAGACTGTCGGTGTGATGACAACTTGTCCATCTTTCCCAAGACTCATGGCATTTTCGGGACATCGCATGCAGTAGCGCTCATGACATTGGTTGCATACAATTGGGCCATCCAATCCTATCTCATAAAGATTTAGCACCTTGATCCTGGATTTTTGCCTGTTGATCCGTCCTGTATGAAAAAACGCACACGCCACTTCACATCTTCTGCAGCCTGTGCACTTTTCCAAATCAACTTTAATCATAGAGATATATATATTTTAATCCACATCATCCAATCTGTACTTGACTAGCCCTTTGGGATCAGGACAGGAAAAATTTTTAACATCTTTTACCCAATGTCCTTTTTTTAAGTCTTTTTTTTCAGAAAAAATCGGAAAAATCGGCATCATACTTTGTAAGGCCCATATACAGACAAACTGATCTTCCGGGACCGTAAGTTTGGAATCTTCTATGATGAAAAAATCCCCGACTTTAACAGGAAGATTACAGTGACCGTCAATTCTTTCCACAGTAACTTTGATTTTTGACATCTTTGTCCTCGCCTTAAAATAACCTTTATGAATTCCGTCTATTTTGTCAGAAACTGCCCAATCGCGCAAGTAGAATCAGGAGGATCCTGCTCCATCTTCGTCGAAGACCGCCTTACTAACCACAGCACCACCAACTCCTCAGATGCATGGAGGGATGCCACTGGGCCTCTCTTCCCCTTTGACCTTTAGTTGAGGATGGACGTCGTATCTCTGTCTCCATCCACATTCGTATGTGATGGATGCAGAATGCGTAAGGGTCACGGTGTCCGACTCTAAAATAGATAAGGGACTAAGAGGTTTACAGAGAAAAGGAGACTTTCAGGATAAGGCTTCGTCCGGGAGCGTCCACACCTTGCACATCAGCAGAAAGCCTGTAGGTCTGGTCGAACAGATTTTGAACGATAGCAAGAAACGTCACTCTTGGACTCAACTTATATCCGAAAATGGCATTGACAAGAGAGAACCCGTCAATTTCTTTTTCAAGAGGCCCAGGTTTTTTTTGAGATGCAGTCAGTGTCACTTTTGGTTCCAGCCAGAACTTCCCCATAGAAATTTTTGGCCAGATCGTCAATCGGGAAGGAGGGATATAGTTGAGATACGTATCCATATCTGAATCTTTTTCATGACCTTTAATCTGATGAAAATTGACAAACAGTTCCACGTTTTTGAAAACTGATAGATAAAATTCACCTTCTAAACCCGAGATACGAGCTTGTGAAAGATTCCTGTAAAAAAACTCTTCTTCATCCAATCCGGCATATTTTTGGATCATGTCGTTGACAGAATTGTTGAATCCATAGATTGACGCAAAAAATTTCTCATGAATGTATCTCAAACCTATATCGAGGTTCAGGCTTTTCTCGGGCTCAAGATTCAGCTTTCCGAAAACCGTCCCCCGTCCAGTTAATCCAGTATAAAACAGTTCGGAAATCGATGGGAAACGGAATGAACGGCCGACATTGGCTAAAAGCGAAATTCGGGAACTCAATTGAATTTCTGAACCTAAATAGGCTGTCAAAGATTGATCTTTCCTTGATATCCGATTCTTCAACATGTTTAGATTGCTTGTATTGATCAGATCGAATCTTGCACCGACGTTAAAGGTAACAGAAGGAAACAGGGTAATTTTATTATCGACATACAGTCCAAAATTTTGTCTTCGTGCATCTTGAAGAGAAAATTCATTGGTCTGAAGAGAAATATTTCCATTCTCGTCAAAAATATATTCTGTATTGCTGTCTTCAAGACCCCCTCTTCCAAAAAAGTCGATTCCAAAACTCAGGATGAAATTTTCATCCACATCTTTGTTCCCTCTGATTTTGAACCCGTAATTGGTTCCCCCAACTTCGGCTAGATTCCTTTTTTGGACAGATAAAGATTCTCTTAAATTGTCTTTTTGTGTTTCAAGAAAGGAGCGCATGACAAAAATTGATGCGCTCAATCTATCGAGATAAAATTTGTTTTTGACTTCATAGCCTAGAGTAAAAAGAGTGTTTCTTTCATCGGGATACCATCTCGGCTTTAGTCTCGATTTGGGGCTGGGCTTCCCGACGTTTGTGCCTTGATAGTGAAAAACAGTCATATAAAGAAGCGAGTTCTCCCCTTCCCTATTCACTTTCAAAAGGATGTCATAATCCGAATATCTCGACTGTTCAATTTTTCCTGATGGAGCCGAATAATCATCGGCCTTTTTTCCATTGACTCCCAGCATAAATCCAAATTGTCCAAGGGAACCGGAGAGATTTGCCGATCCGGCTCTCTCATTCTTGACTGTATTGTAGCTGAGCTGAAAACTTCCTCTTAACGGGGCATAGGCTTCCGGAGATTTTGTGACAACATTGATGATTCCTCCAACAGCTCCCGATCCATAAAATACAGAATATGGCCCCCTGTTCACTTCAATATGATCGATGTTATTGAGATTGATAAAAGACGCACTTGCACCGATCCGCCTTTCTGATGTGATGCGGATTCCATCTAATAAGAGGAGAATTCTGTGTTCGGCTAGACCCCGTATCGCCGGCACCATGGAATAACCTCCTTTTCCCACAACCGCAACTCCGGGAATTTTTTCCACAGCTTCTGCGACATTTGAGGTACCCAGCTCAGAAAGAACACTGCTGGGAAGGATAGTGCGGTGTGAAGGCAGGTTGACATCAATGATGGAATCGGCTTCAGCCGTAACCGTGATTTCTTCCTTAATAGTCGATAATATGGGATTTTTCGCCGTTAAAACAATATCTATGACTTTAGCAGTCTCCTTTGTGAGACTGATCTCCTCACTGAGAGGGATATAGTCCTGGTGTGTAAACAGAAGGAGAATTCTATCCCCTACAAGATCCATAAGAACAAGTGTTCCGTCGCTTTGTGTTTGACCTGTGATAGATGTCTTGATAACTTCCACATGAACACTCTCAATTGGCCTCCCATTCTGATCGATGACACGAACCTTGATCGATTCACCAACATTCGAAAAGAGAAGCACAGGGAGCATGAGCAGTAATACAGCACAAATCAAACGTCGATTCATTTAAATCTCCTCGACACACACTTATGAGTGGACAATGGGATGATTCGTCTCGTATTGATTATAAATTGACTTTGATAGCCCTTTGACTCGAATCAACCACAATCACACAATGTTATCTACCTTTTAAAATTCCATTATAGTAAAGTTACTCCCTTAAAGGAAGATGTCTCAGCGTAAAGTCTTTCAGAACTTAGGAGATTGATATTTTCTAATTTCTGAAGGATCATCACTAACTAGAGCCAAAGATTTTATAGTTTTTTTCAAGACTGGATGCACAACATCGGGAGCCACATCACTCAAAGGAACAAGCACAAAATTTCTCTTGTGCATCTGCGGGTGTGGGATTATGAGTCGGGTATTCTCCAAAACGATTTCTCCTGCAAGAATAATATCAACATCAATTTTGCGCGGTCCTTTCGAGGTTGTTTTGAGTCGTCCCAATTTTGTTTCAATTGTTTTTATAACATCAAGAAGTGCATGAGGAAGCAGTCCGGCACTCACTTCGAGCACCTGATTCAGAAACCAAGGTTGAGGTGAATAGTCTACGGGTTGGGTTTCGTAGAGCGAAGAAGCTTTTAAGATTTTAATATCTGCTTTTTCTAAAAGGAAACATGCATTTCTTATGTTCTTCTCCCTGTCTCCGGTATTGCTTCCCAAGCTGAGAAAGTATTTCATCATTAATTTCCTAAAATTTCCTTGGTAAACTTGAGTATATCAATACGTTGTATGAGAAACTATTGTTTAT
>CAZLLG010000275.1:0-5202 GCA_964560275.1 uncultured Eubacteriales bacterium | reverse complement strand
GCTTACGACAAAATTCATCTTAACGGCGATATATTCCTCATATTTGGGAGCGAGTCAAAGGGTCTGCCGGGACCATTGCTAGCTCAAAACAAAGACAAGAGTTTCAGGATTCCCATGGTTCGAGAAGCACGGTCGCTCAACCTCTCCAATGCTGTGGCCGTTGTCGTCTATGAAGTGCTGCAGCAACATGGATTTTCAGGATTGGAAATTTCTGGAGACAAGGCTGGATCGAAAAACTAGAGTTTGGCCACAGCTTCTTTAATGGCCTCTTCCAACGCAGGACCTCTGAGATTTTTTGCGATGATCTTTCCGTTTTTGTCTAAAAGAAATGTTGACGGGATAGAATCGATGGAATACTTGCGGGCCAGCTCGTTATTCCCTCCCTTTCCGTCATAAAACTGCCGCCAGGTCATATCGTTATCTTCTATGAATCTCAAGAATTTCTTCTTGTTCTGGTCCAGGCTTATGCCGATAATCTCAAATCCCTTGTCATGGTACTTCTTATAGGCCTTTACGATATTTGGCATTTCATCGACACAGGGTGGGCACCAAGTTGCCCAGAAATCGATGAGAACAACCTTGTTATTAAACTGATCGAGAGAGAGGGATTTGCCGTCTATGTCGTACACCTGAAAATCAGGAAATTCGATGCCTACTCTGAGTTTTAACGCTGTGAGAAGAGTTTCAGCTTCAGTTGCAGATTTAGAGGAGGGATACTCTTTTTTCAATTGGAGCAAGATTTTATGAGCTGATTCTTCATCTCTCAGGACTTCCTGGAACAACTTGCTCTTCCAGAGCAAAATTTCTGCGGCATCATCCGATTTTTGGTCTTTGTATTTGATGAAAAGTTTATCAAATTCCAAAATTTCTGGGGCGAGATCTTTTTTTGTCAGTTTTCCTTCACTCAATTTGCTGTTGATTTTTTGAATGAGGACGGAAAGATCTTGATTAGCCGAACTATTGGAGTCCTGTTGGGCAAAAATCGAACCTAAAAAAAGACAGGCAAAAAATGCGAGAAGAATATATCGAAACACTTTTTTGAACATTTATATTAACCTAATCCTATAAGATTACTGTAGTCTTAATAGTAGCAGAATATGCCTATTTGAGCAACTGCTTCGTTCTTGTTTGTACTTCAGCTAAGGTGAGAGCGAAGTCCGGGCCGCAGTGTTCGATTTTAATGGACGACACACAGCTGGCAAAACATCCGGCTTCAAAAAAGCTTCCTCCGTGATTCAAAGAATAAATGAAACCTCCGGCATACGTGTCACCCGCTCCCGTGGAATCAAGGACATCTGTTTTATATGGGGGGATTTTAAAAAAATCTGAACCGTCATAAATTATTGATCCCATTTCGGCCAATGTGATGATCACGATTTCCGGTCCCCACGATTTGATAATCTTTGCTGGAGTTTTATAGTCTCTCCTAGGATCGATTCCTGTTAGAACCTGGCACTCCATTTCATTGGGTTTGAAGACATATGAAAGAGAGGCGATCTCTTCAATGTCCGGAGTTTTTTTATGGACAATTTTTCCTTCCGATTGAAACCGGATTAAACCCTGTGGATCCACAAAAAATTTGGCTTGAGTTGAGTCTTTGATGTGTTTGATGAACTCGAGATCAATTTCCATAAGGATGGGCCCAAAAAGAATCCACTCTGAAGAGGAGAGTTCTTTAGGAAATGTATCGATTTTTCCTGCGTCGCCAAGGATATCGAGGGAACGGCTGCCCTGCATGTCGGTGTAAATGAGTTCGAAACCTCCTGACTGTTCCGATTCTTCCACAAAAAAATGGATGTTGTAGAACTCCATTTGATTTTTAAACTGTTTCGCAAAATCTGGCCCAATACGTCCCACGAGGGTGACGTCCATTCCTAGCTTGGATAGTGCAAGACAGGCATTTGTCGAACATCCGGACAGAACTCTGCCTTCAGATTTGATACGAAGCGTTGTGATCGAATCAAAGACAGGATTTCCGATGCACGTGATCATCAGGTGTTTTTTCGACGTTTGAGTACTTTTTGAGCGAACAGAAGGCGTTGAAAACTGGTCATAAAAGAAAGAACACTAACTAAAATCAATGCATACGTGAGTATTTTATTTCCAGGAAAGATATATTCGAAAACAGAGCCGAGAATGATGATGAACAGTTTTTGCAGCCTTCCAAAAAAGCCAACGGCCATGTTTTCGATTTTACCTATTGCCTCGGCAGCTTCCCGTGTGTAACTGGCAATAGTCATACTAAAGAGGGCCACTAGACACCAAACAGGATGCACAATCCCAGATAGGGCCATGCCGATCAGAATGAGAGCTTCTCCATAACGGTCAAAGACATGGTCGAGGATTCCTCCAAAACTTGAGCCTAGATTGCCTGCACGGGCGGTGGCGCCGTCAAGCATGTCTGTAAAGATAGTCATCACAATCATGAGGACACCGAGCAGAATGTGCCCCCTCCAGAAAAAGAATCCTGCACCAGCAGCGCAAAGAAATGAAGAAATTGTAAGAACATTCGGGGTGAGCCCCAATGTCAGACAGATCTTTCCAAAAGGAGAAGAAAAAGTTTCATAAAGATTCCTCCATCTCTGTTGTGCCTGTATCACTCGATCTTCCATTGTTTTAATTCAGTATTGGTAAATATTATAAGAATTTAAGCAGCATAGCCAGCCCAATTCCTAAATAATTTCCAAGGGCATACCCTAAAAGACCGGCCGCCAGACCTGCCACAACAACCTCCCGGTTTTTTAGGATTCCAGCAATCGGTCCTACAAAAGCCGGTCCGTAAATGGCTCCGGTCGATGTGATCATGACTGTATCTACATCGATTTTAAAAACAGCGGCTATTGTGTAGTGCAAGATAATGGCTCCAAACATCGTTACACTCACAAACAGAAAAATATTTAGGCTTGTGATAATAAGTTCCTGAACATCGGCCAATGTCCCAATCGCCACACAGAACATTAAAAGGAAGTACTGTCCAGTATCAAAAGAACCTGGAATTTTCCGGATACTCTTGATGAATGAACAGGCAATAGACAGAGTTGTGATGGCAAGGATTAACAAAATAATTTTTATTTCTCTAAAAAAGAGAATAGAAAGGCCAAAACTGAGAGCGACTACGAGAACAGCGATCCCTATGGTATACAGTATATTTTTGATGGATGCCTTATTGTGAGTCGCTTCAAGTTCAATGTCTTTGGAAGACTTTTGGTTTTTTTGATAAGGAGGTAAAAATTTCCCCAGTATTTTGTGGGCCACAGTCATCAAGAAGATCAAGTAGATTGCCCCGAAAATAACATCTACACCGCTAATGAGAATAAAGGTTTCTTCTTTTACGGAAAGGGCTAATCCTATGGCGCTAAGATTTAGAGTTCCACCTGTATAGACACCAACAAGCATTCCGGAAATTTTGCTTGGTTCTTCAACACTGGTTAAGAATAACAAAGCTCCAATGGACGAAGATATCAATACGGAACTAAAGGCAATGCCGATAGAGACAGCCGTATTTTTTGCATGCCTGAGCCAGCGTAGAAAATCTGTAGAGAAAAGGAGAAGGGGGATAGCCATAGCCACGGTGTACTGAGTAAAAAGAATGGATAGAGGTTTATGGATTGGAAAACGAAAAACATTGACAAGAAGAATACCAAAAATGTAGCAGAGAACAACAGGTCCTAACTTGTGTATGAGTTTTAATCGTTTGGCCCAAAATTGAGCTAAGGCGGGGAATCCGCAAATAAGTAAGGCTAAAAAAATTTTCCAGAAAATCGTGAAATCCACGTCAAAAAAATATATATATTATTCTCAAAAAGAATGCAATTTAAAAAGAGATTTTTTAAATTTGTTATAAAATGGATTCGATTTTTTTGGCCACGTCTGGGCTATTGATTTCTTTATCCGAAAGCATGGCAAAAGGCTGTAAGAAGTGGAGGTGAAAATCTCTTCGGAAACGTCCTTCACCCCCCCCCGTAGCATTTAGGGCGATGATGTCATCTTTACTTACGATTTTACGCTGTACCGCTTGTATCAAAGCTCCGAGAGCAACTCCTGAGGCCGGATGAAGATCACATCCTTCGTGAAACTCGAAGAGCTCCATTGCTTTTTTGGTCTCCTGGTTTGTCACAGAATACATCAATCCATTTGAAGCGGACAGCGTGTCGTACACACCCCCTGTGATGGAAAAGGGAGGTTTCCTGTTTGAAAGCACACCTGCTTTTATCTGACTAATCTTTTCTTTAGATTCGTTTTCATCCCAATTTGGCAGTGTTTTTTCCCCCAACTTCCATGCATCAGTCATCAGTGTGAATGGGAAATTTTGAGCCAGATGAAGTTTCATCTGATTTGTGCCATATGAACCATCCTCAGCTAGACGGAGAGCCGATTCCCATGCGGCAATTCCTCCAGTCCCAGATCCAACGGCTTGAAAATAGTGGTCGGGAATTTGTCCGATCGTGTAACCAGCATCGAGAACGGTAGTGGCCATCCCATCCCGGCGGGCAACATTTGCCGCACCTCCTTCCGGAAAAAAGTCTTCAAATTCAGTGATTTTTGAGGCCAATGTGATGGCATCAAGATAGTCACTGTTGCCACCAGCAAGGATGAGCTTCACACAGTCGTTGAACGGCTTGGGAGACCAGATTTCTTCTACGCTCGTTTCAGGAATAACGAGCACAAGCTGAATGTTATTATTGGAACAGATATTAGCAAATGCACGTCCTGTATTTCCTGCCGAAGCCACAACGATTGTTTGTGTGTTGCCTTCAGGAATTCTGGCTAGAACCGAGGGCGCCTCAAGTTCTTTGAATGAAGCCGTATATATCAAAGCCTTTCTTTCAGGCCAATATCCGTTAAAGATGATGTAAAGATTTTCAAGCCCGAGAACTTCAGCCAAATGTTCACTCTTGTAGGTTATGGGTGTTCCTTCACTCTGAATGATGCGTTCGACTGGAAGAAAATCCATGAATTTAAACATTCCTGTTTTATCTTCTTGGATGGTGAAAGTTTTGTTGGTGTAATTTGTTCGGAGGAGTGAAGGTTCATGATTTTCGTCGCATTTTAAGCGAAAAAAATCGTCTTTATATGTGGCTCCACAGAACAAACAATCAAGATTATATTTTGTCATTGAAGTGTCTCCATCTTGAGCTTAGAGTAGACCTGAAGAGATTAAAAACAAATTTGGGAAGTTAGGTCTATACTTGATTCTTTAAT
>CAZLLG010000274.1:0-5223 GCA_964560275.1 uncultured Eubacteriales bacterium | reverse complement strand
TTCAAACTGCCATCAAACAGATGAATAAGCAGGGCGCTCAAACAGTCGAGCTCACAGTTGATTCTGAAAACATTCCGGCTGTTTCTCTCTATGATTCTTTAGGATTTAAACTTAAGTCCAGAAGCCTTTGGTATGAAAGAAAAATAGAAAAAATGAAAGGTTGTGATGTCAAAGAGAAGTGAATATAATAGTGTCTATTTTGCCAAGGAAAACGAGCAAAAAGCGGCAAGATGGAGGATAATTTCAATTCATCAGGAGGAGGGAAACTTTTGAAGAACAAAACTGAGGCTCTTGAAAAAATCGCACAAAAATTACGAATTCACGCTTTCAGAATGACGACTGAAGCCCGCTCAGGACATCCGTCAACGTGTTCATCATCCGCCGAACTGATGGCCTGTCTGTTCTTTGATGAAATGAGGTACAGCATCCAAAATCCATACGATTGGGCGAACGATGAATTCGTTCTATCGAAAGGGCATGCGGCACCCATTTTATGGGCCGCATATGCTGAAGCAGGGATAATTTCACCTTCGAGTTTAAAAAATCTCCGAAAAATCACAAGCAGACTTGAAGGGCATCCCACTCCTCGAATGAAATGGGTTAAAGCCGCAACGGGTTCGCTTGGACAGGGCTTGTCTGTTGGTATTGGCCTGGCAGCAGCTATGAAATTAGGAAAATCCTCAAGACGAGTTTACGTTCTTATGGGAGATGGCGAGTGTGCTGAGGGATCGGTCTGGGAAGCGGCCAATGCTGCATCAAATCTCAATCTTCAGAACCTCTGTGCGGTTGTCGATGTCAACAGGTTTGGGCAATCCACCACAACAATGCTGGAGCATAACACCAAAGCCTATATTCAAAGATTTAAGGCCTTTGGATGGGATGCCATAAAAGTGGACGGCCACAAAATTAAAGATATTTTGGAGGCCTTTCTTTATGCCAGAAAATGTAAAAAACCAACGGCCATTATTGCGCAAACCCTCAAGGGGAAGGGAGTCTCTTTTATAGAAGATAAGAACGGCTGGCATGGCAAACCTCTGAATAAAGATGATCTTCAAAAGGCGATGAAGGAATTGGGCCCATTGCCAAAGATCGATGCGAAAAAATTTGTCCGTAAACCTGGAAAGGTCAGCGGCCCAAAATTTGAAAAAAGACTAAATTTCAAAAAAAACCTCTATGAGAAAAACACGGCCACAAGACGGGCATATGGAAATGCCATTGTTAACCTCGGAAAAATTAATAATGCCGTTATCGCCATCGATGGGGATGTACAGAATTCAACCTATGTAGAGGATTTTTTTAAAGCCTTCCCTAAAAGATCTTATCAGCTGTTTATAGCCGAACAGAATATGGTCGGTTTGGGTATTGGGATGGCGGCCAAAGGATTTGTCCCCTTTATGGCCACTTTTGCAGCTTTTTTAACACGCGCACATGACCAGATCCGTATGGCGGCTTATTCTTTTTCAAACCTCAAACTTGTTGGCTCTCATGTCGGCGTGAGCATTGGAGCCGATGGACCATCTCAAATGGGATTGGAAGATATTGCCCTGTTCAGACCCATTCCTCATTGTGCTGTCCTCTATCCTGCAGATGCCTATTCTACAGAGGCCTGCGTAGAGTCCATGGCTAGATACAAGGGAATGGCTTATTTGAGAACGTCGCGGCCCGGAACACCTCTCCTCTATAAAAAAGACGAGAAATTTCCTATTGGTGGTTCAAAAGTAATCAAACGGAGTTCCAAAGATCAAGCGGTTATTATTGCGGCTGGTATCACTCTTTTTGAGGCTTTAAAAGCCTATGAAGAATTAAAGAAGGAAAATATATATGTGAGGGTGATCGATGCATACTCCGTAAAACCGTTTGATCAAGACTCCATATCCAAACATGCTGCTCAGGTCGGCAATAATGTTGTCGTCGTAGAGGACCACTATCCGGGCGGAGGATTAGGAGATGCCGCAGCATCCTCTCTTGCCGGCAAGGCTAAAATCCGCCATCTTGCCGTTTATGATCTTCCGCGTTCAGGGGAACCAGAAGAACTGTTGGAAAAATACGGGATCAGTGCCGGGCACATCCAAAACGCCGTTAAAGCGATCATCCGGAAAAAATAGGCTTAGGATCCGATTTTTCCTTCGGGCTTTTAAATATGCCTAAAATTTCCATTACTCTCTTTCGGATTTTTTGTGTATTGGGATTTTTTGTTCTGTTTTTCGGATTTTCCTCAGAAAAAGGATTTCAGGACAAAGGGGAAATTGTTGTTGTCTATGATGGAGACACCGTTGGGATCGAATTCCTCGATGGCCAAATTACGAAGATTCGCCTTATCGGCATAGATTCACCTGAAACCGGTCATTCCGACGAACAGGTGCGGCTACTGGCTCAATTGTCGAAAAGATTTGCCTTTTACTATCTTTACAAAAAGCAGGTCACCGTGATGTACGATTGGGAGCGGGAGGATAAATATGGGAGACTTTTGGCCTATATTTGGACGGAAGAGAACGGCTTATTTAATGAATTCATCATAAAAGAGGGATTTGCATCTGTTTACCTTCGATTTCCATATAGAGAAGAATACAGGAAGAGATTTGCTCAAGCGGAAAACTTTGCACGACTCTCCAACAAAGGATTGTGGAGGAAAGAGCCCTATCCAACAGTTCCTCTGGATTTGATTTCAAACCATATTGGCCAAACAGCTGCTGTTCAATACTTTTGTCAAGAGGTCCAAACCAAAGGACAGTTTGTTTTTTTGCATCCTGCAGCACAAACATTTTCCACTCTTATCCCAGAAAAGAGTGAAGACCTTTTTTCCGATGTTGCGGATTTTAAGGGCCGAGTCATCCGTGTTCAAGGTTTTGTCGAAGAATACAACGGGCAGCCTCAAATAATTGCCTTTTTCCCAAGGCAAATCAAGGTTGTCGGGATCGATGAGAAAAATTCTATCAAAGGGGAGAAACCATCATGAAACGTATCAGTGTTTTGGCTTTACTTCTTGTTTTTGGGATTTTGTTTTTAGGTTCAGGATTTCCAATTCGGGCTCAGGCTTCACAGCAGATCAAGAGTTTTGACCAGAATCTATATAAAGCTTTGAGCTGGCGTTCAATCGGGCCTTATCGCGGCGGCCGTGTGACGGCGGTTGCCGGGATACCCGATCAGAAATTTACTTATTATTTCGGGGCAACCGGAGGAGGAGTTTGGAAGTCAGAGGATGGAGGCCTGAGCTGGAGGAATATTTCAGATGGATATTTTAAAACTGGCTCTGTTGGGGCCATCGCTGTTTCCGAGTACGACCCCAATGTTGTTTATGTGGGAATGGGAGAAGCGCCCATACGAGGAAATGTATCCCATGGGGACGGAGTCTATAAATCGACAGATGCTGGAAAGACTTGGACACATTTTGGTCTTTCTGAAACACACCAGATCTCCAGAATAAGAATTCATCCCAAGAATCCGGATTTAGTCTATGCTGCCGCACTCGGACATATCTATGGATCCAATGACAAGCGGGGAGTGTTCCGGTCTAAAGATGGAGGGAAAACATGGGAAAAAGTGCTTTTTAGAGATATCAAAACAGGTGCAATCGATTTGATTCTTGATCCTCTTAATCCAAGAATCATTTATGCCTCTTTGTGGGAAGCCGGACGAACACCGTACAGCTTAACCAGTGGTGGGCCCGGCAGCGGTTTGTTCAAGTCAACGGATGGAGGAGATTCGTGGTTTGAACTGACCGGGAATAGGGGTTTTCCTCGAGGGGTTATTGGAAAAATCGGAGTCACGGCCTCGCCGGCAAGGTCCGGTCGAATCTGGGCCATTGTTGAGGCGATTAACGGAGGTGTTTTTAGGTCAGACGATGGGGGGGAGTCGTGGCAAAAAGTTAACTCGGACCGCAGTCTTCGTCAGAGGGCATGGTACTACAGCCGGATTTATGCCGATACTATGTCTCCCGATACCGTCTATGTGCTCAATACAGGATTGTATAGATCGGTCGATGGTGGTTCGACCTACAGCTCACTCCGTCCTCCACATGGGGATAATCATGATCTGTGGATAGATCCTCAAGATTCAAAGCGGATAATCAACAGCAATGATGGCGGAGCCAATGTGTCCAACAACGGCGGTCTTTCATGGACAGGGCAAGATAATCAACCCACGGCTCAATTTTACCATGTCATCACGGACAATCAGTTCCCATATTGGGTTTACGGTGCCCAGCAGGATAACAGTACAGTCAGGATTGCAAGCCGGACTTCTGGAGGAGGAATCGATAAACCGGACTGGCATTCCGTAGGTGGAGGAGAGAGTGGTCATATCGCTCCCCGTCACGATAATCCGGATATCGTCTATGCCGGAAGTTACGGCGGTCTCATCACGCGATGGGATTACAAAACACGTCAGCAGCGGATTATCACAGCCTGGCCGGAAAATCCAATGGGTTGGGGAGCTGGAGATATTAAATACCGTTTTGGGTGGACTGCTCCAATCGTTGTCTCCCGCTTTGACTCCAACGTTCTCTATCACTGTTCGCAGGTGATCCACAAGACTACAAACGAAGGGCAGAGCTGGGATATTATCAGCCCTGACTTAACGACAAACGATAAATCCAAACAGCAGAAATCAGGAGGGCCCATCACAAAGGATGATACGTCGGTCGAGTACTACTGCACGATTTTCGCCTTGGCTGAATCTTTCCAAAATTCTCAGATTCTATGGGTGGGATCGGATGATGGGCTTGTGCATATCACCAAGGACTCGGGGCAAAATTGGGAAAATATTACTCCCAAACAGATGCCAAAGTGGAGTTTGATTAGCATGATAGAAGCCTCGACTTTTGATGCGGAAACGGCCTATCTTGCCGTAGACCGGCATGAATTGGATGATTTTGGCCCCTATATCTATAAGACGAACAATTCTGGTAAATCCTGGACTCAAATCACAAACGGACTTCCGGGAAATACTTTTGTCCGTGTGGTACGGCAGGATCCCAAGAGAAAAGGTCTTCTGTACGCCGGAACAGAAACAGGAGTATTTGTGTCATTTGATGATGGAGCCAATTGGCAGTCTCTTCAACTCAATTTACCTGTCACTCCCATACATGACATGGTTGTCAAAGAAGATGACCTTGTTGTTGCCACTCACGGGCGTTCTTTTTGGATTCTGGATGACCTCACTCCTCTTCATCAGATTATTGAAGATGTGGCAAAAATGGAGGCTTTTCTCTTCAAACCCCGAGAT
>CAZLLG010000273.1:0-5256 GCA_964560275.1 uncultured Eubacteriales bacterium | reverse complement strand
ATGTTCAGCGTTATACGTCACATAATCAGAAAAGAGTTGATCCAGACATTCCGGGACAAAAGGATGATCCTTCCTTTATTTATCGCGCCCGTGCTTCAGCTAATTTTGTTTGGCTTTGCGGCCACGACCGACGTGAAAAACATCTCCATCGGTGTTCTCGACTATGACAGGAGTCAGGAGAGTCGGGCACTTGTCGGCAATTTTCTCCATACGGAAGCCTTCCGTCTCGATCACCATATCGAATCAATCGAACAGATCGATGAGTTGATCCAAAAGGGAGAAATAAAAGTAGCCGTTGTTATTCCCTCCAATTTCAAAAAAAATCTTCAAGGCAGCAAAACCGTATCCATCCAGATTATCATTGATGGTTCGGACGCCAATTCCGCCACGATTGTTTTGAGTTATATCACACGGCTTCTGAGCAGCCATTCTGAAAAGATTATAGCCGAAGTTCTCGGTCAAAACGTATCTGGACTCCTAAAAACCCATGAAAGAATCTGGTACAATCCCGATCTGAAAAGTTCTATCTACATGGTGCCTGGAGTTATCTGCCTCATTCTTCTTTTGACGACGCTTCTTTTAACTGCAATGGCCATCACCAAAGAACGGGAGATGGGGACTTTGGAGACTCTGATCGTATCCCCCATCAAACCATCGGAGCTTATCATTGGAAAAACAGCACCGTTTGTTTTTATCGGCCTTGTAGATATAGTGCTGATTCTTCTGGCAGGGAAAATCATCTTTGGGCTCCCCATCAGAGGCAGTGTAATTTTTCTTCTGGGAGTTTCGCTTCTCTTTATCGTGACAACGCTCTCTATCGGTCTTTTTATCTCTACAATCTCTCGGACTCAACAGCAGGCCATGACAAGTGTTTTATTCTTCCTTATGCCGGCCATGCTCCTATCAGGAATTTTCACACCTCTGGAAAGCATGCCTAGAGTCATCCAGCACCTTACTCATCTCAATCCATTGAGATATTTTGGGAAGGCCGTACGAGGGATTCTTCTCAAGGGAAACGGACCGGAAATCCTTTGGCCTGAAATTCTCTCTCTTTTTCTATTCGGTTTGGTGACACTGGTAATCAGTTCTCTCCGCTTCCGAAAACATCTTGAATAGAGGGAATTATTTTGGGATTTGGGATTTAAAATACTGGATGGATTCTTCCTTGACCAGAATGATGATCGAATAAATCCCGAGGGCTGTTCCCAAAGGAATATTCAACAGGCTGATAAAGGAGACGATCAGAGTCAGGATTCGTCCCCATTCTTTCTTTTTTAACAGTCCGATACCGGCGATAATCTTGGGAAGGCCAAAGAGGGCAAAGAAAAATATTGCGATAGATCCTACTGTCCTCAAAATAAACGGGGCTTCATGCCCCATATCCGGGATGAAGGAAATGCCGAATAAAAGCAAAAATCCCAAAAAACCAAACAACAATGACAATCCTCCCATAACAATCCACAAAATCCCGATGAGACTGATATGACGTTCCATGATTATCCTCCTTACTCTTCTTTATAAAGAATAGCTGTTCCACTAGCACTGACCATAAGCATCCCGCCGCCCTGTCCGACTTGGATTGTTTCATAATCCAGATCAACACCAATGACGGCATTTCCACCGAGCCCCTTGGCCTCATCCGTCATTTCCTGAATGGCAATGTCTTTAGCCTGACGAAGTTCTTGTTCATAGGCAGCAGATCTGCCTCCGACAATATCTCTTATTCCCGCAAAAAAATCCTTAAAAATATTGGCTCCGAGGATAGCTTCCCCGCTGACCAAACCCAGGTATTTGGTGATCTTTTTGCCTTCGATGTTTGGAGTTGTTAGTATGAGCATGTATCCTCCTTTATCCTCTCTTTACTATTTATACGATTCAAATATTTATACGAAATAACTCAAGATGAGGTTTAAAGAGCCCTGACACCGAGAATGAGTTTGAGCAGAAAATAAATGCCAATTGAAAATATGCCTGCTGCAGGAAGTGAGATCACCCATGCTGAAAAAATATTTTTAATCACGTTCAAATTGATGGCCGAAATTCCTCTGGCCAGCCCCACGCCTATGATATTGCCAATGGCCACATGGGTTGTGGACACAGGCATGCCCAATCTGGAACAGATTAGGACGGTTGTGGCTGTTCCGAATTCAGCTGAAAAACCGCGTGTTGGCGTAATGGCGGTAATTTTGTGACCGACCGTTTCCATCACGCGGTGTCCCCATATAAAAATCCCAAAAGCCAAACCTGCCCCGCCTAATAGCAGCAGCCAAAGAGGAATCCCCACTTGCATTTCTACCTTGCCCGTTTGCAGCACAACCACGATAGCGGCGACCGGACCAATGGCATTGGCCACATCGTTGGCTCCATGGGAAAAAGCCTGAAAACAGGCAGAAAGCACCTGAAGGGGATTGGCCATCTGTTCGACTTGATGATAGGGATCACCATCTTTTTTCTTGTATCTTTTTAAGATAAAATACCCGGTCAGATATCCCAGGAGTCCGAAAAAGAATGAAATAAACACCGCTTCTACAAAATCAAGGTCTAAATGAAGATTCTTTAATCCCTTGTAGATAATTGAGAGAGAAAGGATAAACGCAACAGCCCCGGTTAAATAGGGACCGATCTTTTTAGTCATTTCAATGGGATTTTCCGAACTCAGGATGAATTTCTTGATTATCGTGAAAATACTAAAAGCTATGATACACCCAAAAACAGGGGAGATAATCCAGCTGAGAACGACAAATAAAACAACTTTCCACTGAATCCCTGCAATTCCAACACTAACAAGCCCAAATCCCAGAACACCACCGATGATGGAATGGGTTGTAGACACAGGGAGTTTAAAATATGTGGCAATATTGACCCAAAGCGCCGATCCTAAAACGGCTGCGAGCATCCCGTAGACAAAAAGATTGGGAGCATCTGAATATTCAAGGGGATCAATGAGCCCTTTCCGAATAGTGTTGGCCACATGAGCCCCAACCAATGTGGCACCAAGGATATTGCAGATTCCTGCAACAACTACGGCCTTTTTAATTGTTAAGGCTTTAGACGCCACAGATGTGGCCATGGAATTGGCCACATCGTTGGCTCCGATATTGATAGCGCTGTAGAGACCGACAGCAACGGCAATGATTAAAATTATTTGGCCAACATCCATTGTGAACTATTTAAGAATCATGCAGCATCGTTGCTAAATTGTCACCGGTATTTTCGGCATGGTTGGCCAGGTTTCCTAGTTCTTGAAATACATGGGTCCACATCATGATCGACACGGGATCTATCTCTTTTTCCATGGAAAACAGCTTCTTGGCCACATTCATCTGTGCGATGTCGGCTTCCCACTCTTTCACTTTAATCTCTTCGATCATTTCTAAGACTTTGTGTGCCTCTGCCCCGCCAAAGGAAGTTTCGGCCAATAGCTTGATTTCACTCGATACACCCATTGCCAATTTATAAGTCTCAAGGACTTTGCTGACCAAGGCCTTGAGTTCTCCTCTAAGACCGCCTGGAACATCCATGGGCCGCATCGTGACCAGTGCGGCCAAGTCTTCAGCCGAATCGGCAATGCTGTCCTGCTCCTTGAGAAAACGCAGGAGATCTCCCCTGGCTACTGGCAAAAAAACGCTTTTTGGCAGACGATTTCGTATCTCCTTTTTTACTAGATCGGCCTCGTGTTCGGCTTTAAATATCTGTTTGGCATATTTGTCCACGCTATTCTGATCACCATCAATGAAGCTCTCCATCAGCGGCTTGACCAAATCCACACACTCCTGGACTTTCAGCATATGCTGATAGAGTGGCTCAAAGGGTGATTTTCCAAAAAGTTTGCTTATGATACTCATGGTTACACCTCTGCTTTTTATTGGAGGCTATTTGGGAGAGTCCATTCTATGCAACCACAAATGAGAAATCAACGAAAATATAGAGAAGTAATTTTAATAGGATAAAATTGAATTTTAGCTCTTTTTAGATCTTAAAATCTTTGTGATTTTTTTTTCCATATCGCTATGGTGGGTCCCCTTCCAGAAGACTCGGCCACACTCTGGACAAAGAGAAAAGACATCCGCATTATTGTAAACGAAAGGGGTGACCAAGTTTTGGGACTGCTCTTTTTGAAGCGGCTTTAAAACTGTGTTGCATTGGATACAGCGGGAATTGGATTTTATCTTCTTTTTGAGATTAAACTCTTTTAGAACCTGCTGGATCTGTTCGGTCCATTTTTCGCTATCGATAAATAGAGAATGAATATTTTTGGATCTTTCTATCAAACCATTATCCCTTGTCAGAAGAATCCGTGATTCATTTTGAGCAACAATAAGAAGGTCGTCATCTTCAATTTTGGAAAAATAGGCCGTATCAAAACCGAGGATTTTTAACCACTTGGCCAGCTTGCCCAGCATACAATCCGCAACAAACTTCATGGGATATAGTCTATATTTTCGAATATTAGAGCCCAAGAAACTGAACACTGAGTCCCGAGATAAAAATCATGGCCCCGGCTATGGCATGAGCATATCTTTCCAGCTTTCCAAGCCGGACAAAACTGGCTCCCCAGGACATCACAGCAATGATGGTCAGCATTGTTAGTAATGTGCTCAATCCGAAGGCAAGCGCTACCAAAACCACTCCACCGGTATTATGCTTGGCTGCAGGATACATGACTAGGGGAATCAATGGTTCACAAGGGCCGAATACAAAGATCGTAAAAAGTATCCAGGGTGTCACATTCTTTTTTTTCTCTTCATGCACATGGGCATGGTCAGCTTTATGGGCGTGTTCGTGTTCGTGTTTTTTGCCGTCGGCATGGAAATGGATATGTTTGTGAGGTCTGTTTTTGATTGCACGCCGCAAACCCCAGATAAAGTAGGCGAATCCAAAGGCTATAAGAAGCCAGGCCGCAAGACCTCCTCGAAAAGATTCGATGTTTTCCAGTTTAAAAACAGCCATGCCCAGTGCGATCCCTAACAATCCGAGAATAACCGAACTGAGGACATGTCCCAATCCACAGAGAAATGAGATAAACAAAGTTTTAGACAGCGGCCATTTTCGCGCCCGGCTCATCACGATAAAAGGAAGATAGTGATCGGGCCCTAAAACCGTGTGGATAAAACCTAAAGTGGCAGCTGTTCCGGCGATAACAAGTATGGGACCTTCAAACATTTTTTGCCTCTATAATATTATTATATATATATTATTGGTGTGATTGATGTCAACTATTTTTGTACCTCGACGACAATTAAAATTGCGTTTTTT
>CAZLLG010000272.1:0-5269 GCA_964560275.1 uncultured Eubacteriales bacterium | reverse complement strand
TATAAAGCAACCATATTCGGGAATCCATTTTTCTTCATAAGAGAATGTTTTGATTGGAAAAAAGATTTCTCACTATAAAATCCTTGAAAAGATAGGTGAAGGAGGAATGGCTCACGTCTACAAAGCTGAGGACACTAAACTCAAACGCACCATCGCTCTTAAATTCATCTCTCCCCAAAAACTAGAAAGCGAAGAGACGAGAACCAGATTCATCCAAGAAGCTCAAACGGCAGCTGGACTCAATCATCCCAATATCAACACCATCTATGAAATCAATGAAATAGAAGATAAAACTTTTATCGCCATGGAGTATATCGAGGGGACAACGCTCAGAGACATCATCGGCACATCTCCACAAAATATCGGGAAATCCTTCGATATCGCCTGTCAGATGGCGGAGGGTCTTCAGGAAGCGCATGAAAATGGCGTTGTCCACAGGGACATAAAAAGTTCTAACATCATGGTCACCTCAAAAGGGCAGGTTAAGATCATGGATTTCGGCCTAGTCAAACTTGAAGGGGCCACAAAAATCACTAAGACAACCATGGTTATGGGGACGGTCTCCTACATGTCCCCCGAACAGGCTGCAGGCGATGACATTGATTTTCGATCAGACATTTGGTCTTTTGGAGTGGTTCTCTATGAGATGCTCACCGGCCGTTTGCCGTTTCAGGGAACGAATGACCAAGTCACCCTTTATGCAATACAGCATAAAAAACATGAGCCTGTATCAACTTATCGAAGCAACCTCCCCTATCAATTGGAAAACATTGTCGATAGATGCCTGAAAAAAAAGCCAAAAGATCGCTATCAATCTGTGGCCAATCTCAGATTGGATCTGGAGCGAATAAAACAAGATATCACTTCGGATCACGCCACCATTTCCATGCCTGTAACCAGCATCTTGAGAATGATCAGAAGGCCCTTTTTAAAAAAAACAGTTTCCATCTCAATTGTTATTTTCGCTCTACTTGCAGTAATTGTCTTTACTCCAGTTTCACAAATCCTTAAAGACTGGCTCTCACCTCAATCTCAAAACGAAAAACAAGGACTTGCCGTCATCCCTTTCACAATAACAAACGGGATTCCTGATGATAGCGCATATTGTGCAGGATTGATGGATTTTCTTATAGGCAAACTCGCAAAAATCTTTCAGACTGATGAGAGTTATTGGGTCGTCCCATCCCTTGATGTAAAAGAAATAAATAATTCGGTTGATGCCCGCAAAGCTTTTAGCGTTGACTTCGTTCTAGGGATTACAATGCATGTCATAGGGGAAGAGATACGTTTTCACATCAACCTAATTGATATTGGCACTGAAATTCCACGCCAGATCGATACAGCCATATTCCACTATAATGCCCACAACCGTTTAGGTCTCGAGGATGAACTGGTTAAGCACTCCATCAGTATACTTGGTGTTGATTTACCCCCCCAGGCACTTTTCACACTCTCAGAAAAACCGACAGAAAATCAAGAAGCTTCAATTTATTACCTTCAAGCTCGGGGATCTCTACTGCGCTACGATAAAATTGAAAGCCTCAATAAGGCAGTAAACTTGTTTGACCAAGCCATACAAAAGGATCCCAGATATGCTCTTGCCTATGCCGGATTAGGAGAAGCTTACTGGAGAAGATGGATCCTTACTAAAGAGAATGATGATGTACAAAAAGCTCAGGAATACTGTCTGATGGCGGTTCAAATCGACAAGAATCTGGCTCCTGTGCATATAACTCTTGGGATCATTCATAGAGGAACAGGAAAATACCTTGAATCAAAAAATAATTTCAATAGTGCTCTCGCTCTAGATCCACAAAGTGACAAAGCTTATCGAGAACTTGGAAGCCTCCACCAAGAACTTGGTGATACAGACAATGCCGAAAAACAGTATCTTAAAGCCATTGATTTGGTCCCTAACTATTGGGGAGGCTATAACCAGCTCGGTTCATTTTATTATGCAACCGGAAAATTCGACTTAGCCATAAAGATGTTCAAAAAAGTCACAGAGTTAACCCCTGATAATTACCGTGGATATTATAATCTTGGTGGGATATATCTCGTTCTAGGATACTATAATCGGGCTAAGCACACACTGAAAAAGTCTATTAAAATCCAAGCAAATGGCCCCGCATATAGTAATCTGGCCACTTTCTATTTTTCCAAAAAAAAATACAAAAAAGCTGTACGCACATATGAAGAAGCCCTAAAATTTAACAAAAACAGATATGAATTTTGGGGGAATCTAGCCGACTCACGACGGTATTCTGAAGAAAATACTCAAGCTCAATTCGGACCAGATTATCAAAAAGCAAAAGATCTAGCTCAAGAAGTATTAAAGATCAATTCAAAGAATAATGTGGCAAAAGCACATATAGCCTATTACAATGCAGTCCTTGGTGAAAGAGACAATGCAATATCCATGATTGAAGATGTTCTGTTGTCAGATCCAAAAGATACAGAAACTTTGCGGAAAGCTGTTCAGATATTCGAAATCACAAGGGAACGAGACAAAGCACTCAAAGCTTTTGAAAAATATTTGGAAAATGACGGTGTCTTACATTATATAATCGATGATCCTGATCTCAAAGACATCTGCAAAGATCCTCGATTCAAATCGATAAAAAAAGAAAACTTAAAAAATAATAAAATCTTTCCTTAATGTGGAAAGCGAAAGGAGGTTTTTATGGCAATGCGCAAATTCCTTATCATCGTAAAAGGAGATGAAGTCATCTGCAAGCCTGAAAAAGTTCATATCAAACATGATGATACAGTGTATTGGACATCTAAACAGATCAAAACGTTTACGATTTTTTTTGGGGTAAAAACCCCTCTTGGTGAAAAAGAAGTTTATGGGAAAAAGGGGACAACAAAACAATTCGACATCCTGGCTAATGCTACAGCCACTGGCTATCCTCTCGAATTTAAATACACAGTAGCCGTCTATGATGAGGGAAGGATCAAAATTTGTGACCCTACAATCATAATTGATCCTTGAAGGAGTTTTGATTTATAAGGAGGGAAAATTATGTTTGCACGCCTCCTCAGAATGCATATCCAAGAAAATCAAACCGGCCGAGCCGCCAAGCTTTTTAAGGAAAGTGTTATTCCCATGTGCAAAGACATCAAAGGGTATAAAGGGGCTCTTTTCTTGTGTGACGAGAAAACAAGCACGTGCCTTCCAATCACCCTATGGGAAACTGAAGAAGACATGCTCGATACCGAAGAAAGCCGGTTATTTCAGGAACAATTAGTCAAATTTATGGGACTGTTCTCACAACCCCCTATTCGGGAAACATATGAGGTGATTTTTAAAGATTGATCATTGAACATCCATTATCGCATCTGACGTTTCATTAAATTGAGGAAGTTAGATCAAGTCTTCATCTTTATGCTATTTCCATTACACACACAGGGAAGAAATGGAGGCAACATTCGTCAAAATATACAGGAATGTTTAAATCTCGGCGAATCACCGCAAAAAAAACATTCGATATCACTCTCTTTGTGATCGTCTGGCTCTTTACGATCTGGCTGCTCTATCCGATTCTGACGGCGAGTTCGCTCGAATTTTGGGATGTTAAAACATATTTCTACCGGACGGTAATCGGGATTGCCATCATGCTTGTCTTTTTTGGAAAGACCATCTTCGACCTCTTTTTTCCTCTGGATTCATCAAAAAGTGAGTCTCTTCTGCAGACAATCTTCCTTACACTCTACGGTCTTTTAGTGGTAACGGGTATCCTCTATGTCGCAGGACGTCTGGTCATCTTCTATTTTAAGAGCAGCAACGCAGAATTCTTTTCCATGTAGCTGAGTCAATAAAAAATCTTTCACATTTTCAAAGCCAGGCCCCACAACAAATTGCAATTGGGAGAGGTTTTGGTTATATTGTTTGGGCAATGAAAGGATACCTTTTCAGGAGGGAAAAATGATTAAAAGATTGTCTGTTCCTTTATTAATTTTTGCGCTTTTTGTTAATCTTGGATTCTCACAAGAGGCTTACAAGACACCACCAAAAAACATTTTGGATATTGTCACAGCCCCACGAACGCCCAGCGCCAGTTTCAACCCTTCAGGAGAAATCATGTCGCTGGTTGTATCGGAATCCATGCCCTCAATCGAATACATGTCCCAGCCGCTTTTGCGAATTGCCGGTGTCCGGATCCTGCCTAAGTACAACAGCCGTCAGGTTACCAGATTCAGTACAGGACTTACGTTAAAGTCAATTGAGGATGGCAGGGAAACTCGAGTAGAATTCCCCCAAAATTTTAAATTTTCTTCGACACGCTGGTCCTATGACGGGAAATGGTTGGCATTGCTGCGTTATGTGGACAGCGGTATTGAACTCTGGGTTGTAGATGTCGAAGCCGGAAAGGCCAAAGCCCTCACAGGTCCGGTCATCAACGCCGCGCTCAGTTCAGGTTTGTCCTGGCTTCCGGGAAGCACCCATCTTTTGGTTCATTCAATAGTTGAAGGCAGAGGGAAACCACCTCTAAAGCCAACAACTCCGAAAGGGCCAAACATTCAGGAACACAGTGGGCGTGTCTCTCAAGTCAGAACATACCAAGATCTTCTCCAGTCTCCCCACGACGAGGCACTCTTCGATTATTACGGAACTTCTCAGATTATGGAAATTGAGGTTGCTACCGGACAATCCCGTAAGATCGGAACGCCAGGTATCTACATTTCCGAAAATGTTTCTCCAGACGGAAAACTTTTTATCATCAATAAAATTAAAAAACCCTATTCTTACTTATACACATACAGAAGTTTCCCCCATTCTCTTGAAATCTGGGACAGGGATGGAAAACTCATCCATCTTTTAGGTGATTTTCCTCTTGCTGACCGAACTCCTATCGGCGGGGTAACCCCAGGTATGAGATCAGTCAACTGGCAGCCGCTAAAACCATCTACTCTGATTTGGGTGGAAGCCCTGGACGGAGGAGATCCCGAAAAAGAGGTTCCATTTCGAGATAAGATCGTTATCCTCTCAGCACCGTTTACTGGAGAGCCAAAAGAAGTCCTTAAGACAAAAAACAGATACTCGGGTATCAGCTGGCTCCAGACAGCAGGCATGGGATTTCTCTCTGAAAGCGATTGGAAACGACGGTGGAGAACGACGTTTCTCGTCAATATTGATGATCCAAGTTTTGAAACTAAAAAACTATTCGACCTCAGCACCCAGGACTCTTACAGCAATCCCGGCTCTCCCATTAGAACAACCAACGCGGCAGGCGAATCTTTGATCCTTGTGGACAAAGATTCCATT
>CAZLLG010000271.1:0-5284 GCA_964560275.1 uncultured Eubacteriales bacterium | reverse complement strand
GGCCCTATTTTTTTATAATTGGGGACAGGCCCCATTTTTTTATCGAAAAAATGGGGCCTGTCCCCAATTATAAAAAAATAGGGCCTGTCCCCAATTAATTATCTATTGGTTTTTGGAGTGACATAGAGTTTCTGGCCGGGGTAAATTTTTGACCGTCTGCTGAGGCCGTTTATTTGTAAAAACACATCCAGATCCATTCCGTGTGCTTTGGCGATGTTGACGGGAATATCCCCACTTTTGACAGTGTAGAGAATGGAATTGCTTGGCCTGTTTGACTGAAGAGTTAACTTTTGTCCTGTACTGAGAAGATTGCTTGTCAGGTTGTTGTCCTTTTTCAATTTGTTCACAGTCGTTCCGAAAGAATTTGCGATCGACCAGAGATTGTCTCCGCGTTTTACGACATAGACAGACTTTTCGCCAACCTGAACGAGCTCACGTCGAGTCGATGAAATTGAGACGCCTCTTCCGGGGACTTTAAGTTTCTGGCCGGGCCGGATGAGGTACCTTCCACGAAGATTGTTCGCTCTTGCTATGGCTGAGATGGACGTTCTGTGGCGTTCAGCAATGCCAGAGACCGTATCCCCTCTTCTGACGTAGTAAGTGATATAGGACGCCTCTGGTGGAACGTATTTGGCGACAGATGAAATTTTTGAGCGCGTTTGTGCCTCGTACCCTTTGGGGACACGGAGGGGGTATTCCCTCTCAGGCGTGGATTTATAACGCAGCTCAGGATTTAAATCTGTCAGATCCGTTTCATTGAGACCGAGAGCTTTTGCAAGTGACGAAAGACTGACCGCACGGTTGATGGAAACTGTCTCAAAACTCAAGGGAGGGTCGGGTTGGGGCAGTGTAAATCCGTATTTGTCAGGATCATTTATGATGAGAAGTGTCGCGACAAACCGGGGGACAAACCGGGCTGTCTCCCGGGGGAGCATTTCGTAGAGGTCCCAGAAGTTATCCAGATAGTTGATGCGCTGTCCTCTAATGACCCGTTGGACTCGAAATTCTCCACAGTTGTATCCTGCCAGAGCGGTCGTCCAGTCTCCAAAGAGGGAGTGCAGTTCGTCTAAATATTTTGCCGCGGCTTGAGTTGACTTGATGGGATCCATCCTTTCATCAATCCACTGGTCTCTTTTGAGCCCGAAGCGCAATCCTGTTGAAGAGATAAACTGCCACAATCCCAAGGCCCGGGCTCTTGAATAGGCATTGACTTTAAACCAGCTTTCGATCATGGGCATCCAAGCCAAGTAATCCGGCAGTCCCTCTTTTGCCAGAACGTCTAAAATCATCTCCCTGTAGCGGCCCGACCTTTTGTACGACGCTTCGAAGTCTTTTCTTTCCCTATTTTGGAAGCTCTGGATTTCAGCGAGAACGTGTTTATTTTCTTCAAGAGGAATGGATTTGTGGTTGTTGTGGACAGCTGTCCGGCGTGAAACGTGGATTTCCTGAATCCGCTGGGCGATGAGGAGACGCAGGTTGTATTTGTCCTGGTTCAGCGAAGAGTCCGGTGGGAGCTTGATATCGAGAATAAGACGATAGGCTTGGTCCAGAGCTTCTAAAGCCGTATCCATATCTCCCCGTTCCCATGCATATTGAGCATCGTTGTAGTCGTTTTCGGCTTCTTCGAGTTTTTCGGATGGATCGATCTCTTCAACCGAGTTTTTCTGAATGGATTGTTGAGGTTCGTCCTGAATTACCGTGGGTTTTTCAGCCGGCGGAGGCTCCTCTTCTTCCGAAACCGGTGTGGTGTCTTCTGCCAGATTTGGCTGTTGTAGGGTTTCAACAGGCGGCTCCTGAGCCGGTTTTTTTAGAGCCGCACAGCTCACGAGCAAAATCACGGAGAAGGAGACCAGAATGCAGATATACAATAAATGTGTGTGTGTGTTCTTTTTCATCACTCGTTAAGGTAGCACTTTTCAGGGTAGTGAGTCAATATTTGGAGTGCCAGTTCCAGGCGGTCTGGATGATGGTTTCAATATCTGAATATTCGAGTTTCCAGCCAAGGAGGCGTTCGGCTTTGTCTTTTGATGCTAGCAGAACCGGTGGATCTCCAAGCCGCCGCGGACTTGATGTGTAATCGACTTTTTTTCCTGTGATTTGTTCGACTTCCGAGATAATTTCGAGAACGGAATATCCTTTATTCGTTCCAAGATTGATGAATACACTTTCGGGTTTCAAAAAAAGTCTTTTCAAAGCAAGAACATGAGCTCTGGCTAGGTCTTTTACGTGGATGTAATCTCTTACGGCACTCCCATCGGGTGTTGGAAAATCATTGCCATAGAGAAAAAAATCATCTCGTTTTTCTAAAAGAAACAGCAGTATGTTTGGAATGAGGTGTGTTTCAGGATTATGGACTTCTCCCCTTAAACCGTCAGGATCTGCGCCGGCAGCATTAAAGTAGCGGAGGGAAATAAATTTGAGGCCATGGGCTCTGTCATAGTCCTCGAGAATTTTCTCCACGAAGTATTTGGTCTGCCCATATGGATTGATGGGCCTGAGCGGGTGATCTTCAGATATTGGAGTCGTTTCTGGGCTGCCATATACAGCAGCGCTGGAAGAAAAAATAAATTTATTGACACCCTTATGGATCATGACATCCAGAAGATTCAAACTGCTTATAAGATTGTGAGTGTAGTATTTATTAGGATTGGCATACGATTCTCCAACCTCAGTGAGTGATGCAAAGTGGAGAACAGCATCAAAATCGGTTTTGTCGAAAACATTCTCCACCGATTCCATGTCCATCAAATCGCCTTCAAAAATACTGCATTCAGGAAGAAAATCTCTTTTTCCTGTCGAAAAATTATCAAAAACAGTGACGTCATAACCATTAACGATGAGTTCTTGAACGGTCTGTGAGCCAATGTACCCAGCCCCGCCGGTAACGAGTGTTTTCATTTTTTCTCCCTTCTCTTGATGATTTTTTTTGCGAGGATTAAACCCTTGGATCGGGTTTCGAACTCGTTGTCGAGTTGAAGTTGATACAATTTTTTAAGAATCTTCCCCATCTCAGGACCAGGTGAAATCCCGAAGTCGATCAGATCCCGGCCGAAGATTAATGGTTGAATAGTTTTTTTTGAAACATTCAACTCTTCAAATTTATTTAAAAGCCATTGGCCCTCTTGATCTAATTCTTGTATAGGTTCTTCATTCCTTCCGGCTCTGTCGGCAGCATCCAACAGTGCGACAAGTTCAATCTCTCCGTAGACGTCAGCAGCCAGCCGGTTGAACGCTTTTTTTGTGACCGAATCCCGATTCTGCCAGAGTTCGGAAGCCCGGTGATGTGTTTTGATGAGAGATAATACTGTTTTTCTAACATCCAGCCCTTTCCACGAGTGAATTTTATGTCGATCTAAAACTTCTTTGGTTATGTTTGCACTTGTGATGTCATGTCCATAGTTGGTGATGGCCATCCTCCCCCGCTTAAATTCCCACCTGGCAGTAGAGGCTTTTCCAACGTCATGAAACAGGGAGGCCAACAGAAGGGCCATCTCCTTTTCTAGACTCAATCTGAATATATTCGATAGTCTTTTTGCCTGGTCCACGGTGATTTTTGTGTGCTGCCACACCGTGTGATGGCCGAAGGAATCTTTTTCGGGATGGAAGATTGAGTCTTGGATAGATAGGGAGAGCCGGTAGAGTTCAGGAAAAACCTGGCGCAGAGCGTTCAGCTTGAATAATTCTTCAAGACCTATAGATGGCCTTGATGATTCGATGAGGAGTCTGAATATTTCTTCATTGATTCGCTCAATGCTCAAGCCCGATAAGTCAATGTCTTTTGAGGCAATATAAATATCCGGATCCACCGAAAAGCCAAGAACTGAGGCAAAACGTGCACAGCGAAAAACACGTAGAGGATCTTCAGGAAAAGCATCCGGATTGGTCAATTTTATGACCTTCTCTTTTATGTCTTTTTCTCCATCAAAAGGGTCGTACATTTCATTGTCGAAAAGCCTTAATGAAATGCTGTTACACCGGAAATCTCGTCTTTCCAAATCCTTTTTAATAGGTATTTCCGGATCGGCTTTAATGATAAAGTCCTTGTGCCCCCGGATTGTCGTTGTTTTTGGAGAGTCTGTCCTTGGAAGTGCAATATCGTAGGTCCGGTCTTCCAGCACAAATTTGATGATACCGAAGCTTTTCCCGACCAGATCAATTTTTCCATAGGATTGAAGTGTTTCAACGATTTTTTCGATAGAATGATGAGTGATCAGGATATCGACATTGTCCGCATCTTCTCTTTTGTCATCGATGAGATGATCCCTGACAAATCCCCCCACTGTGTAAACATCCTTGCCGAACTGCTGTATAAAGAAGTCTTTATGGCGAAACGAAACGTTTTCGAGCTGTCTTGTCTTCTTTGGAGTGTTCACGGTTGACTTCCTGAGATTATCTTCATTGAAGTGTACTCTTTTTCCCTGTCCTAAATCAACACACATGCTCAGCGGGAAGCACTCCATCTCCGTGAAATGAAGAATGAATTCTGTAAAGTGATGAGAAACCACGTTGCGTATTCTGCCAAGGGGCGGTACCCGGCACGAGGTATCTTTCCCTACGCGAAGACCCGTCTTTCTAGCCACCTCACAACCATTCTCCTCAGAGGGACAAGGATGTGTATGTGTCACTCTTCTATAACCTTTAGCAGAGTCGGATGGACGTCGTATGTCTGTCTCCATGCACATTCCTAAGTGATGGAGGCAGAATGCGTAAGGATTCCGTCCGACGCAACTTCAATTGTTGCACTAGTCTCGTATTCTACTCTGAGTTGAAATTTAGGTGGGATAGATGTATCCTTATTGTTTGGCGTCAGGATGCAGCGGCTATGAAAAAGAGTTGTATAAATCTTCTAATTTTGATGATAGTTGTAACCGGTCTTAGTTTTGCAGGACCTTTGGATAAGGATCTTTCCATATCTCTCGAGGTGAAACAAGTTGAAAACCTTTCGACGACATCTCTGAGTTATGTTTTCTATCTCAATATAAAAAATGTGTCGTCAAGATCCTATTATTTAATCCGCTACAGATACCGTTTTGTCGTGGACGAGAGGGAATATCTGCAGCTCAACACCACTCTTTCTGCAGGTGTGGAAATTAAACCTTCAGAGACGACAATGGTAGCAATCCCAGTGAAAATCACTTATGAGAATCTTTTCCAAGCTATTCAGGGCATCAGTGGGATGGACTCAGTCTCCTGCTATCTGATGGGAGAATTATTTTTTAGTGATAGCAGAAAGGAGCGAGGCAGTCTTCCAATAGCTTTTAACGGAGAATTTCCTATCTTTAGA
>CAZLLG010000270.1:0-5290 GCA_964560275.1 uncultured Eubacteriales bacterium | reverse complement strand
TTCTAACATTTCTGCCTTACTAAATGTGTCACTAATGTTTCTGACCCTGCACAGTCAAACTCAAACTCAGATTTTTACAGCCGCTCTAACGTATGTATATTCAGTTCCAGACTACTCTGTAGCGTGAAAGAGTTCGATACCCTGTCTCTTTGTCAGTTTCCATGTTGTACATTTTCCCCTTTCTAAACAGGCCAGGAATGATTTCACACCACACTCTGGCATAATAATGTCCTTCAGCATCGAAAACATCAAATGCAGTCATAATCAGGTCACCTTCTTTCTTTTGTTCATAAGTCTGTATCCACAGATAACTCTCGTCATCGACCAACATCCGGTTTGTAATAGATTTCACCTTCGGCAGTTCTATTTCTTTGAGCAGTTTCTTGAACATTTCGTTGAACCTTTCGTTGGAACCCCTATTTCTATCTCGGAATTCCTTCCTCTCTTTATCAGTAAAGGGAACAGGTTGATACGGGCGATCTATCTTCCTGAATATCTTCCCGCTGCTGTCATAAACTTCAATAATATATTGATTGTTCAAGCAGTGATAGAGCCATTGTTGATTCTGATCCCCAGCAAAGATTGATTGGGGAGAATGTGGGACACTCATGCTAGCTGAGGATTTTTCTTCCCTGACCGTTTTCATTTGAGGTAAAGTAAACTCCCCATATGAGCATATTTCATTACCATCAGAATCAATCTCCTTGAGAAAAAGTTTCCTAACTTGTCTGTTTTCTCCATATACAGATTCCTGGCAGATGTAAGAATTGTTTTTAAACAAATGAACTCTTGAGAAAAATGTCTGCCACTTAAAACTTTTTAAAAACTGTCCGGAGGCATCAAATAAATTTGTTCGTCTTGCCCGATTATCTATGACCACAAAACTTCCTTCCGGAGTAAAACCAAGATAACCGATGGATTGAAACTCTCCTGGACCATCCCCTTTAGCACCGATTGTTTTAATGTATTGTCCATCTGGGGTGAAAACTTTGATGACTTGATCTGAGCTTTCGCTAATGTAGATGTTCTCATCACCATCGATTTTATAATGCCATGGATCAAAAAGAATTATATTCCCCTCTTCATCTTCGCTACTAATGGAAAGATCTTTTTCAAATAAAACCGTTTTATCAGGATGAATCGGTTCAGCCGTGTTGTGAATGTATGTCACACCCTCTACAGTCTCAACTCTTGCCTGTGATTCTCTTTCTTCTTTTTTACTGCATGCAGACCATATCAAGAAAAAACAAAGAAGAAACATAAAAAGTATTTGTTTCATGACCCCCTCTCATCTTTTATGCTTAATTAAATTATGCAACATTAATCTTGTTTGTTCAAATCAAGTTCATGAAACCTTTCCTTCGTGGATAACGCGGCTGGGGAAGAAAATTGTATAAGATTTCAAAAATCGGCAGTGATCATTGATCCCACTCAATCTTAACAATACTGTAATCATCCTCTCTAATCCAAACTTTGCCGAAGGGATTATCTGATGGATTATAGTCCTTTGGAGTCGCTTCAATAACGACCACCTTATCTCCTTTGAATTTAGCTCTCTTGATAAATTTATAGTCATAAAAAGGCTGCCACTTAAAATCAAAAAGTGCTAGAGGTCCAAAGAGAATATTATGATGTTTAAATCTCTTAATTTTCAATTCGTCGTCCTTTTCCTTCCTTTTTTCCCCATTTTCTCTTAATAGAATTCTTCTGTCTGTAATAATATTCTCTTTTCGGATCATCTGATAATCATATGTATATGAATTTAACTCATTCCCTTCCTTCCCCACAGATGAGCTCAGCCTCGTAGAGTTTGTGAGTTCCTCCATTACTTCACTTCGTCTTGGATCAACGTTAGTTATTTCTTCAGTTATTTTTTCTATACATACAAAATCAAGCACGGAATGACTCAACCTTTCACAATATTCACCGGACTTCTTTAATATTATTTTTAATTCTTCTTGATCGATCATTTTAGAATTATCTAGCTGACTGAATAATTGAGTTGAAAGAAAAATCAAAAAAAGTTTAAGGGAGATTATCCAATTTTTTCTCATTGCCTTTTTCTAATCCGCAACATATCCAGATCGGTGAGTGATTCGATAATTCTGTCCTCTTATCTTTACTTTTATCTTCTTGAATGTCCCGTCAGCCTTATAATCCTTTGGAGAGTAATAGAGCATATAGTAACTTTCTGAATAATCAACAGCTCTCTCAAAAGATGCTGAGGCATTTGCTGAACTGTCCTTCAGACCTCCTGTCACATCAGCCATTTCTGAAAATCCCCTAAAAGATTCCATGGCAGATACCATCTGTTCCATTTTTGAGGGGACCCTACCAGTTCCATCTCGGAAAGCCTTTGTAATGTATAAAAAATTACATGTTATTGATGAGTCAGAAAAGGCACGTTCCAACTCTTTGGAATTAAAAGATATGTCGTTTTTTAACTCCATTTTATCAAAATCACTTATATACGACGGGATGGGCATTGTTCTTTTCTGAAAAAAGAAGAAGATCTGTTTCTGCCCATCTTTCGCTTTTAAAAAATCGGCAAAATCTTTAGCCTTTTTTACATCAAAGTATGTCAGATTCTTTAATTTTCTTAATTCCTGCATAACTACTGCTGATTTACTCATTCCCGGCATTGCAGTTTCATCAATGTTACGAATTCGGCCAATTAGACTTCTGTATTCAGAGTTGCCTTGTTTTGAATCCTTTCTTATCTTTCCTTTTAATTGGTTAGCAATCTCATTTCTAGGCATTCTTGATAGAGCTTCGCTGTTCAAATTATAGGTTTTCATAGGCGTGGCAATAATCAGGGAATCTCCTGGAGCTATAACGCTTTCAAAAAAGTAATCTAGAACATCCCCAATTTTCGGCATATATTCAACTATCTCGAACATAAGGACAAAGTTTCTCGATGGATTAGGAACAAACTCTTCTACTTTGTTCTCAATTTTTTCATTCTTGGCTTTTTTAATCTCCTTTTTTATAATCTCTGTTTTTCGGATAAAATAGACTGCTTCAACAGTCTGAAGAATCCCATCTTCATAAACCTCAAAATCATCGATAGTGAGATTATCTATAAATGTCTTCCCCTTAAAAATCCTGACCGGAACCTCAATGTTAACAGCAATGGCTTCATGCTGGATCTCTTGGGTGAAGACCGTTAGGCTAAATAAAAGTATTGCCAGAATAACTATACGGTTTTTCAATCTGGATCCCCCTTTTATAGTATCCATCATAGTTATCTATAGCAATCTTTGTGCCAAATAGTCTCAGGCTTATGTTTGGATATTGTCTAACCTTTCCGTCCTATTCAATGGACAGGTGTAGTCATAATCCTGTTAGAGCTGGGGTAGACTTGATTGTGGACAAATCGACTGGGGAGGGCTCAGGTTGATGTACTATTGTATAATCTCTTTCATTTTATACCGCTTCACGACCATGAATCCGTCCTCCGTGGATCCAATACAGTAGACCTTTCCTTTCTTAATATCGCAAATCCTAAACGGAAGAACGACCTGCCTAAGATAGAGACCCTCAGGGGAGAATACATCATAGACGACTTCTCCGTCCTTTTCTGAATAAATCGAGATCCAGAGATTCCCCTCATCATCGAATACCCAGCCAATACGAGGATCATAGGGCGGCATTGTATTCGTTCGGACAAGTTCGTCCAGCCTAAATTCTTTGGTAACAGGTTCATATTCCCTGCCGAAAGTGAGAATTTTCTTTCCCTCCGGATCAAAAACATGAATTTTATATTCCTGATTGAAACCCTGATACAGCATTCCTTCTCTGTTTATCTCCCACACAATGTTATATTTGGAGCTCGATGAGACTACACTATCAGCTCCTGGTCTTTTTATTTTGGCAATCTCTCCTCCGAAGTCTCCGAAAAGAAATAAATTCTCGCCGTTTGGATCGCTGCGAAAGATTTGGACAACCTCTTCGACTTCTTGATAAACATCTGATATAGGGAGATCCGAGGTTGCTGTTTTTTGAAATCGTTTTGCATAGTAAAGACGGTTCAGGCCGTCTATCCTCATCTTCATATGAAATCCTTCAAGAGGAAATCCTCTTAAGTATTCTCCGGTCATATTAAATACAGAGATCCTTCTGAGTCTCGAGTCCATCACAAAAATTTTTCCGTCTGAGGAAAGAGCCATGTATATGAGACCTCCAAAGTCACCTGGTCCCTGTCCTTTTTGTCCTACAGTTCTGAGATACGTCCCATCCTTGTCAAACACTTTAATGCACACATCCCCCCAATCAAACACAAAGATAGTTCCGTCATCTGCAGCCTTCACATCAAAAGGTCGATTCAACATATATTCTTCAGGTCCTTCTGCCAGTCCAATAGACAGCTCCTCCTCGAGTAAATCTCGAACTATCCCATCACGTGGATAACCGGGATTAGTGACAACCTGAATACCCTCAATGACCTCAGATATTTGAGGATATGTCTCATCAGGTACTTTCTTGCAGCAAAAAAAGAACAGAATAAAAGCGAGTAACGATGAAACGAGTTTTAACAGACGCATGAATCCCTCCCTATACTTTATACATGCTTTGATACGGTTAACAAAAGCAAAACATTTAGTCAAACTGAATGAATAAAACTTTTTCCCTATATAGATACGTCCTATGTACAAATCGATGAGAGCGGGCTCAGAAAATCAGATCCTCTTTCATCTGATCTCAGTTTATAATTTTGTAACATACAATGTTATAAAATCCTTCGTCACTAGTTTCTATTTTCCAAAATGCCTTATCCTCGATCCGGGTAACTTTAAAGGAAGGGGCAGGGAATGAGGAATCTCCCAAAATTTCAACACTCTGAATATATTTTCCCTTCTTATCAAAGACATTAAATAGCTGCTCTTCTTTTTTTCTATTTTTACTGTAAGACTGTATCCAAATATTTCCTTCATCATCTGAGATGAGGTTCTTAAATGCTGGTTTGTATTTTGGGAAGGATGTATTGTTTTTTACATAATCTGGCGCGCCTTTTTTAGTTTCTTTCGTGTTGCCCTTCCAGATGGCCATAGTGAAAATGGAAAAATGCTGCTTTTTATCTTCATCGTTGACTTCTATAGGTTGATAATCATTGGAGAAAGCAAACAGTTTTCCCTTATCCGGATCATGGATTTCGATTTCATACTTGTCTGAAAAACCAATAGCAATGCGGCCATCCACCAAAACATCCCAGTAAATAAAAGGTCTGAAAGGTTGAGGGACATACATCCTTATAGGATCAGTTATAAGTTTCCTCATCTCCAGTTTTACT
>CAZLLG010000269.1:0-5352 GCA_964560275.1 uncultured Eubacteriales bacterium | reverse complement strand
AAAAACCTCAATTTTAATTGTCGTTGACCCGTAAAAATAATTGTCGCTGATCACTACAGGAAGCAAGTACAAGGAGGAAGGATCGCCTTCCTTCTCAAATCTGGGAGTTGTGTCAATGAAGTGGACTCCAATCTTCAAACAAGCCTGTTTTACAAAAAAATTGATCCCTTGCATTTGCGGGTCATGGAGTTGTGCTGCATCCGGAATCATCACGATAAGCACTTCACTCCCGGAAGTTTTTGCAATAGAGACGAATTTTTTGAGAGTTTCAATAAACTCAAAACGCTTCTGCGCTTCCAACTTATTGTTCTTGGTTTTATTGAGCAAACTCCCAAATCTTCCCTTTCTCTTTTCGATATATTTCAGATAACCACCTTCCCTGATATAGTTAATTCTGGTTTCAAATTGGTAATTAAAATTCTTAATAAGGTTCACTGTGTGAAAATGGTTCATTAAAGCAGGGGTTTTCTTATTGTAAGGAACTCCGCCCCAATATTCCTTGGAATCTTCATAAGGGGGACGAGATGCGTTAATATCATCAAAGAACACACCCAGGATCACAAGATCAGGTAAATAGGGGAGAACCTTTCTCTTCAGCACCTCGAAGTACTGCCACATGTTGTAGCCGACAACTCCACAATTGATCACCTCGTGTGTGGAATCTGTGTCGTGAAGAAGCCGTTCAAGTTGTTTGCAGTACGTATCTTCACTATTGACACCCGAGCCAAAAGTGAAAGAGTCACCAATCACCATTATACGACGGATCCCCGGCTGTTTCTTGAGAGAGGATTCCTCATCTCGAAAGCCCTCGGAATTGATATAAATAGAATTTCCATTTAATCCATTTCCTGATTCTCCGGGGATGAGCTCCCATCCAAAAAAAGATGATGGCTGATAAATCTGAGCCATTCCCTGTCCTGCGATAGGTGGATCCCATAGGCGAAGGGAGATTTCGACGATAAAGAGTGACAGGAGTACACCTGTCACTATAAGAACCATATTTTTGATGTTAACCGTGACCAAAAGCCGGAAAAAAACAAGAGGTCCAAGGAATTTAATAGGTGTAGATAGATGCACAATCTTGATGGAAATTCCTATCAAATCCATTTTGAATTCACCGGTGAAAATAACAAAGAGGAGCATAAGTGTGGAGATTCCAATCGCAACATCAATCAAACGTTTCAGTGCGGTCAATAAAAATCGTCTATTAAATATGGACATAATTCTTAAGCAAAAGATCTCATTCTTAAGGGATATAAAAAATCAAGTCGAAGAAAACATTCTAGGGATTGTGTATTTAATTATTCTATTACAGTTCTCATAAATTTACATTCGATATTCGCTTTATTGCAAAATTCGATAATTTCATTGAACTCATTTCTTTTAACAGATAAAATTGCCACGATTATTTTCTTTATATTGTGTTTTTCGATAAGCTCTGGAATATCGTGTCGATTGCCCAGGACGGGAATGTCGTGAATAATCTTGCCAATTTTTTCGTTTTTATCATCGACAAAGCCGACAGGTACGTATCCCAATTCTTTGTTATTTTTTATTTCTCGAATCAGCAATTCCCCGGCATCCCCAGCTCCCATGATTAAGACAGGAATTCCATTTGTTTTGCCCTTGGATAAAGCAGCAGAACTGAAGTATTCCATGAGCACTCTGAATAGGCTTCGTACTCCACCTATCAGCAAGAGGGTGATCAGAAAATCATTCACAAAAACAAACCGTGAATACCCATCAAATCTGTAAATAAAAACTAGAGCCATAACAGAAATTAATGAGCCAAAAAATGTTGCTTTTAAAATCTTAATCCCATCGCTGACACCGATGTAGCGCCATTCGCCTTTGTACAATCCGAAAATTGTAAACATAAAGATCTTGATCAAGATTATTATGGGAATAGATTTTTCGATCAATGATAAATTCCCACGGTCAATCAATCCTTCATATTTCAACAGATAGGATAAAAAGTAGGCTATAGTTATCAGGATGATGTCCACGATTATCTGCAAGATCTGCTTCTTGTAGAGCAAGATTTTATTGATCAGAAGGCTTTTTCTGTATATGGCCCCTATGTTTTTCTTATATACCTTTATTTCACCTAAAAAAATGCCGAAGAATAATAAGAAAATGGCCATAAGGATGAGAATCAGCAGAACCATGTAGAAATTCAATCTTGAGAACGCTATCGCTATCAATCCAAAAAGAGCACTAATGGTCATCAAGACCAAAACCGCTTTTTTCTCCGAAAAGCCCAAAAAGACAAGTCTATGAGAACTGTGGTCTTTGCCTCCTTGAAAGACAGCCCGGCCCTGGCTTGTTCTACTGAAGGTCACTAAAGCCATATCAAAAATGGGGATAATCATTAGGGCCAGCGGAACCGACAGTGCCAGCAATAGATTTGTTGCGGTGTGCCAAGTGCCGATAATCGTAATTAACGATAAGGAAAAGCCTAGGAAGAGACTCCCGCTGTCGCCCATAAATATTTTTGCTGGATTGAAATTATATCTTAAAAATCCAAGTGTGGTACCAGCTAATATAACGGCTAGAATGGCGGGTAAAGTAAGGCTATAAGAAAGTGAATAAAAAAATATGCTTAGAGCAGCAATGAAGGAAATTCCTGTGGCAAGTCCGTCCATGTTATCTAATATATTTAAAGCATTTGTGATTCCGACCATCCATAAAATGGTTATTGGAATGGCCACAAGAGGAAATGCAATTATTTTTACTGTGATTCCAAAGAGGATCGCAATGGTGGCTACAGCAAGTTGGACAACGAGTTTGATTTGAGGCGTAAGATTAAAGATATCATCTACTAGACCTAGAGCGAAAATAATGCACATACATAACAGAATTCCAATTCCCAATCTATCCAAGGGTATAAAAATCAAGTAGGGAATGATGAAGGCCAAAAATATTCCAATTCCACCGAATAAAGCCGTCGGTTTTTTATGCCATCTGTCTTCTCTCGGCTCCATAACGAATCCATATTTATTGGATATTTTAATGATGATGGGCGTTATCACAAAAGAAAGGAGAAAGGCAGAGATGAAAGGAAGCAGGTATTTAAGCACTTTATCTATTTCTGTAAAACTCGACAACACTTTTTACGATTTCTTTAACATCATAGGTCGGTTTGAATCCTGTCAATTTTTGAATTCTCGAGATATCTGGTACACGCCTCCTCATGTCCTCAAAACCTTCTTCATAGGCCTCATCATAGGGGATATGGATAATCTTGGAATGGCTCTTAGTGATTGTTTTCACCAATTTTGCTAGATTTTCAATGGTGATTTCCTCTGTATTCCCGATATTGAACACCTTTCCGAAGGCATCGGCCTTATGAGCCAATGTAATAATTCCCTTTGCGACATCTTTCACATGGGCAAAACATCGTGATTGTTGACCGTCCCCGAAGACAGTGATAGGGTGGTCGAGAAGGGCCTGCTTGACAAAGGAGGGCAACACCATTCCATAAGTTCCCGTCTGCCTGGGGCCTACGGTATTAAACAATCTGACGACGATGATGGGAAGTTTTTTTTCTCTATAATAGGCGAGGGCTAAAAACTCATCGATGGCTTTCGAACAGGCATAACTCCATCTTCCCTTATATGTCGGTCCTAATACTAAATCATCTCCTTCTTCATAGGGCAAGTTGTTGCTCTTTCCATAAACTTCAGAACTCGATGCAATGATAACTCGCTTTTTCTTTTTATTGGCAAGCTTGAGAACAATTTCTGTTCCCATTATGTTTGTTTCGATCGTTCGAACCGGGCTTTCTACGATCAATTTGACTCCAACGGCCGCTGCTAAGTGGTAAATCACATCGCATTTGTCGACAAGTTCTGCCATCAGCTGTTCATTGCTGATGGAATCAATGAAGTAAAAGAATTTGTTTTCTTTTTTTAAGTGTTCGATGTTTTCTATGCTGCCTGTAGAAAGATCATCGATGACATATACATCATTTCCTTGATTTAAGAGCTCTTCCGCAACATGGGACCCGATAAATCCCGCTCCTCCTGTAATAAGACTTTTCATATCCACCCTCCCGTAAGATTTATGTATAAATCCTTCAAATCATCTATCAATCTTGAAATATCATATCTCGGATAAACAGTTTGTCTTCCCATTTTCCCCATTTTCTCTCTCACCCCTTCATTTTTCAACAACTCTTTTATAGCCAAAGCTAGACTTTCAACATCTCCGGAATTCACCAAAATCCCTTGATCATAATACTGTATTCTCGATTTACTTTCATCCTTTTTTGTTTCCAATTGATTACTGAAAAGATCTTTGACTCCGCCCACATCTGTGGATATGACCGGCTTCCCGGCAGCCATGGCTTCGATCAAGGCAACGGGCGTTCCCTCGTTTAAGGAGGTTTGAGTCACGATATCAAGCTCTGCATAAGAGTTCCTCAAATCTTTAATCCATCCTCTGAAAAAAACATCCTCTGCGAGCCCCCGTTTTTGTGAATAGACTTCAAGATTTTGGCGTAGAGGTCCATCCCCGATGATCAGAAATTTCAGTTGCCGTTGAGAATCACTATCCGAGGTGAGCAGTTTGGCAGCATCCAGGAACATCCTATGGTTTTTAACAGGAACCAAACGGCCGATGATCCCCAAGGATTGGTGTGAGTTTTTTTTGAGATTTTTATTTTCCTTTTTTAAATATTTACCAAGCTCCAACCCTAAAGGGATTGTGATGATCTTATCAGGGGAGGCTATCTTTAACTCAATCAAGTCTCTTCTGACACTTTCACTTACGGCGATGATCTTATCTGTAAAAAGGGCTAAAATTCTTTCTATCCATGTGAACATTGAGCTCTTGAGGTTGCCAAAATAACTGTGCAGGACATGGCCATGGAATGTATGTACGAGTTTTGGCTTAAAGGATAACTTGAACAAAAGGCCGGCCATCCTTCCTAACGTGCCGGCCTTTGATTTATGAGTGTGGATAATGTCAGGCTTCTCTTTTTTTATCAGGAAAAAGAGCTTTAAAAAAGCCAAAATATCATTAAATATAACCAAAGAACGGCTCATTTCTGAAATAACTATCGGCCGGACTTTTTTTTCCTCGGCAAGAAAAAACATATCCCCCTCATCTTTTTCTACTGTTCCAGTAACAAGAAGAGAATTGAATCTGTTTTTATTCATGCCGGCGGTGAGGAGAATTGTATGAATGGCAGGTCCACCGATATTGAGTCTATCTATGATCCTCAAGATCTTGATTTTATGAGTCGACTTGATTTGCATCTTTGTATCAATCCCAGATTTATTGTTTAGTTTAAACGAAACTTTTGACAACGCGAATAGCGAAGAATCATTTTCCTGATTTTGTTGATTT
>CAZLLG010000268.1:4802-5358 GCA_964560275.1 uncultured Eubacteriales bacterium | reverse complement strand
GGATGTCCTGTTAAAAGCCGGATGTGCGATTGTAAAAATATCAGACGTTAAAATGCCCCCGGAATCAGAAAGAGAATATGGAGAGTGGAACAGAGCTTCACTCACCAATAGAACCCTAGGAAGAATTTTATCTTCTTATGAAAAGGATGAAGTTTTTTTTATCGGACTCCTGTCAGGCAGCAAATCATTAGTGGGCATGCTGGCTGGACTTCAGCACTTGGGACCAAACAGGCATCCGCTTAAAGACAGCAGAGGCCGGGATATTATTGGCCTTCCTCGTCTTAGGGAGAACAAGCCCTTAAAAGTGGGCCTTGTCTGGATAGATGCCAAGGCCGCCTTTAACACACCGGATATTTCTATTAAAGGAAACATGGGTGGAATGAATGTTGCTGTGGCCGCCGGATTATGCAACTTCAACCTGAGATTGCAGGCAGGGCTCGACCCACCACTCTCAACAAGATATATTGTAATGGCAGGTGTCCGTGATACAAATCCGTATGAAGATCAACTTATAGACAATTCCTTCATTGAAAAAATTACTGTCAAGGACATCATT
>CAZLLG010000268.1:0-4792 GCA_964560275.1 uncultured Eubacteriales bacterium | reverse complement strand
CAGCCGGCTCACAGATGTCATCTACATTCATGTGGATTTGAGTGTTCTCGATCCCCCAGAAATCCCAGGTCATTCACACACTTTTCCTGATGGCCCCACCAGCCTACAACTCGCCGCCTCTCTAGAAGTTATGTTCAGCTATGCAAAAACTTCCAGCCTTGGAATAGCTTCCTGCCCAGAGAATCCCGACGAGATCACCATAAACGCTGCCTATCGGCTGATAGAGAGCGCCATTCGGGGCATAAAAAATAGATGAGGAATATCAAAATGAAAAAAACAAAATGTCTGTGGTTTATTACGATGATGTTACTCCCGGCTCTGGTTTTTGCTCAGGAATACCGGGAGGGGGAAAAGATAAAGGTGGCCATAACAAAAAATCCATTCGGTGCTGCAGAAAGCATCATGGCAGAAGGCCTGATAGGACACCTCGAAAATTTGGGATGTGAGATATCCCGCAACGAGATATTTTCATTGACTCAGGAAGAGCAGGAATACCGCGGGTGGGCTAGAGATGCGCTTGCTGCAAGACACATGGGGAATCTGATTTCCGTGTATGGAAAAAACGAATTTTTCACCATCGCACTCTTGAGCAACTGCGCTAATCTCCCAGGAATACTTGGAGGTTTGCAGCATATGGGACCGGGCAAGGAAAAAGAGGTCTATCACCTCGCAGCCAATGTTCCCCACAAGATTGGACTGATTTATTTTGATGCCCATGCTGACATCAATACGCCTGAAACAACACTCAGTGGAATGTACGGAGGCATGGATGTCGCTCTAGCCGCCGGACTCTTCAACCCAAACAATCGAATCGTCACCGGTTTAGATCCACCCCTTCCACCCAGCTATATTGTCTTAGGCGACATCAGAGATACCGATCCCCGTGAAATGGAGCTCATCAACCGTTTGAGTGTGGAAATACTGTCTACACATGACATCAGAAACATCACTCCAAACATTCATAGACAGATGGAAAGGTTGAGCCAACTAACGGACATGATATACATTCACGTGGACATGGATGTACTCGCTCCTGAAGAAGTCCGCGGTCACGGATTGACGGCTCCTGACGGCCCCACAAGCTGGGAACTTGCTGCCTGTATTGAAGAGATGTTCACCTATGAAAAAGCTACCGCCATCGGTATTGCCTCCACCCCATACGGACCGAGAGATCCCGAGCACAAATCACGTCAGGCCGCTATCAGACTGATCGAAGGTGCTGTAAAAGGTGTTAAAAAGAGAAAATAACAAAAAATCGTTTCCTTCTGGAATCCAATTATTTCCGATTCATTTGTTATGAATAATTGATAGGCTTGGGAGGTAGAATATTAGGAGGTTGACATGGATCCCATTCAATACTTTAACAATCGGATAAAAAAATTTACAATTTTTGATGTTAAACTCGTTCAGTTAGCTGCAATATTTTTTGCACTCATTGTGGTTAAAATTTTCCCTGAAATCATGAACCTGCACATTGGATGGTTCATCGGATTGTGTATTCTTTTTGCTGTCCGTCCGGTCTACACTCTTTATTTTAAAAAATAGTTCGTGCTGATTTTCACTATTGTTTATCTGTTTTTGGATAGGCTTCCCCTAGAATTTCCCCAGAAATAATGCTAATGTTTCTTTATGATATTGGTTTTAAGGTAAAGAACTCATTGAATAATAAGAAAATTTAAAAAAAAGAGAATGAAGGAACAGCGTGTCGTTGTAACCGGATTAGGAGCAGTCACTCCCATCGGAGTAAACGTTGAAGAATTTTGGAACGGATTGAAAGATGGAAAAAATGGTGTCTCCAGAATAACTCACTTTGACCCTTCCGATTATCTCTCAAAGATGGCGGCAGAAGTAAAGGGTTTTAATCCTGAAGATTATATCGACAGGAAATCCATCGGGCGCATGGATAGATTCACTCATTTTGCTGTAGCCGCTTCTGATATGGCACTCAGAGATGCAGGATTGGATAACTTTGTATTTGACAAAGAAAAAGCAGGAATTATCATTGGCTCCGGCATCGGTGGCTCCGCTACAATCGAGGACGGTTGTAATAATCTTCGTGAAAAAGGACCAAAATCCTTGAATCCTTTCCTTGTGTCTAAGCTGCTAGTGAACATGGCTGCAAGCATGGTCTCAATAAGATTTGGCTTAAAAGGTCCTATCTCAGCTCTTTCTGTTGCGTGTTCTACCGGAGCGAATGCTATTGGCGATGCATTCCGGATCCTTCAAAGAGGTGACGCAGATATAATGCTGACGGGAAGTTCCGAAGCTTGTATAACTCCCCTTGCATTCGGTTGCTTCTGTGCGACCCGGTCATTATCCACAAGGAACGACTGCCTAGAAAAGGCCAGCAGACCTTTCGACAAGTACCGAGATGGTTTTGTTATGGGTGAAGGGGCTGGTACTATTATCCTGGAAAAACTCGAACATGCTCGCAGCCGAGACGCTCGTATCTACGCTGAAATCATTGGCTTTGGTAATGTTGCAGAGGCTTACCACTTCACTGCCCCTGAGCCCCAGGGCGAAGGAATGGTTCGGGTAATGAACAAGGCGCTAAAGGATGCCCACGTTGATCAGGAGGAAATTGGATACATCAATGCACATGGCACCTCCACTGTTTTGAATGATAAAACAGAAAGTGCAGCTATTGTTAGAGCTTTTGGAGAACATTCTAGAGAACTCAAAGTTAGCTCAATAAAATCGATGATCGGTCATCTCATGGCTGCATCTGGTGCAGTGGAATTCATATCGACTGTTATGAGCGTCAATACAGGCATACTCCCGCCGACGATCAATTATGAAGAGCCCGACCCTGATTGTCCTCTTGACTATGTGACCAATGGAGCTGAATCCATCGAACTGAACATGGCAATGTGTAATTCCTTTGGTTTTGGTGGAGGAAATGCTTGTCTAATCGTTAAGAAATATGACGGTCAAAATGAAAATTCCTAGCATCTTATTTGTACCTATATACAAATTTCCATTAAGCTGCTGATTCGGAAGCAAGAGATTGGGGGAAGAGTGGCACGCCTGGCAGGATTCGAACCTGCGGCCTACGGTTCCGGAGACCGTCGCTCTGTCCCCTGAGCTACAGGCGCACAAAATTTAGATGGCTTATTATAGCAGATTTGAGATACAGAATCTTCAAATTCCCTGCTGTTAATTTAGCCCAGCCAGCCTCTTTCTTGCCTCCTCAAGTTCAGGCGATCCGGGATCGGGACTTTAACTACTTTTTTCTATACGCCATATAAGCATCAAAATAAGATTTATCAAAATTCTTGATTAAGGAATCCACAACATCTAAGTTAGGAATTTTCCCTCTAATTTCAGGGCCATTCGCAACCTGATTGCGATATTCCAGGAGTTTATTCCTATCTTTTTTAAGAAAGGCTATAGTAGCATCAACATAGGCATCCCATCTCATTGAAATAACTTCAGGTTCAGGATCATATTTCGCATTTTCAAAACGTTTTAAGGCCGTTTCATAATTGTTTGCGAAAGCATACATCTGACCAGCATGAAAATGAAGATTGACATTTTGTGAGATGCTCAAATTTTTATGATTTGCTAGATATTGATCAATCAAGTTCCCGGCTGCAGCAAACCCTTCTTTTCGAGCCACCTTTCTCCAACTTGAATTTGAGCCCTTACTAAAAGCACGATAATCCTGATTTAAGTAATCTTTCTGAACACAACTTAACAAGAAGAAAATGACAATCGCTGATAATAGACAGCTTGTCTTCATGATTTTTTTCTTTCTTTTTTCAACTTTCTGTATCTTGCGTATTCGCAGCAATTCATCTCAAATCAGCCAATCTTTTCTTCGCATCATCAACCTCAGAAAAGGATAGCCCTTAACCAACAGATTTTATCAGTATAACATTCAGCCATTTCTCTTTCTCTCGACCAGGCCGAATATCCGAAGTTAGCCAGATCTCATCTATTGAAAGGTCATCTTGAGAAGTGATAAGATCAGAAAAGAGTTCCTCTGTATAATCAGTGAACCAGCGACCATCTCGTGGACCTTCCTTTGTTCCGTATTTAAATGAGATGTAAATGGCCCCCTTCTGCTTTAAAGCATGGCTGAGTTTGTCAAGTACTGAGTTGAGTTTTAATCTTGTTAGGTGAAGCAGTGATGCACTAGCCCATATACCTTCAAACTCTTCAGTATATGTGAGTTCTTCAAACCTTAGCTTTAAGATCTTTTGGCCAGTGTACAAAGTCGCCATTCGTATCATTTCATCTGAAGAGTCAAAAGCAATAACTTCAAAACCTCTTTTGATAAAAGCAAGGGTATCTCGTCCAGACCCACAACCTGCATCCAGAATCTTTCCCCCTGAAGGAATATGCTTTAGAAAATGATTGTAAAAAACCTCCATATCCAAAGAAACTGTAGACTCAAAATATTTCTTGGCATTTTCGTTATAGTAGTATGAAGAGTCCATTCAAATACACTGAAATAGCTAGATAGATGGATCAAATTTTTCTTTCATGGGCACAAAGCTATCCCCAGTTATACAAATTCCCGGCATCAGACCTTCAAGACCTCGCTTTCATATCTTGTATACTTTTCTTTATAATCTTTTTTAAAACTTTAATGTCAATATCCGCAAGTTTATTAATATAAAGGCAGGATACACCAGTCCTGTATTTACCCAAATTTTTTAAAAGTTCTCCAAAATCCTCAAACCCAAGTGTGATATATAGAGCTAAGTATTGTTTACGAGGAGAAAATCCAATAAGTGGCCAGTCGCCCTCTTGAGTGCTGCGTTCGGACTTATAATGGTAAGACCCA
>CAZLLG010000267.1:2657-5359 GCA_964560275.1 uncultured Eubacteriales bacterium | reverse complement strand
TTATCGAATTCAATCCCGTAACCAAGGACATAGTCTGGAAATATGAAACTGAAGGGTACGCGAATATAAAGTTTTTCAGTAAGACGATGGGGACACAGAAGAGACTTCCCAATGGAAACACTTATATTGCTGAGGACAATACCGGGAGACTCTTTCAGGTCAAACCCGATGGCGAGATTGTGTGGGAATATGTCAATAGGGGAGGGACCAACCGCCCATTTCCAGTCCCGTATAACTACTGTCCACAGTTGAAGTCACTTCCAAATCCTCCTGAATTGGCTGTCACTCCCCCCAACAATCTAGAGTGGCATTTAGAACCTGATGTGTTGAGAAAGAAAATTTCTTTGAACTAAAAAAGGCCAATATATCGATAGTGCCAGGGTTCTGATTGATAGCCTGTAAACCGAATGTTATCTCGAGTGTAAGACTGCTTAAAACCATACTTTTCCGCGTATGTCTGCAGCCATTGTCCCTCCTCGGATTGGTCAAAGTTTTGATGGCCCACACTCCTGGGATCAGGGCTGCAGAGATCAACGGTTGTACCGAGTTGATGTTCTGAATGAGCCGGCTTTGCGACCCATTCTTGTTTAAGGCCTTGTTTTTCGATGGCATTGAGATAGAGAGTCCGTTGCTTATCAAAGGATCGAAACGCAGAAAAAACACGGAGATGAATGTCCATCTCCTCAGCGTCTCGCAGCATAGTATCCAGCGCTGCTGCGGCTTCGGCACGCAAATGTTTAGGATAATCGGAGGCGTGAAAATTCCATTTTTGGTCTATTTCCAAAAGATCATCGGGGCTGTAATCCAGAGGCAGAGGATTGAATTTATCGACGTTCTGCTGGGAGATTTTGGAGGAGAGACTTATGCGTTGCACAAGAAGAGCTTGAGGCAGATAAAGTTTTTGGTCTTCACATTCAAAACAGATCCAATCTGAAGAAGTTGACGGAAAATTCTCTGGGAAATCGATTTCCCTGATCTGTTCCATGTATTTGAATACAATTTCGGCTTTTTCTTCGTCGAATGATGGCGAAGTATAGGGATTCACCATGTCTGGAAGGATAACCCAGTCCTGTATGGAGAAGAGAGGGGATGCTTCTGTCAGAACAAGAAGACAGCTTAAAATTAAAAAAATCAAAAGAATTCGACAGTGGGGATTTCTTTTTATCATCACTAAAACTTTATGCTATATTAAAACGAACTGTCAAGCGCCTGCTTTCTAAATGGGAGACTAAGGCTCTTATAATAAAAAGGAGGAATTATGAAAAGAATGCTTGGTTCTTGGATTTTATGTTTGGTGCTGATTCTTACAATGATACCCGGCCTTGTTTTGGCTCAGGTCAAACCGGAAGACTATGATAAGGCAGCCAACCTCAGAGAAAAGTTTCAGTCTTTGGTCTTTGATAGTGTAAGCGGAAGCAGCTGGATCAGAAAGACGGCCCGCTTCTGGTACCGCAAGTCAATTGAGGGCGGATACGAATTCTATGTTGTAGATGCTGCAACCGTATCAAAAAAAATCGCCTTTGATCATACACGATTGGCTGAGGCCCTGGCTGAAGTTCTCAAAAAAGACATCGAGCCTAAAAAACTACCGTTCAGATCCATTCAGTTTTCTCCCAATGAGAAGTCTATCCAGTTCGATATTGAAGGGTGGTCCTATTCTTGTGATCTGACCTCATACTCCTGCAAGAAAGGTGAGCCTGCCAGACAACGCCGGAGAAGTGGATTCACAATGTGGGAGAGAGGCCCTGCTCCGGAATCGGAATCAACGGAAACCAAGACCTCCCCAGATGGTAAATGGGAAGCTTTCATAAAGAATTATAACATCTCTATCCGAGTCAAAGACGGAGAGGAAGAAGCGGCTCTCAGTTTTGATGGCTCCGAAGGCAACTATTATACATTTCAATCCATGGTTTGGTCACCAGATTCAAAATATTTAGCTGCATTTCGCCTCAAGCGTGGATATCATCGCATTATCCACTATATCGAATCCTCACCGGATGACCAGTTTCAAGCTAAACATCAGAAGATGGAGTATGCCAAGCCGGGAGATGCCCTGGATGTCGATGTGCCTGTTCTCTTTGATGTCAGTGTAAAAACACAGATTGCGGTGGACAATTCTCTCTTCCCTAATCCCTATGACATGTCGAGAATTGAATGGCGAAAGGACAGCCGTGCCTTTGTGTTCGAGTATAACCAACGCGGGCACCAGATCTACAGGATTATTGAAGTCGACAACAAAGGCACACCGAGAGCTGTTATCAGTGAAGAAGAGGATACTTTTTTCTGTTATTCCTACAATAAATTTCGTTTTGACCTCGATGATGGAAAAGAAATCATCTGGATGTCCGAAAGGGATGGATGGAATCATCTCTATCTTTATGATGGCGTCTCGGGGGATGTAAAAAATCAAATCACTGTTGGAGATTGGGTCGTTCGTGGAGTGGATAAGGTGGACGAGGACAAACGCCAGATCTATTTTCGTGCAAGCGGAATGTATTCCGGGAAAGACCCCTATTTTGTTTATGGCTATCGGATCAATTTTGACGGATCTGGTCTTACCGCTCTGACAGAGGGAGACGGCCATCACAGCATCTCATTCTCATCTGACATGAAGTATTACATCGACACATGGTCCCGGGTGGATAATCCTCCCATCACAGAACTTCACCGTTCAACTGATGGGAAAGTGATTATGCAAGTTG
>CAZLLG010000267.1:0-2647 GCA_964560275.1 uncultured Eubacteriales bacterium | reverse complement strand
AAAAAACTAATATCGAAAAACTAGTCGAAGCAGGTTGGAAAACACCTGAAGTTTTTGTCGCCAAAGGCAGAGACGGGAAGACCGAAATATGGGGCATTATTAACCGGCCTTTAAATTTTAATCCCAATGAGAAATATCCTGTAATAGAGTATATCTATGCCGGGCCTCATGGTTCTTTTGTACCTAAATCTTTCAGTGCTTTTAATAGAATGCAGTCATTGGCCGAGATGGGTTTTATCGTTGTCCAGTGTGACGGAATGGGGACCAATCACAGATCCAAGGCTTTTCATGATGTCGCCTGGAAGAACCTCGGCGATGCAGGTTTTCCCGATCGAATCCTTTGGCACAAAGCCATAGCGGCCAAATACGATTATTATGATATCGACCGAGTGGGCATTTATGGGAATTCTGCAGGTGGTCAAAATGCCCTGGGAGGACTCCTGTTTCATCCAGAATTCTACAAGGCGGCCGTGTCGTCCTGCGGGTGTCACGACAACCGCATGGATAAAATCTGGTGGAATGAGCAGTGGATGGGATGGCCCCTGGGTCCTGAATACGCGGCCGCATCAAATGTGGATAATGCATTCCGCCTGGAAGGTAAGCTCCTGCTGATTTTAGGCGAAATGGACACAAATGTCGATCCCGCATCGACTATGCAGGTTGTCGATGCCCTGATTAAAGCCGATAAATCCTTTGACTTCCTTTTTATTCCCGGTGGAGGTCATGGGATGGGTGGAGCGTATGGACAGAGGAAAATGATTGATTTCTTTGTCTATAATCTTCAAGGACTCGATCCCCCTAACTGGAATAGTTTAAATGTGATAAAATAGGAATTGACTTATAGTACTATTGTCACTCTATCCTCTGCAGACTAGATTAAACTTATCTATTTAGAGGGACATCAGACTTATTTAAAAGGAGGAGACTTGATGAAAATAAAATTATCAAAAGTTATTTTAGTCAGCTGTGTAATTTGTTTTTTTTCCATTTCTGTGTCCGCACAGAATTGGGGGCAGTGGCGTGGACCTAACCGGGATGGGAGAGTCAGCGGTTTTAAGGCACCGGAAGAATGGCCGAATGAATTGACAAAGATGTGGAGCACAACTGTAGGTTTAGGCGATTCGACCCCTGCATTTGTTGATGGGAAACTCTATGTTTTTGCCAGTGTCAATAATGAGGAGATGATTATCTGTCTAGATGCAACAAATGGAAAAGAACTCTGGAAAGATAAATACGAAGCCCAGGCCGTAACCGGTCCTGCTTCCCGACATCCTGGCCCGCGAAGCTCTCCGGCTGTTGGTGATGGGAAAGTTGTCACCATAGGAGTTGGTGGTGTGATTTCCTGTGTGGAGGCAGATACGGGAAAACTCGAGTGGCGAAAAGATCCTTTTCCAAAACTCGTGCCTCGGTTTTTTACAGCCATGTCTCCCCTTATTGTAGACGATATGGTCATTGCTCATTTGGGAAACGAGGACAATGGTGCGATAATTGCCTATAATCTGGCTACCGGCGACTCAAAATGGCAGTGGACGGAGGAAGGACCGCAGTACGCCTCTCCGAATCTTTTAACTGTCGATGGGTCAAATCAAATAGTGACGCTGACGGCAAAGAGTGTTGTGAGCTTAGCTGTGTCTGACGGTAAACTGCTATGGACAATCCCTTTTGTACCGGGACAGAGAGCTTACAATGCCGCAACACCTATCATCGATGGGCAGACAGTGATCTATACTGGAGCCGGTCGAGGGACCGTGGCCGTGAAGATTGAGAAGCAGGCAGATGGATTCACTGTAAAGGAACTTTGGAGCAATCCAGAAAATGGAGTTCAATTCAATACCCCAGTCTTAAAAGACGGCCATTTGTATGGGCTTACAAATAGAGGAAATTTCTTCTGTATCAACAGCTCGACCGGCCAGACAGCCTGGCTAGATCCTACACAGACAGATAGAGGTGGCTTTACGTCCATAGTTGATGTTGGTCCGGTTTTGCTAGCGCTCCCCAGTGGGACAGGGCTCATCGTTATGAACCCGAACGACAAGGAATACACGGAGCTGGCGAGGATAAAAGTTTCAGACACTCCGATCTATGCACACCCCGTGATTGTGGGCAACCGTATCTTCATTAAAGACGCCGAAACCCTAACCCTCTGGACTCTCAATTAATAATTAAGGGTATTTAGAGGGACATTATACTCAATTCGGTTGAATGAGAGGTGGATTTGTATCCCACCTCGACCCGCCGGATAAAGAAATTGATGAAGAAATAAAGGCAATGGGAGGAACCCTAGATTCTAATAGACCAACGATAGGATAAAGTTTCGAAAACGGAGCCAGTGAAGCCGGCTTTAAACTCGTGCGGATAGAAACGTTTCTTCCCAAAACTAGTATTTATATCCTTAAATTAAAGGTATTTAACGATAACTAATTTTACTCATATTAAATACTAATCAAGTCTTATGTCCCCCTAATCGATATATTCTAATTACACTGGAAGAAACCGAGAAAATCTGCGTCTAATAAAATAGATTGAAGTTATACGTCCAAATGGTGTAAAAATATACAGTAGGCGTATTTAAATTTAAGTATATAAAATCACTTCATCCATGTTCTTATGGAGGTTAAGATGAAAAAAGCCTTTTTTTCAATCCTGT
>CAZLLG010000266.1:0-5388 GCA_964560275.1 uncultured Eubacteriales bacterium | reverse complement strand
ACCATCAAACTTGACAAATGGGGAAGGGTGTCCTATGTTTAAAGGGCGTGACAAATTCTTCTTTTGTCTGTTATTCACTCAATATTCTTCCATACACCATATATCTATTTAAGGAGGCCATATGAAACTTTCCAGCCGGGAGCAAATTGAAACTCTGGCTAAAGTAAAGAGTGAGAAATTCTTAACGACGTCTTTTTTCTTTAATTCCGATAAGAGCGGATTGAACAAAAAGGAAATTTCTCTCCGGTTCAAGAATTTGCTTAATGGTGCAAAAACACAAATTGAAAGCATGAATTTGAGCAAATCAAAAAAAGAGTCTCTCTCCCAAGATCTCAAACTGATCCAGAAACTTGTCAGCAAAGCTCTTAATGCCAACCATTCCTCGGGATTGGCCGCTTTTTCCTGTAAGGGTGAAGATTTCTGGCAGGTTTTTGATCTGCCATTCCCACCTCGGAACCGGATCATTTTTGATTCGAATCCCTATGTGCGTCCTTTGTCAGCCTTACTAGGCTCTCACAAAAAATATTGTGCTCTCACCTTCGACCGAAAAGAAGCCAAATGGTACGAAATCTTTATTGGAGATATCACGCCCCTTGCAGAATTAAAGGGAGATGTCCCCAGCAAAGTGAAAGAAGGTGGTTGGGAAGGTTATGATTCCAAACGGATCGAAAGACATATCGCTTCACTCCTCCATGATTACCTCAAGAAAATTGTCCAGAAAACATTTGCACTTCACAAGGAAGCTCCTTTCGATGGGCTGCTAGTCGGTTGTCCCGATGAATATGTTTCTGTTTTTGAACCTCTTCTTCATCCGTATATAAAAAAAATATTTAAGGGCTACATTAAAATAAATCCAAATTTTTCATCAACCAAAGTGTTTAAAGAATCTATGCTTTTCATTGATGACTTGGTAAGACAAGACGAGGAAAAGATCCTTCATCGATTCGTCTCCGAATTGGAAAAAGGTGGGAGAGCTGTAACCGGAGTAAAAAATACCTTAAAGAGCCTAAACAGAGGAGAGGCCCAAACGCTGCTTGTCACTCGTCATTTTTCCAAGGCAGGGAGAGTATGCCCCAAATGTCAGTTCCTTTATGTTGACGAAGTGCGTTGTCCATCTTGCCTGGTAAAAACGAGTCCACTTTTGGATGTCATCGATGAAGCCATAGAAAAAGCGATGGATAAAAATTGTCGAGTAGAGCACATCAATCCCCCGCTCTCACTCGGCAAGTACGGCAAAATCGGCGCGCTGCTCAGATACAAAACCTAGACATCAAACTCGTTCTTTTTTTTCTTTGAATTTCACGCGGTCGAAATAGCTGTAGATGATCGGGACAACAAAGAGTGTGAGAAAAGTGGTGGCCACCAATCCGCCAACAACGGTGATCGCCATAGGGGCTCTCATTTCCGACCCCTGAGACGTGCTTAAGGCCATAGGCAGCATTCCCATAATCGTCGTCAGGGCTGTGATCAAGACCGGTCTCAACCGGACAGAACTGGCCTGGAGAATAGCTTCTTTTTTCTCGATCCCTCTTCGCTTCAGCTGATTGATGTAATCGACCATAACAATCCCGTTGTTGACCGATATTCCTGCCAGCATGACAAATCCGATCATCACAGGCAGGCCGATGGGTTTTCCTGAGATAAGCAAAGCCAATACAACCCCGATAAATCCTAAGGGGATAGTGAACATGATGATAAAAGGATGTTTGAAGGACTCGAATTGAGAGGCCATGATCATATAGACCAGCAACACGGCTAAAGCAAAAGCCCCAAGCATGATCTGGATGGCTTCCTTCATATCCTCATATTGACCCCCGATCTCAATAAAATAACCGGGGAGAAGGGTCTGTTCGATAGGAACGAGCCTCTCTCTGATGTCGGCGGCGACACTGCCCAGGTCTCGGCCCACGATGTTAGCCAACACAGAGATATTCCTGGCCTGATTCTCCCGTGTAATCTGGATGGGACCCTCTCCTTCGGTAATACTCGCCACCTGGTCCAGTCGGATCATTTGATTGGTTGGAGTCATTATGGGGATATTTCTTATGTCATCGAGCGTGTCACGGTACTCGGCGTTGAAACGCACACGGATATCGATTTCATCACTGCCTTCACGGAATCGAGTGGCAATTCTTCCCAATGATGCCGTCTGAACAGCATTGGCCACTTGACTGACCATTAAACCCATCCGAGAGGCCTCCTCACGGTTGACTGTAATTTGATATTCAGGTTTTCCTTCAGCCATTGTATGAATGACATCTCTTAATCCTTCCACGTCCTGGATTCGAGCGATGATTGTGTTGCCGATGCCTTTTAACACATCAAGATCACTGCCGAAAATTTTAATGTCGATTGGTGCTGTCGCTCCCCCCATCATCATCTGGTTCATATCCAAGGCCTCAAATTTAACATTCTTCATCTTAGGGAGTTTTTTCCGGATTTCTTCAAGAACTTCTAGGTCGGATCGCTCCCTCTCTAGCTGACCGACAAGGCCTATCCAGAGAAGTCCCTCATTAGTCCCGGATGCGGCGAATCCTCCCCCGGCGGCATCCGAAGGATTCTCTTCAGCCTGGGAGCCAACCTGTGCAGAGATCGATTCCACTTCTGGGAAAGTCGCCACGATGTCTTCCGCCATCCTCACCACACGGTCGGTCTCATCTAAAGAAGTCCCCACAGGAAGCTTGACTTTGATTAGAATCATATCCTGGTCCTGGGTTGGCATAAATTCCGTTCCCACAAAAGAAATGAGAAAAAATGACAACAGAAAAACTCCTAGAGTCACCGAAAGGACCAAACCCCTCCGACGGAGAGTTTTATTGAGCATGTTTCTATAAATATCTCTCATCCGGCCGAATTCCCTGGTCTTCATTTTAAGTTTGCTGACGACATTATCGCTATTTCCTTTTTTAAATATGATGGATGCAACCATGGGCACAATCGTCAGTGCGACAAACAATGAGGCAAGAAGCGAAAACGCGATCGACAGGGCCAGGGCCTGTGTCATTTTTCCTGTGATCCCCTTGGCAAAGATCATGGGGAAAAATACGGCAATCGTCGTCAGGGTGGATGCCGTTATGGCCATTCCCACTTCGGAAGCACCACGCTTGGCCGCATCTTTCTTGTCGGCTCCTTCTTCCAGATGCCGGAAAATATTTTCGATAACCACAACCGAATTGTCCACCAGCATCCCGACGCCCAGGGCCAAACCTCCTATGGTCAGAAGGTTTAAGGTGTATCCGGCAAGATACATGGCAATAAATGTCGTGATCACCGATAGAGGAACGGCCAGGGCAATGGTGAAAGTGGGCCGCCAGTTGCGGAGGAACAACAAGATAAAAAATATAGCCAGCAAACCACCGACCAGGGCGTTTTTTCCAGTTTGGCGTGTGACCATCTGGATCATCTCGGCTTGGTCCATCCAGGGAATAATTTCAACATCGGGTGGCAGCATCTTCTTCACGACTTCCAACTCTTTATTGACAGCATTAGCTGCTGTGACCGTATTGGCCCCAGAGCGCTTGCTGATCATATAGATGACTCCGTCCGTTCCCTGAATTCTTGCCCTAAATCGGCTGTCCTTAAGTGTATCCTTGACCTCGGCCACATCTCTCAAATAGACAGGTTGGCCGGTCATTGTGGTGCCCACAACCGTGTCTTCAATATCCACAACGGATTTAAATTCTCCCAATGTGCGAACCAAGAATTCTGAATGCCTCTCGATAATATGGCCGGCAGGTAGGTTCAAATTTTCCATGCGCAGGGCCAATAGAATTTGATCCATGGAGAGATTTCTCGACTCTAAGGCCGTCTTGTCAATATCGACGAGAATCTCTCTCACATCAGTGGAATACACCATAACAGAGGCCACCCCATCGATTCTTTCCAATCTCGGGGCCACTTCATCCTCAATCAGGTCCATCAAGTCCTTTGTAGGCATATCGGATGTGATTCCACCAAAGATGATGGGAAACTGGGCCATATTAAATTTAACAACCAATGGTTTTGAGGCTTCTTCTGGCAGAAAATTTTCATAGAGCCCAATTTGATCTCTGACATCTTGAGCGGCAAAATCCAGATTTGTCCCCCACTCAAATTCCATCATGATAACCGAAACACCTTCGGTTGTAGTTGAACTGACCTTCTTGACCCGGTTGACAGTCCCTGTTATCTGTTCGAGTGGTCTGGTGATCGTGTTTTCAATATCTTCAGAAGAGGCACCACTGTAGGTGGTGATGACAGAGACAGTCGGGAATTCGAGTTCAGGAAAAAAATCGAGTCCTAATTCAGTAAATGCGATGCTTCCCAGAACAACCAGGATCATCGCGAGCATCGCAGTTGTGACTTTTCGATTGACAGAAAACTCCGGTATCTTCATTGGATAACCTCTTTGACTTCGATCTCCACACCATCGTCCATACTGTAATTGCCTTCGACGATGACAAGATCTCCTTCCTTGAGGCCGCTCACAATTTCCACCATCACTGCATTCTGAATACCAAGAACCACATCTCTTTTCTCAGCTTTATTCCCATTGGCCACGAAGACGAACTGGCCGTCGACAACGGCTATCTGAGGAATAGTAAAAACATTCTCATGAATTTCCACTTCAAATATCACTTCGCCAAATGTGTTGGGCCTCAGAACAAGATTCGGATTATTCACTTGAACTTCAACATGAAACTTTCTTGATAGAGAATCCGCTGCCAGGTTGACAACAGACACCTGCCCCTTAAATATTTCATCCGGGAAAGCACTGACTTTAAGCAGGGCGGGTTGTCCTTTGGTTATCCGGACGATATCCTGGTGTGAGACATCGATCCCAATTTTGACACGGTAAAAATCCACAAGCGTCAAAATACCGGCTCCCCCCATCATTGGATTGATCATATCGCCTACCTCTGCACTTCTAGCAGCGATGATCCCATTAAAGGGCGCCTTCATCAACGAAACATCCAGTTGGTGTTTAGCCAAATTAAGGACCGCATTGGCCTGCTGGAGTTGAGCCTCAGCGGCTTCAAATGCAAGGGTGATCTTTTCAGCCTGCTGTTCTGAGACAGCATTTTCCTGGCTTAGGCGGTCCATGCGGTCCATGTTCCGCTTGGCATCGTTATAGTTGGCTTCAGTCACAGCAACACCGGCTCTCGCTTGATCAAGCTGAAGACGAATGGCCCGCGTATCCAGTTCAGCCAACAGCTGTTCTTTCTGAACTCTGTCTCCTTCTTCCACATGGATCGACGCAATCTTTCCAGCTACATCCGGAGTGATGTTAATTTCTTTCCAGGCCTCGATTTGACCTGTGTAAAAAAGGTTTTCGGAAATTCTCTCTTTTTTGACTTCATAGACCTTGACTGGAGCAGCGCCAAAACTCTCCTCCATCGCCTCTTCCTG
>CAZLLG010000265.1:0-5400 GCA_964560275.1 uncultured Eubacteriales bacterium | reverse complement strand
ATCATGTTCCTCTTGGATTCCTGGCTAAGTCCTATCTCGTCGGTAATTTTTTTAACCTTTTCCTTCCAACGAGATTTGGTGGGGATGTCGTTCGCATTTTAGATGGATCCCGCCATTCCAAATCTGTACTCAAGTCAACGGCGATTGTTTTTGTAGAAAGATTGTCCGGAATCATCGTTCTACTAATATTTGCCCTTTGTGCCTCCCTTTTCCGCCTGGACATAGCTCAGCGGCTGCCGGTTATTTGGATATCCCTGTGTGTCGGTTTCCTTGGACTCTCGGCTATCCTGTTTTTTTTCCTTCCCATTTCTAAAACCCTTCTAAATAAAATTCCACAGCGTGGCATCCTCGGAAAAATAAAACGGAAAATTTTTGAATTTAGAGAGATCGTATTTGTTTACAAGGAAAAAAAGGGTGCTTTTTTAAAAGCTCTTTTTTGGGCATTTCTTCTTCAGATTAATGTGATTCTTCATTACTATTTTGTGGGTATAGCTCTTGATCTGGATATTCCCCTCATTGACTATTTCATCTTTATCCCCATCGTCCTCATCATCCTGACAATCCCTATCACCATCAATGGATTGGGATTACGAGAAGTTCTATACATGACAATTTTTGCATCCTATGGCATCCTCAATTCTTCTGCGGTTTCTTTTTCTCTCATAGCTGATATTGTTTTTGCTGTGATAATTGGTGTTTTAGGAGGAATTTTATACACATTTCGTAAACAAATAAAATGAGGCCCCTTACTTCTTGGTTGAATGCCCATTCACGGTTGTTCTTTATTGTCTTTATCCTGACCTCTATTTTATCTGTCTCCGCTTATGTTTTTTGCCAAGAGGAGATATCTGTTTACAAAGAAAGACTCGAAAAACTCCAGAAGCAGAGAGCTCGCCTCCAGCAAAATATCAAAGATTTGGACAGGAAAAAGACATCCATCCTTTCACAACTCGACCAGATTGGCCTTGAAAAGAACCTGATTCAAAATGATATTGAAGGATATAATCTCCAGATTGGTAAGGCCAACCAGGAACTCTCTGTTGTCCAGAAAAAAATCGCTCCCTTAAAAGCAAGATTGGAAAAAGAAAAAGAATCTGTCGCTCAGATCTTGGTAACACTCTACAAATTTGGTGATATGAGCTACCTCGATTTTCTGTTCCAGGCTGCAGATGTGACCGATCTCATGTCAGAAAGCAAACACCTTTCTCTTCTTGCCCAGTATCAAGAGGACATCATTCTATCGTTTAAACAAACCCTGAGCGAACTTAAAAAAGTTCAGGAGCGAATCGAGGAAAAAAAACAAGAAATAGAAGACCTTCTCTCTCAATCCCAAGACAAAAGGCAGGATTTAGACAGTCAAGAAAGAAAAAACAGGGCATTTATTCAAAGAATCAATCAGGACAAGAAAACGCATTTAAAAACTTTGGATGAGCTCAAAATTAGAGCCGAGCAGCTCCAAAAACTCATAAATCAATTGATCAGAGAAAAAACAGATCTTCCCTTCACAGTCATTCCTCTCTATGAGAAAAAGGGCTCGCTTCAATGGCCTGTCCGGGGAAAAGTCGTCACGACCTTTGGGATTGAACGACACCCAACATTTAAAACCGTAACCGAAAATAACGGCATCGAGATTTCTGCTGATAGAAATTCAATAATTTTAGCCATTCATCCTGGGAAAGTGGTCTATGCGGACTATTTTCAGGGTTTTTACGGAAATTTGATCATTTTAGATCATGGCTTGGCCTACTACTCCATGTACGGGCACTGTTCAGATTTTATGGTCCAAAAAGGAGATATAGTCAGCGCCGGCCAACCTATCGCTGTCATTGGAGACACAGGATCTCTCAAAGGGAATGCCCTGTATTTTCAGATCAACTTTAAGACCGATCCCCTGAATCCCTTGCAATGGTTGAGAGGAAGATGATACAATTCAATATCTGTTGAATGAAAAATGAGACAAAATACCATTAGATTTACACTGCTCTTCATACTGGCTGCCGTGTCACTTTTTTTCATTTTCGAAAGTGACATCCTTCCTGGATTATCGAACCAGAGACCCACAAAGGGAATCCTCTGGATCGTTCAGGAAGTTGTCAAGCATATAAAAGACGATTATGTGGATGAACCCGATCCCTCCCGGACAATGGAAGGGGCCTTCAAAGGAATGGTCAATTCACTCGATGAATTCTCCAGCTATCTCACAAAAGATGCTGTATTCAAACACCAGCAGATCGAAGCTGGAGATCTAAAAGATGTCGGAATTATATTGTATAAAAAATACAGGACATTTCCTGTGGTGATGGGAGTGCTTGAAAATTCTCCCGCAGAGAAAAAAGGGATACAAATCGGAGACACTGTCAGCGCTCTTGATGGTCAATCAACACTCACTATGAGCATGTATGAAGCCAACCTCTTTCTCAAAGACAGCACAAACAATCCCATTCAAATCAGAATCCTGCGTGCGAATGAAAACAAAGAAATAGAAGTCTCCCGGGAACAGCTGAGGGAAAAATCCTGTGTCTATATACAAGCGGAAGAGACCGGAGGAATTTTAAGCATTAGCAGCTTCAATTCAGCCTGTATTCAGGAAATCAGGACCTCTATCCTCTCCAAGCTAAAAACTTCGAATTCGACCTTAATCATCGATTTGAGAAATTGTCATCAAGGGAATTTCGAAAACATGACAGAGTTTGTCAATCTCTTCCTCCAGTCGAAAAATATCGGGTATTTTGAAGACAACAGAGGAAATAAAGAAGTGCTCTCCACGCCCTCTGAATCAGAATTGGCGCATCTTCCTCTTGTCATTTGGACAAACCAGGCGACTATAGGCCCTGCCGAGGCTGCGGCCGCTATACTGAAGCATCATCAACAGGCTAAAATCATCGGATTTCCGACACCTGGCCTAGTCGCTAAGCATAAGTTTATTCCCTTGGAAGATGGAACGGGTTTGTTGCTGACTGCAGCTATCTTCCATCTTAACGCCAACATATTAATCTGGGAAGAAGGCATCGAACCAGATGTAAAGATGGAAGGAACGGACCAAAGTTCTGCAAAGTTTCTCGAGCAGACAAAAAAAATTCTCTTAAACATCTGATATATGCCGAGGACCGACTTCTCCATACACCCTTCCAAGAAAACACATCTCATCCTCACCCTCAGCTTAGTGTTTATCGTTTTATGTTCTGCGTTTGGACTCGATTATATCAACTGGAAAAGAGGGAATAAATCCTACTTCTTCCATTTTTTGGCGACAACTCCCATTCAAAAAGACGGTAAAGCTCTGGATCATATCATTCACAACAGCTTAACCTCACTTGGCATTCAAGTGGATCTCAAAAACAGCAAAATGGACGAAAAGGGAAGGATTCAGATTCCCATCTCAATGACACAATCAGAATATACAGAAGCAGCATTTCTTCTTGAAATGGAATTCCAAAAAGCACGTATCCTCACAACTATAAGCCAAACAACAGAGGACCACTCTAACTTTTTTCTCTGGGAACTGCAGGGGGGAGAGGAAGAGCAGAGGGCTTCACTTCTTTTCAAGTGCCCTATAGAAATTGTCGAAATTCCTGAAGAGCCCAACCTTGTCCAACCAAAAAACAGAGTGGCTCTCATTGTCGATGATATGGGCTACAGCTTGAAAACATTAAGAGATATTAAGGATCTAGGTTTATCCCTGACAATAGCCATATTGCCTTACAGTCCCTGGGCCGAAGAAACAGCCCGTGCCGCTCAGAAAAACAATTTGGAGGTGATTCTTCATCTACCGCTCGAATCCTTAAACGACTATGAATCAAATTCTTCAACGCAGGGTCTCATTCATTCACGAATGCCCAAGAAAGATGTCCTGGAGACTCTGGATGCTAATCTCGCACAAATCCCCTTCATCCGCGGCGTCAATAACCATATGGGCTCAAAAATCACGGCAGAAAAGGAAATTATGTCGCTTATCCTCGCGCGGCTGAAGGAAGACAATCTCTATTTTATTGACAGCGTTACGGCCGGAAACTCCATCGCATACAATTTAGCAAGAGAAATGTCTGTCCTATCGGCTTTCCGTCATGTCTTTCTCGATTCAGAGAGGGAAGAGGAATATATTCGAAAGCAGCTCATACAGCTCCTTCGCCTGGCACAGACACAGGGAATGGCTGTAGGTATATGTCATCCCTATAAGTCTACTCTTAAAGTGCTCTCTGACAATTTGGGCCTCTTTGAAGAGTACAATTGCGAAACTGTTTTCGCCTCACAAATCGTGAAATAACTTCTTTTTAGTGGATAACCGAAAATTTGTCTATGAGATAAAAGCTGGCGAAGCAAAAGAAGAGAAGGACAAGAATAATCAGAACTGAGAGAGGGGCAGATTTTTTTACTTTTTTTTGGATAGCTAGGGCCAGGTTCCAAATGACAAATATTTCCAGGGCAAAGGGGAGAAATCCTAGATATCCAAAAACCGGCATCTGAAAAACACGCCAAAAATCGAGATAAGGGAGGGAGTATTCCCAATGAGATCCAGCCCAGAAATTCCAAAATTCCCAGAGGAAACCTGCCGTCAGACCAGAAAAGATCCAAGACCAGAAATTTACCCAGTTTTTCTTTTCGATATCAGCCCACAGGGTAACCGTCTTCAGTCGATAGTTTAAGGGTTCGATAAAAAAGTAAAGCCCGATCCAGACCAAGGGAAAGCAAAGATTCGGCCATAAAAGAGCGCTTCCAATGCTTAAGATTCCAAAAAAAACACTCCCTGAAAACAGATATTTAGTTGGCCGTACCTGGAACATTTTGAGCGCCCTATGTCTAAAAATTCTTTGAAATAACAAAGATAGCTCTATTAAGGCTGGAATAACCGTGGCAAAAGCGAGAAAATATCCCAACCAACGTGGAAAAATACCCTGAGGAAGATCAAAATAAGACCAGTTCCTTAACCTCAAGTTAAACAGCTCAAAAATCAACCACACGGAGACCGAAATAAATCCCATGAACAAAAATTTGAATACACCTTCTGAAAGCGGAGAATTCCCTCTGAGTCGAAAATTAATACTATCGAGCATGAGGATAAACGACCACCAGGCAAAGATGTAATACCATGTTTTCATGAAAGGATTGTTAAACATAAGAAGAAGAGTGGCTGCAAAAAGTAAAAGAGTGCCAAAATAGAGATTTCCGCGTAATATTCTTCCCTTCATGATTCCAAGTTAATCAAATTGAGACAAAAATGCAAAATATCATTAGCAAAAATAAGCATCCCCATTTTCATATTAATCTTTGAGTCGGACAGGAACCCACACGGGTGTTCTGCCTCCACCTCATTAAGAATGAGAGTAGAGACAGAGTCACGATGTCCTTCCGATAATCATCTAGAAGGCCATTTTTTTTCAGATGTGTATCCACGTAGTAATA
>CAZLLG010000264.1:4365-5414 GCA_964560275.1 uncultured Eubacteriales bacterium | reverse complement strand
ATAAAAATCTTTAAGGGGTTAAAATATAAAATTGTGCTGATAATCAAGTGCAGGAAATTTAGAGTATCCTTTATCGGTTTAAATTTTGACTTGCCTTCTCTTCCAAAATAATCGATCGGTTCGTATTTTACTGAATAGCCATTGACCTCCATAGCAAGAGTGATTGTAGTCGTAAAAGAAAACCCGTCTGGGAGTATTTTTAAAAATGATTTAACAACTTCTTTTTTTATAATCCGAAATCCTGAATTAATATCAGGTATTTTAACATTGGCAAGATAATTGGCGATTTTGGTCAATACCCATTTGGGAAGTTTTCGAAAAAAGGAAATTTTTACGCCCTTACCTATCCTTGCTCCAACCATCATGTCTAAATCTTTTTCCAAAGCTTTATGAAAAAATTCTGGAATTCGGTCATTAGGATAGGTATTGTCAGCATCTGTAATTGCTATATAGGCATATTTTGCAGCTTTAACTCCTGTTTTTAGTGCAGCTCCATAGCCTAGATTCCTGCTGTGATGAATAAGACGAAAATCTTTTTGAGATGAATTTCTCAAAATCACCTCTGTACTGTCATTCGATCCATCATTTATCAAAATGATTTCCACTTCAAAATCACTATTTTGTTTTACCTGAGATAATTGAGAAATGGTTTCTTCTATTGCTGTCTGTTCATTATAAACAGGCAAGATTATTGACAGACCCTTTTGTTCCATTTTGTTTCCCCCCTGAGCTCATATTTTACTCTTCACTTCAAAAAGCCTAAATATCCCGACATTATAGACTTCTGAAATAGTGACCACATGATTTGATATCGTTATAGTTTCTGGATTATTTACGAGTTGTTTGAGAACTGGATCGCGATCCCAGGATTTGAATGAAGCGATATATTTGATATTCTCAACGGATAAATCCTTATTTTCGTAGGTTACGATGTTTTTTTCTGGGATACCTGAAAGATAAACTGCACAGTTTACCATTTTCGCCGGCATGAAGATTTTTTCATTGTCTTTTATCATGTCTTTTATTTCGTTCATCCCGGCTTCTAAATC
>CAZLLG010000264.1:0-4355 GCA_964560275.1 uncultured Eubacteriales bacterium | reverse complement strand
TATATTATCTATGGCTCCTATATGCGTTGATATTGATGGGATTATCACTAAAAATATAAGAAGCAAAATCAAGTATTTTTTTGAGCCAGTCTGTCTTTCTTTAAAATAAACAAACACACAGATTGGCAGAAATGTTAAAAACCTGCTGAGGCTATTTAACTCAAAACCAAGACTAAAAAAATGATGATATACATTTTTAAAAAAAGGTGTGTTGATTGCGCCATAGATAACAACAGCACCCAATATCACTGATGAAGCAATCAAAAATTTCTTGATCTTCTGCGTTCGCAATAAAAGATACTCAATACCAGCGATTGTATAAAAAGGGAAAATCCAGGCTAAAAAATACATTTTCCGCCAATCTGTCAGGCTATAAAACCAGAGGAATATAAAATAGAGCAGAAAAAAAATAAATATTTTTAGATGGTTTGATTTATTCAATTTAAAAAGATGGAACACGCCAACAGATAAAACAAATATGTTAATAAGCCATATCAATTGGACCCACCACTGAGCAAAAAATCTGGTTTCAGGCGATACAGTCGCACGATGGTCATCTGGCAAAAAAAATAGGTTAACAGTGCGCAGCAGGGAAAAAAAATTTCCATACGGTTTTTCAATCATAAATGGTTTTTTATCTAGAATATGACTAATATATCCACTCCTGCCGGCCTTAATGTAGTATGCCCCCAAAAATACAACAGGAAGTAAAAGAAGAAGGCAAAAAGGGGCTATCAAGCCCTTTTTTCTTTTAATAAGTATTTTGGGTATATTTGCTAATATGGCTATCGCCGCATCGAAGCGTGTAAAGGCTGCCAAACCAGATATATATACAGATGTCTTGTCACTTTTTACATAAAAAGATAAAAGTATCAGGAAGAGAATCAAAGCTTCCGGTAACGGTTGTATCGCACAATATAGAGAAAGAGTTGAAAAAGCAAAAAACCAGCTTATTAGAAATGAATTTTTTATTCCTACTTTCTGGCCAATTTTATGAATAAGAAATATCGAGCCTAAATATGAGATGTTACTTATAAGAATGCCTGCATAGAGAATGGCCTTGTTCGCAGGGATGATTTTGGCAACCAAACCTATCAATAAAGGATAAACAGGTAATCTCTTAGACGAAATCTCTAGACGAAAATTAAATAATTCCTCTGCAATATCTTTAAATGCAAAAAAATCGCTTAAAGGAGAGTAGTATTTACCAAAGAACAGAAAAAGATAATAACACGATAGTGCTAAGGTCAGTGCAAGTGCTGCTGTGTTAGCAATATCGTTTTTTGGTGCTGATTTCACTTCTTTCGGCTTGATTTTGTTCTGTCTTTTTTTGAGGCTTGCAAGGCATCCACCGTGTATTCACACCAACTGCCTGCGAAGCGGAGCCGGAGGTATCCAAAGGTGTCCCGGAAATTATACTGACCTGGGATGCCCTTTCCTCATTTATCCTGCCTGCTGATTCACCATACTTCGAAAAAGACCGCGTTTATCCATAAGCTCTTCATATGTTCCAGATTCAACAATATGGCCTTCATCCATGACATAAATGACATCGGCATTCTTAATTGTCGAGATACGATGTGCAATAATTATTATGGTTTTTTGCTCACTCAGGTCTTCTATCGACTGCTGAATTAGCTTTTCCGATTCAGAATCGAGGGCACTTGTGGCTTCGTCAAAAATGAGCAGCTCTGGAGAACGTATAAGCGCTCTTGCCACAGTGATACGCTGCCTTTGCCCCCCGGATAGCTTCTGTCCCCTGTCTCCAAGGACCGTGTCATAATCCTTCGGGAGACTTCTTATAAAATCATGGGCATAGGCCGTCCTTGCAGCTGTCTTGATCTCGTTTTCAGATGCATCCTGCTTTCCTAAAAGGATATTTTCTCTTACGGTTTCATTAAAAAGAAAGGTGTCTTGACTCACAAATCCGATTTTTTTACGCCAACTTGCCAGATTAACTGTCCTAAGTTCCATATCACCAATTAAAATTTTCCCCTTGTATCCTTTATAGAGACCACACAAAAGATCGACCAGCGATGACTTACCACTGCCTGATCTTCCCACGACTGCCGTTATTTTGTTTTTTGGAATACGAAGATTGAGTCCCTTGAATAAAGGACTTGAATCCTCATAAGAAAAGTCCACATCGTTGAATACGATATCGCCAGAAAGTTGATTGACGGCGATCCCATGAATCAGGTCTTCTTTCTTGAATTCTTCTTCATAAATTAATGTATGCACTAATTTTAGAGCTGGTATATAAGAGAGCATGAGCATCCTATCGGATAGAACTTGGGCAATGTGCCGGTAAAGTCTCTGAGTTGTGGTTGCCAGAAATGCCAGCATAGGCATAACGGCAACGAGAGGGATACTCCCGATGTACTCAAAATAAATTATTGCCAGGACTAAACAGAGTATGATCAGTGTCTCTCCCAGTGGCCCGGGGAGGCTTTGATATATTCCTAGCCGTGTTAATATCTTTCTTAGTTTATCAAATTTCTTTGCAAAGCTTTTGTTGACATTGTCCTCAAGAGAGAACAACCTAACTTGTCTGATCCCATTGAGAGATTGCTCGCCTTCTGCTGAAATTTCCTGGTTCAAGGCTAAACGCTTTTTGCCTGATGAAATCGAGAACCTGGTGCTGGCCTTCCAAAAGAAACCCAGGATCAATACCAAAGCGAGAGTCAATAAAAGGGTGACCTGCCAGTTTGTTATGAGCATAATAAGGTATATGCTCAGAGCGAGTATAATGCGAAGGATGTACTGGGCAAGCTGTCCGATGAATTTTGATGCCACCATCGGTTCATTGATAAGATTGTTTATTAAAGTCCCCCTTTTCTGAGAAATAATATGATCATACTCACAATGGATGTATCTCTCCATAATCTTAGATGACCAGAATTTTCTCAGTGAATTTTTAAAGTGAACCGACAAAACAGAACTCAAATAGATAAAGATGTTCTTAAAAAGGAATGTTATGAAGATAAATATTGAAATTCCTATTAAACGTTGATTTTCAGGGAATAATTGAGCAAAGAATTGATTAAAATATGAGACAACTTTAATATTCTCTGTATAGGCACTGTCTCCCAAGACGGTTCCAACAAAGGGAATGATCAGACCGAGGCCGACCGCCTCACTTAAAGCTGCAACTATCATAATAAACAAAAGCACATAGGCATATTTTTTGTAGGGCCCGAATATCGATACGAGTAACCGAATCTTATAAAGGAACTTTTTAAACATAGATCCTCACCATACTAACGTCAGCTGTTTTTAAAAAAATCTATCAAGTTTTGAACGGCTTCCAACTCCATCTCTATTCTCGACTCTTTTGTAAGTGTGGCTACATGAGGGGTCAGCACAACATTATTTAACTCACTAAGCCTACCCGTGTAAGGCTCTTCACTATATACATCCAAGGCGGCACCACTTAAATGACCGCTTTTTAAAGCATCAAACAAGGCCGATTCGTCTATGAACTGACCACGTGAAGTATTAACTATAATTGACCCTTCTTTCATATTCTTGAACTCATCCTCTCCCAATTTGATAACATTCTCTTTGTCTAGGGAGAGATTGATTGACAGGATATCAGAGATCCGGAGCAGCTCATTTAAAGGCACAATCGTTACGTTCCATTGTTCTGCCCATTGTTTATCTGGAAAAAGGTCTGTCCCATACACCTCTGTCTCAAGTCCGGTCATAACCTCAGCCATCTTCTTCCCGATTCTTCCCAATCCTAAGATGCCAACTTTTTTGCCTTTTAGGAGATGGCCTGCCTTTCTTTCCCATCTTTTCATTCGGAGAAGATGTGTAAAGTAGGAGAGCTTTCTCATGAGGTCAAATATCATGGCCACACTCAGTTCTACAACCGGTTGGATTACAACATTTGGTGTGTTTCTAATCACAATGCCTCTTTTCTTGGCTCCCTCTGCAGAGATACTGTCGATCCCAACTCCACACCGGCTAATACAGAGGAGATTCGGCAAACGATCCAGGACATATTCATCGTAGGGCTCAACACCTGCGATGATTCCTTCGCTCTCACCTCCCATTTCGATTATTTCATCTCTGACCAGCCTTCTCCCAAGTGGATTTATAGAGTGAGTGAAGCCGCTTTCTCTCAGTAAATTGAGAGGAGACTCGCTGAGCTCAGAAAAAGTTGACAGGGCGACAAAAATCTTGTGTTTCATAAATCTAGAATCCTTTGGTAGATCCTGTTTTGGAGGAGGTCTTCTTTCAGAATCTTTTCCACAATCCCGACATCCTTTTCCCGCTCCACGCCGACAGTCTTTCTCTTGGAGGGAACACCCCGGATGGAGTAGCCGTGTTCCAGAATCCTTAAAAAATCT
>CAZLLG010000263.1:0-5449 GCA_964560275.1 uncultured Eubacteriales bacterium | reverse complement strand
GATGGACTCCCAATAGACTCGGAGAATAAGAGTACACTTCTGTTGAGGTCCTCAGAAGGAATTCGCTGCACTGGGTCCTGCGAAAAGCCTGGAAGCTGTCCTGCCTTTCAAAGACTTGGAAAAACGGCGCACCAAGTTCTACGGCTCTCTTTTGGAGAACAGCAAAAGCTTCAGGATCTTCTGTTCCACAGACAACGGGCACGCCCGGTCTCATGATCCCGGATTTTTCAAAGGCGATTTGATCCGGTGTTTCTCCTAGAGCTTTTTGATGCTCGGGAGAAATTGTGCATATCACAGATACAAGAGGCGATACGACATTGGTGGCATCAAACCTCCCTCCCATACCCACTTCCAATACAGCGATATCCACCTCTTCTCTTTTAAAGCACAAAAATGCCAGACAGCTCAGTATTTCAAAATACGTAGGATGGTGCTGAAGTTTTTTTGCATCCAAAAGTGCTTCGACTGTATCTTTGAGAAATGTTAGGCGAAAGCTAAAGGCCTTTTTCGTGATGAGTTCATCCCCGATACGGATCCGCTCTCTCACACTCACAAGATGAGGTGATGTGAAGAGTCCAACACGAAATCCATGCAGAGACAGGATGCGTGTGATCCCGGCACAAACAGAACCTTTTCCATTTGTTCCTGCTACCAGGATTGAAGGATAACGAATATGAGGAGAATGAAGTGCTTCAAGCACAGTTTTAACATTGTCCAGACCAAATTTAACTCCAAGTTTCTGGACTTTTTCCAGATATTTCAAACACTGCGAAAAATTCATAGAGGATGATTCATAAAAAGACGGAGGGCTCGAGCAATGTAGTTCCGGAGATTTGACCTCTCGACAACATCGTCCAACATTCCATGTTCGAGAAGAAACTCAGATCGCTGGAATCCTTTAGGAAGCTTCTCTTTAATTGTCTGTTCGATCACCCTTGGCCCGGCAAAACCAATGAGCGCTTTTGGTTCGGCAATGTTGATATCCCCTAACATCGCGTAACTGGCTGTAACACCACCTGTTGTTGGATCTGTAATCACAGAGATGTAGGGAATCCCCGCCCCTTCAAGTCGAGCGATCGCTGCGCTTGTTTTCATAAGCTGCATGAGTGAGAGAGTCCCCTCCTGCATCCGCGCTCCTCCTGAACAAGACACAACTATGACCGGCATTTTTTCTGAAAGGCCTTTTTCCAGAGCCCGGGTGATTTTTTCGCCGACAACCGATCCCATACTGCCACCCATAAAGGCAAAGCTCATGCTGCAAACTACAGAACGAATTCCCCCAATGGCTCCGACTGCATTCAGTACGGCATCAGGATAGGCTGTCTTCTTTTGATTTTCTTTCAATCGGCTGGAGTATTTTTTTGAATCGACAAACTCAAGAGGATCTTTTGGATAGATATGTTGATCAAAAAGCTCATATTGTCCATCATCAAAAAGCATCTGCAGCCGTTCTTTCGCCGAAATCCTGAAATGAAATTTGCAATCTGGACAAATAAACGAATTGTCAAGAATGTCCTGTTTGTAAAGAATACCCTGACAGTTATTGCACCGGGTCCACAGATTCTTCATCGCTGTCCTTTATTCATTGCCTTTTTTTGGGAAACTGTCAGCTAAGTCAGAAAGAGTTTGAATGACGTCTTCTGGATCCGGCAGTTCCTCCTCGATGGGCACTTCGTTGTGTACAATATTTAAGACTGCGTTCAGTAATGCTTCATTGTTATAAGGTTTTTCAAAATACTCAGCGACTCCAAGAGACTTTATCGCCTCATTCTTGTACTGGGGACCTTTGTAGAGAGCTGTGACAATAATAATGGGTGTTTCTCCCTCTGAATCTTCACGGATCTTTTTCGCAAGCTCGAATCCGTGCATTTTGGGAAGCATCGGTTCGAGGAGGACGATATCCGGTTTTTCTTCAACAAATTTTTCGTAGGCAGACTGGCCATCAGTTGCCGTAACAACCTGGAGACTATAGGGCAAAAAAAGACTCTCTAGGGCCACAATGCTTTTTTTTTCGTAATCGACGATAAGAATCTTTTTTTCTGCCATGAACTCTGCTCTCGATTCTAGAAGAAGCAAACATTCTTGTCAACGTACTGAAACAACCCCCTTTGCATATTCATTTTAGGCTGGTGCCACAAAAAGTGAATACATCATTAATATTGTACTGTTTATTATTTTTGGACGATTTGATATATTAACCAGGATGACTTCCCAAGATCCTCTAACCCTCTCCCTTGTTATCCCTGTATTCAACGAGGCGGAAAACTTACCAATCCTCCACGCAGATATCACCGAATCCTGCAGTAAGCTCGGAAAAACATATGAAATCATCTTTATCGACGATGGAAGTTCGGACAATTCATTTTTTGTCTTAAAAAAAATCCAAAGTGAGGACACCGCCGTTAAGCTCATTAAACTGAGAAAGAATTTCGGCCAGACTGCGGCCCTCTCGGCCGGTTTTGATCATGCGGAAGGTGAAATCGTTATCACATTGGATGCAGACCTCCAGAATGATCCCATGGATATCCATCTGTTTATCGAAAAAATCAATGAAGGCAACGACATTGTCAGCGGCTGGAGAAAACAAAGGAAGGACAAGTTTTTTTCTCGCAGGCTCCCCTCCATGATTGCCAACTGGCTTATTTCTCTTATCACCAGAGTAAAACTTCACGATTATGGATGCACTCTCAAGGCATTCCGTAAAGAAATCATAAAGAACATCCAGCTCTATGGAGAGCTCCATCGTTTTATCCCCGCTATCGCCAGCCAGATGGGAGTGTCCATTACAGAGGTCCAGGTGAATCACAGGGCACGACGCTTCGGAAAATCCAAATACTCCATCTTCCGTTTTCCGCGTGTGATCCTTGATCTGCTCACCGTCAAATTCTTACTCAGTTATTCCACACGGCCTCTCCAAGTGTTTGGATTTTTTGGATTGATCAGTGGTTTGGTGGGAGGTGTGATCGGTCTCATTTTATCCTACCAACGGCTCATTCTCAAACAGAGCCTCGCCGGCCGCCCTCTCCTGCTGTTGGCGATCCTGCTCATAGTTATCGGGATCCAATTTATCACTCTTGGACTTCTGGCTGAAATCATGGTCCGTGCCTACCATGAGTCATCAGATAAGAGCACATATTTTATCCAGGAGATCATCGACTCTGATTCCGAAAAGACCTAAAAAATCCATTAGCCAATGAATATTCTCATGCTGGCGCCAGAACCTTTTTTCCAGCCTCGAGGCACTCCGATCAGCATCTATTTCCGGCTCAGGACTCTCTCGGATCTCGGACACAAAATTGATCTCGTCACCTATCATCTTGGCGAAAGCAAATCCATTAGAAACTTAAAAATCCTGCGCATCCCAGATCTTTTTTTTATAAAAAAAATCAAAATTGGTCCGTCATTGGCGAAAATTCCACTGGATTTTCTGCTACTTTTAAAAGCCATATTTCAGCTCACTATTAAGCCCTATGACTTGATTTTTTCCCATGAGGAAGCCGGATTATTTGGGGCTGCGCTTGCAAAAATCTGGAGAATTCCGCATGTCTATGACATGCATTCAAGCCTGCCCCAACAGCTGGATAACTTCGAGTTCACCAAGTCCCGGCCTATCAAGGATCTTTTTCTCAGGATAGAACAATTCATACTCAAAAATTCGAATGCGATCATTGTCATCTGTCCCGATCTTTCACAAACTGTGCAAAAGATCGGATTTGGAAGAAAATCCATCCTCCTTCAAAACTTTATTGACTTTGATGACTTTGAGAATTTGTCAATAGAAACTCCGTTCAATCGAGAGGACATCGCTCCTCAAGGAGAAAAAATTGTGCTCTATGCAGGAAACTTCCAACCCTATCAGGGAATCCCACTTCTACTTCAAGCCGCCGCTCGGCTGGATCAAAAAGATATCATCTTCCTTCTTGTAGGAGAAAGCAAATCTGCCGTTGCCCACATGATGCAAAAAACTATAGAGTTAAATATAGCCAAAAAAGTGAAATTCACAGGACAAGTCCCTCCTTCTCATGTCCCTGGATATGTATCCTTGGCCGATGTTCTAGTTTCACCAAGATTGTCGGGCACAAACACTCCTCTTAAAATTTACTCCTTTCTCAAATCGGGAAAACCAGTTGTGGCCACGAATCTTTGGACTCACTCCCAGATACTTGATAAAAACATCTCCATTCTTGTCGATCCCGATCCAGACAGTCTTGCTAAAGGAATTTCCTATGCTCTCAATGACCCAGAAGCTAAAAAACGCGCAGAATTGGCTAGACGTAAGGCCGCACACGAATATACTTATCCTAAATACATGGATATAATGAGAAAAGTCCTAATGAAAGCCGAAACGAATTTTAAGAAGACACAGCGATAGCCTATGCGTGCATTCATCACCGGAGCATCAGGATTTGTGGGCACCCATTTGGTTAAAAAACTTCTCAAAAACCACTGGTCGGTACGCATCCTGATCCACAAAAAAAATATCCATGAATCCAAAGATTGTGAAGTTTATTTCGGAGATATCGGAGAAAAAAAAGTATTGGAAGACGCCTTGAGGGGTGTGGATGTCCTCTTCCATCTCGCTGCGGCGCTGGGAGGCTCTCATTTCGATAAGAATGAATTCTTTCGCATCAATTCTGCCGGTACGCGGGAGGTTCTCGATGCCGCTTTTAATGCGGGCGTCAAGAAAGCCGTACATTTTAGTTCTGCTGGTGTTTTGGGTGCAGTCCGACATAATACGGTGGCTGATGAGACCTATCCCACTTTTCCCATAAGTGTTTATGACCAATCCAAACTCGAGGGAGAAAAGATCGCCTTAAATCATGCCAAAGAAGGGAAGCCTCTGTTTGTGATCAGGCCTGGGTGGGTCTACGGTCAGGGGGACCGGCGTACATTCAAATTGATAAGCGCCATTAAAAGAAAGAAATTTATCCTAGTCACACGCGGCCATGCACGCCAGACACCTGTTTTCATCGATGATCTTATACAGGGCATCCTGCAATGTTTGGGACAGGGAAGAAATGGAGAAATTTATAACATCGCAGGAAATGAAGTCCTGACAGTCAGACAGATTGTAGAACAAATTGCAGTCGCTACAAACAGCTCAATCCCCAAATTAAGTCTTCCTCTTTTTCCCACTAAGGTTGCAGCCTGGAAGCTTGAAAAGACATTCGGGCTTTTCAAAAAAGAAGCTCCTCTCACTAGGGGGAAACTGGCCTTTTTTATTCATCCAAAACCCCTCTCCATTCAAAAAGCTGTTCACGAGCTTGGCTATGCCCCTCAAACGAATTTCCAGACAGGCATGGCCCAAACTGTAAATTGGTATATGAAGCATGGCTGGCTTTGAACGGCCTGCACAATATAATTGACTGAATTTATTTGTCTCTCTGTAGTATTCCTTCTGAAGATACTGAAAACGGAATATCTTTTGGATTTTCACTTGAGTTAATAA
>CAZLLG010000262.1:0-5540 GCA_964560275.1 uncultured Eubacteriales bacterium | reverse complement strand
GTAAGGGTCTTAAGGATTTGAGAATTGCAGAAGCTGTGGAATTCGATATGAAGGTTGAAGATGGAAAGGTTTCAGCTTATCGCACAAAAGTAAAAGTCTCTTTTAAGTATCAAGACTAAACTTGACCAGCTCATCTCCCGATTATTCTCGCCTTGGGTGATACAGGAGTGGTGATTTAAAATCCCAGCCTCTTCTTCGCATCGTCAACTTCAAGGAGGTTTGGATAGGTGTCTATCCAGAGGAGAACAGGAATTCCAGAGTGCCGGAGGAGGGAGTCGAACCCACACTCTCTAAAAGAGAACTGGATTTTGAATCCAGCGCGTCTGCCAATTTCGCCACTCCGGCAGGAGGTGGACGATTATACCATATCCCTAAAACACCAACAAGAAGATTGAATTGTGGAGGCAAGAACAATTGACCTTTATTTTCTGCGTATGGTATGTTTAATTCAGGAGTTTAAATAATGAAAAAATTGCAATTGTTCATAATAACAATTCTTTTTTTAGTTGCTGCACTAAACATAGGATTGGCACAGGAGTTCAACAATGCTGGGCCTGGATCTCTTATCGCCACAGTCGATTCTGACTGTAATCCCAGGACGACACAGTTTTCCATTAGTCAAGGTTTTCAGGCTGTCCAATTCCACATGGTTTCATTTAACCATGGGACTGACTGCACACTTGGAAGACCGGTGGATGAGAAAGGATTTACAATCCTAAGCCAGAACGGAACGGAGATCTATAAATGGTTCCAGTATCAAAATAATCCACCGCTTCAATCTCTCGGCCTTCTTGATGTCCTCTCCCTGTCCTCTGGAACATATACTCTTCAGATGAATGGAGGCAGGGATGCACAAGTCATCCTCAGGTTTCAGATTACAGATGTGAATCAACAAACACCGTCCTCCCCTCTCCGTGATAGTGATAAGGATGGAGTCCCTGACCAATGGGATAAATGTCCAAACACTCCTCCTGATTCTTATGTGGACAATAAAGGTTGTCCCGGACAGAGTCAAATGGATGATACAGACAGGGACGGCGTGATTGATCAGTGGGACACTGAACCCAACACTCCTCTTAATTCCTATGTGGATCGTAATGGTCGCAAAGGTCAGACACAACTCAATGATTCCGATGGAGACGGAGTTATCGATATTTGGGACACCGAACCCAACACTGCTCCCAATTCCTTAGTCGATCGAAACGGTCGAGCCGCAGCCGCATCCACGGTTCAATTGACACCCTCAAAACCACAGCAAACAACTCTATCGGGACCAGCCCCATGGGAAATCTGGCTGGGTCGGTGGGAAATGGTCTCTTCATATTCAAACTGCCCAGCGGCCAGCACTTTAAACTGGTGGTTCGAAGTCGCTCGCCAAGGAAAGGGCTACACTATTGAGGTGCAGTCAGGCTTTAAAACAAAGATCGATACCTTGAGTGATCAAAATCTCGAGTTTAAAATTTTAGATGATGCTAAAACTCAAGTTGCACTCTGGCTGACATCTGAAGGACAGTGTGAGGGGACTGTTTTGCATCCAAAAAATATTGCAGAGTGCAAGCAGGGCCAGATTGAAGGCCAAAAAAGGTTCGAATAATTTTAGAGTTTTATCAGATTCTAACAAAATATAATTCCACCTTTTCAACACAAAGATAGCTATGGATATAAAAACTTTAAGTGGAAATCAGGCTCTAGCCTTTGGTGCACTGGACAGCGGCATTAAACTTGTTACAAGTTATCCGGGCTCTCCCAGCTCTGGAACGGTTGAGACGCTGATTGAAAACGCAAAACAACACAACCTATATGTGGAATGGTCAAGCAATGAAAAAGTGGCGATGGAGATGGGGATTGGAGCATCGATTGCCGGCCGCCGTGCTTTGGTTTGCACAAAAAGTGTCGGTCTAAATGCCATGATCGACCCGCTGATGGCTTTGAACCTAACCCCGGTTCATGGAGGTCTAGTTATTCTCTTGGGAGATGATCCGGGCGGTTACGGCTCCCAAAATGATCAGGATTCACGTCCTCTGGCCTCTTTCCTGGAAATGCCAATGCTCGAGCCGTCAAACCCTGCTGAAGGTTATGCGATGATGAAGGAGGCCTTTAGTGCTTCAGAACTTTATGGAATACCTCTCATTATACGGCATACGCGGAGCTTCACTTTACAAAAGGGATCTGTTCAAATCTCTTCAGAAGATTATCAAGATATCAGCCATGGCTTCTTACAAGAACCATTCCGTTTTGTGCCTGTTCCAAAAAATGCGGTTGAAAAACACAGGGATTTGCATAAAAGACTCAAAATATTCGGCGAGTGGTCCGAGAATTCTCCATTTAATCAGAGTTGTGGATCAGGTAAAAAAGGAATTATTGGAACCGGATTTGCGTTTCAAAAACTCCAGGATGTTTTGGAAAACAGCCCGGGGAAAGAATTCAGACTCCTTAAACTCGGAGTCCTCTACCCTCTTCCTAAAAATGTCATTGGGAACTTTCTTCGGGATTGCCGCGAGGCCCTCATTGTCGAAGAGAATGAACCCTATATAGAAATTCAGATTAAGGCGATCGCTCACGACAGGGGAAGTGCCACCAAAATCAGTGGCAAACTGGATGAGTTTATTCACCGCGAAGGGGAATTGTTCAGATGGCAGATCCAAGAGGCCCTGCTTAATTTTCTCCCTGGATTCGAACTCAAGAACAACTACACAAAAGACGAAGAAGAACAAGAACACCCCGAAAAAGAAAATTTCTGTGCTGAATGCGGCTATAGTGAAATCCTGGACCAGCTGGAGACAACCGCCGAACGTTTAGGGCAAAAACTTGTTTTGGTTGGAGATCCCGGATGTCTGGTCACTGTTGCCGACAGGCTGGATGCTAAATATGCCATAGGATCAGCCGTTGGCGTCGCAGATGGTTTGAGTAAAGCAGGCATCGACAAAAAAGTTATTGCACTCTTTGGAGATTCATCTTTCTTTCACTCCAGCCTCCCTGCCATCTGTAATGTGGTTCATAACCGCAGTCAGATTGTAATGGTTGTTTTGGACAATGCCGCAACTGCGGCATCAGGGTTCCAGCCTCATCCCGGAGTGGGAAGAGATGCAATGGGACAAAAAGCTCCATCGTTGGACATCGAACAGGTCGCCCGGGCTTGCGGCGTAAAACATGTGTATTCCATTGGACCAAATTATTCGTCCTCAGATTTAGATGATATATTTAAGAAAGCCTTAACCTGCCAGGAATTGTCCTTGGTTATCGTGAGGATAAAGACTAAAATACAGGAGAAATAAATGTGATTTTTTTGTCTGATATCTCCTCGATACAAAAAAAACAATTATTCGCTGCGGGTTTTTTTGCCATTCTATTTCTATTATTTTTTGGATGTGATGCATCAAAAACTCTCACAAAGGAGAGAATAAAAACAATAGAAAACGGCCTGCTCAAATCTATCGTGTTCGAAGGGGAAAATCCAGAGAGAATGAAACTTTTCGAACGTATGGCCTATTATAAAATCCCCGGAGTCAGCATCACTGCTATCGACAATTTTCAGATAGAATGGGCCAAAGGTTACGGAGTCACACAAATCAACAGCCAAGATCCCGTCACAGTTTCTTCAATTTTTCAGGCCACAGCTATCAGCCAGGCTGTCTCAGCAGCGGGACTCTTGACTCTTGTCATTCGAGGGGAAATCGGGCTGGATGTCAATATCAATGACTATCTTCAATCCTGGACGATTCCCGAAAATCAGTTTACTTTAAAAGAAAAGGTCACACTCCGCAGACTATTGAGCCGAAACTCAGGTCTCGTCCCCCTAGAATATGAAGGTGTCGAATCCATAGAAAACAAACCTTCTCTTTTACAGATTTTTTCTGGTGAAAAAACAAAAAATCCTCCTGTCTATGTCTCTTCCACCCCAGGTACAGTACTGGAGCATTCGGAAGCCAATTTTGCCATTCTTGAAAAACTCATAGAAGATATAAACGGACAGCTTTTCGCTGAGTTTATGGATAAAGCTGTTTTGACACCGCTTAAAATGGAACACAGTTCATTTGCGGATTCCCTGCCTGAGCATCTTTTTATGGATGCACTGTTTGGCCACAATAGAGAAGGATTCCCGTTTACAGGGAAAGGCCATTTCTATCCGGTCATTGCGGCCAATGGGCTCTGGACGACTCCTTCTGATTTAGCGATTTTCGCTATTGAACTCATGTCGGCCGCTTTGGGGCGTTCTCAAAACATCTTTGATCCAGAACTAGCACGGAATATGCTTTCCGTTCATGTCGGAAATCAAGGTTTAGGATTTTTTATAGGAGATGAAGGAGACAACCTCCATTTTTTCATCCGCGGCAAAAATGAAGGCTTTTCTAGCTATCTCGTAGGATATCCAGTTAAGGGGCAGGGAGTCGTAATTATGGCCAACAGCGAAAACGGAGAATATCTGATTGATGAAATTCTCCGGGCTGTCGCAGAAGCTTATGGCTGGCCCCATTTTCTCCCTGAAATCAAAAAATATTTCAGGCTGGATTCTTCAATATATCAACTCTATGAAGGATTGTATGAGGTCAATCCTACCTATCAGCTCAATGTCTCTTATGAAGATTACTATCTGATCATCCAACCGACAGGCCAAAAAGCAACACAGTTCTTTGTAGAAAATGCCACCACATTTTTTTCAACAGATCCTTATATCAGGATTCGTTTTGTCCTGGATGCCGGAGGAACAGTTACAGGGTTGGTTTTAGGGCAGAGGGATTTTAGATTGGAAGCAAAAAAAATCGACTGAGCTCTTCCCCCATTCGAATTTTCCGCCCCCGTGTCTATTTTATGTCCCTTTCGTACATTCCTGCCCCAACAAACCAGGTTTCATCCACTTTCACCACATAAGTGAGTTTGCGCTCATCCCTTTTGGAGACAGGATTTGTCCAATAATACTCCATCCATCCCTTCCCCTGTTTGGCAAGGTCAATCATCTCCGGCATGATCTCTTTGCCTCGTTTGTCTGTTATCTCCATAATATTCTGGCCGACTAATTCAGGATTCCCTCCGTGTGCCAGAACGATCCCCTCGAAGGAATCAGCAAACATATAGAGTTCTCCCTGTATAAACTCACCATCCGTGTTCATGAATTCTTTCAAGGCCCTGTCTTTCCCGTAGGTTTTAGCGTAATCTACCGCTTTTTGTACAAAAGAAATAACATCATTTCTTGAAAGGATCAGGTCTGGTTGTTTCTCCTGTGAAGTACAGCCGGTCAAAATAAATAAAAATAGCACCAATACTGTAGGAAGAAATTTGTGGCAAGCCATATTGGTCCTCCTTAACATCATCAATAATCAAAAATTAAGTCGAATAGGATAATATCCGCATGGAGTTTCTTATCCAGCAGACGATAGGATAAGCGCAGCCCCATTTCCAGTTCGACTGGTATATCCAGTATATGAAAATCCATTTTCAGCTCAATACCAAGGGATTGAAATTTTTTTGTCTTTAAGCCGATATGTCCAATTCCGTAATCATAAAATAGATTGGTTCTGAGACGTTTCAGATAAAATATGCCA